>JANOPP010000232.1:0-6408 GCA_031421915.1 Myxococcales bacterium | reverse complement strand
GAGCCCGAGCTCGCGCAGACACCCGCGCCCGCGCAAACACCCGCGCCCGCGCAAACACCCGCGCTCGCGCCCGCGACACCCGAGCCCGAGCTCGCGCAGACACCCGAGCTCGCGCAGACACCCGAGCTCGCGAAGACACCCTAGCTCGCGAAGACACCCGAGCTCGCGAAGACACCCGAGCTCGCGAAGACACCCGCGCTCGCGAAGACACCCGCGCCCGCGCAGACTCCCGCGCCCGCGCAGACACCCGCGCACGCGCAGACACCCGCGCCTGCGCAGCCCACCGAACCCGCGCTCGCGCAGACCGAACCCGCGCCCGCGCAAACATCCGAGCTCGCGTCGCCCGGACCCGCGTCGCCCGAGCTCCGCGCAGACACACTGGCCGACGAGGAGCTCGCGATCGAGGTCACGGTCGCCCCGGTCGCCCCGCCCGCCGAGCTCGACGATCTCCCGGCGGACATCTCGCCTGAGGCCGCCGTACCGCGGGCCGTCGAGCAGGAGACCTCGTCGGGTCGCGAGCGCCGAAGGTATGTCCGCACGCTCGACGCGCAGGATGCCGACAAGCAGCTCGCAAGGATCGCGATCCGCCGCGTCGCAGTCACGCCTCTCAGCGGGGTCGCCGAGCCCACGGTCGGCGGCAAGACGCTCGGCGAGGCGACCCGCGCGATCCGCCGCGCGACCGATCGCGATCGAGTCGCCGACCTCAGCATGGATGCGCTGATCCGGTTCGCGCCGTCGTGCCACGCGGCGACGCTGATGGTCCTGCGCGGTCAGATCGCGACGAGCTGGAAAGGCTTCGCCCGCTCCGGCGCACCGCAGCCCGAGCTGGCGGTGCCGCTCGATCAGCCTGGCCTCGTGCCGCGCGTCGCGCATCGCAACCAGACCGCGCGTGGGCCCGCCTCCGAGCTCGAACCGATCGATCGGCTCCTGCTGGAGGAGCTCGGCCCCGAGGAGGGCGAGCTCCTCGTCGTGCCGATCTCGATCGGCGGCGAGGTGATGTGCGTGATCGCCATGGTCATCGAGACCGATGCAGCGTCGAACACGGCGGAGTCGATCGCCGCCGCCGCCGGCGCCGCGTTCGCCCGCCTGATGCGCGACGCCAGCCGCTGATTGACGGCGGCGCGATTCTGGGGGAATCATCCGGCCGATGAGCGCCGAGACATCGTCGACCGAGGTTCCCGGGACGCCGCGCAAGAAGCACCGGCATGACCTGGGTCACGAAGACCATGGCCCGAAGGTGTCCGAGGCGACGACGCGCGGCATCCAGACCATCCTCGGCCTGTGGATCGCGCTGACGCTCGGTCTGGTGGTCTACGTCCTCGTCGACGGTAGCCGTCCGCGCAGCGCGACGGCGCGCCCCGCACCTACATCTCCGTCGGCCCCGTCATCCCCGACGCACTGACTCGCGTTTGGGGGAGGGATCGGTCATGGTTCGCGGGTCGCGCGGGGGACGCGCGTCGAGACGATGATTCCCGACGACGTCATCACGCAGATCCGCGACGCCGCCGACATCATCGCGGTGATCGGTCAGCACGTGCAGCTGCGTAAAGCGGGTCGCAACTGGAAAGGCCTCTGCCCCTTTCATGGCGAGAAGACGCCGTCGTTCAACGTGTCTCCCGACAAGGGTTTCTTTCACTGCTTTGGCTGCGCGAAGCACGGCGACGTCTTCACGTTCATCATGGAGCTCGAGGGCAAGAGCTTCGTCGAGGCGGCGGAGCAGCTCGCGAACCGGTTCGGGATCGTCGTCCCTCGGATCGAGGAGAACCCCGAGGTCCGGCGCGCGCGCGGCGAGCGCGTCGCGATGCTCGACATCAACCGCGTCGCGACCGCGTTCTTTCGCGAGATGCTCGCCGACAAACGCGGCGAACCCGGACGCGCGTACCTCGCGAAGCGCGGCGTCAGCGCCGAGGTCACGGAGAAGTTCCAGCTCGGCTACGCGCCGGGTGAGTGGGGCCTGCTCGCGGATCACCTCAAGGCGAAGCACGTCGACATGGAGCTTGCTGTGCGCGTCGGGCTCATCGCCCATCGCCCGAAGTCCGGCGGCTACTACGATCGCAACCGCGATCGGCTCGTGTGTCCCGTGATCGTGCCCGGCGGCGAGATCACGGGATTCTCGTCGCGGATCGTCGGTACGCCTGTCAAGGCGGAGGACGGTAGCGAGCCGCCGAAGTACATCAACTCGCCCGAGAGCGCGGTCTACAAGAAGAGCAAGCTGCTGTTCGGGCTCGCCCAGGCGCGCGAGGCCATGCAGGCGCAGAAGCGGGCGGTGCTCGTCGAAGGAAACTTCGACGTGATCACGCTGCACCAGGCGGGGTTCACGGAGGTCGTCGCTCCGCTCGGAACCGCGCTGACGATCGAGCAGGTCAACGTCCTCAAGCGGCTGACCGAGAAGATCATCCTCCTCTACGACGGTGATCGCGCGGGCTACAAGGCGACGATGCATGCGCTGCAGATGTGCGTCGAGGCCGACGTCGAGGTGCTGGTCGCCCGTCGCCCCGGGCACGGGAAGTCGGGCGGCGCCGGGATGCTCGCCGACGGCGTCGATCCGGACAGCCTCGTCGCGGGTGGCGGTGCCGAGCAGCTCCGCGAGGCGGTCGATCGCGCGCAGGGCGGCATCGAGTTCTTCGCGTTCGAGGTGTGGGCCAAGGCACGCGGCAACTCCGACGCTCGCGCCCGCGCACTCGAGGACGCGGGCAGGCTCCTCGGGAAAGTTGCGAATCAGGTCAAACGTGATCTATTGCTCCACACCTTGGCGACGGCACTCGGGGTGGACATGGCCGTCGTGCGTTCGGCGATCGCGCGGGTGTCCGGAGGCTCGTCGGGAGCGTCCGGCCAGGGCGCCCAACGGAGTTACTCGCAGGGCCCTGGGCACCCCAACGCTCCCGGAGATCGGCAGGGGCCGGGCGGGACAGATCGCCCCGATTTCGCCCCGGGAGCGACTCCATCGGCAGCTTTGCCACCGATCGACGAGCTGGAGGTGATCACGCTCCTCGCAGATCACCCTTCCCTGATCGCAACCGCCGAGGCAGACAAGGCTTTTTGGCTCTTGACGGATGCACGCCTTCGCGACATGTATTCCGCGGCTCGGGCGGGTCAACCCTTCCACGAGCTTGTCGCTGTGCACCTCATCTCACCCACCGCAGAGCACGTCCTGTCCGGCAAGTACGCCGAGACCAAGGACCCACGTGCGGCTCTACTGGCGATGGCGAAGAACCTCGAAGCTCGCAAGACCGAGGTCGGACGCAACGATCTACGCAAGCAGCTCGCCGATGCGGGCCGCAGTAACAACCGCGAGCTCCAGCGTCAGCTGGCGCGGCTCGCGGAGGCAGAGCGCAAGGGCGATCACGAGCTCGTCGCGCGGATCAAAGATTCCATTGCTTCGGACGAGACGTCGTCACCAGGAAAGCAGGTCGACTGAACATGGCGAAGACCCCAGCAGCGAAGCCCTCCGGTAAGCCGGCAGCGAAGGATCCCAAGGCGGCGGCGCCGGCGAAGAAGCCGGACGCGTCGAAGGATGCCAAGATCAACGGCGCGCCGAAGACGAAGGCCGATGCGAAGCTTGACGCCAAGAACCCGAAGGCCGCTGCCAATGGCGCGCCCGCTGGCAAGGTTCTCAAGCAGGCTGCGAAGGGCACCGTCAAGCCGCCGCGCCCGCGCGGTGACGACGACGAGGAGTTCGACGGCGACGACGACGACGACGACTTCGTCCAGATCCCGAAAGCCCAGAAGGCCGGCAAGGGTGGTCCTCCGGGTGCCAAGGGCGCCAAGGGCGCGATGCCGCCGATTGATCTCGGCGACGACGACGACGCCGTCCCGATGGCGAACTTCGTCGAGGACGATGATGGCGACGAGCTCGGTCTGCCGCCGGTCAAGCGCCCGAGCGCGTCGACCGAGGCGGATGCCGCGGCGATGGAAGCCGAGACCCGCAAGGGCAAGGGCGGCCGCGGCGGCGGTGGCGGCCGCGACGGCAACTCGATGCGCGACAAGCTGATCGAGCTCGGCAAGACCAAGGGCTTCGTCACGTACGACGAGGTCAACGACCACATGCCCGAGGACGTCGTGTCCACGGACCAGATCGATGGCTGGCTGTCCGCGCTCGGCGAGCACGGCATCGAGGTCGTCGACGGCACCGGCAATCGCCGTCCCGATCTCGTCGATCAGCCGCCCGGCGTTCCCGGCATCGCGGCCGAGAAGGACGAGAAGGAAGAAGTCGACGAGGACGAGGAGTACGCGTACTCGCGTACCAGCGACCCCGTTCGCATGTACCTCCGCAAGATGGGCTCCGTCTCGCTGCTCACCCGTGAGGGCGAGGTCGAGATCGCGAAGCGCATCGAGGACGGCGAGCGCAAGATGCTCCAGGCCGTGCTCAACAGCACCGTCGCCGTCGAGGAGCTGATCGCGATCGGCGAGCGCCTCCGCCACGGCAAGGTTCGCGTCAAGGATGTCGTCAAGGACATCGACGAGGACGAGGCCGAGTTCAACGAGCAGTTCTACGTCGACCGCGTCTGCAAGATCATCGACAAGGTCAAGAAGCTCCAGCGCGACACCGAGAAGCTCGAGGAGAAGCTGACCGAGGCCGGCGCGACCGAGAGCAAGAAGAAGAAGGTCAAGGAGGCGATGAGCGCCAACCGCGCCCAGATGTTCGAGGAGCTCTCGGACCTTCGCCTCAACAAGCCGACGGTCGACCGGATCGTCGCGCAGCTCAAGAACATCATCATCAAGCTCGACAAGGCCGAGCTCGAGGTTCGCGAGTGCGAGCGCAAGGCCGGCACGCCGGCGAACGAGATCCGCAAGACGCTGCGCGAGATGCGCGCGAACCCGGCGAAGGCGCGGGCGGTCGGCAAGAAGACCATGATGACGGTCGCCGACTTCGAGGAGATGGAGGAGCAGATCAAGCAGGCGATGCGCAAGGTCGCCATCATCGAAGAGGAGGCCCGCGGCAACGCGCAGGAGCTCCGCTCGACGTTCCGTGATCTGCACGAGGGCGAGCGGATGGCGGATCGCGCGAAGTCCGAGCTCGTCGAGGCGAACCTTCGCCTCGTCGTCTCGATCGCGAAGAAGTACACGAACCGCGGTCTCCAGTTCCTCGACCTGATCCAGGAGGGGAACATCGGCCTCATGAAGGCCGTCGACAAGTTCGAGTACAAGCGCGGCTACAAGTTCTCGACGTACGCGACGTGGTGGATCCGCCAGGCGATCACCCGCGCGATCGCCGACCAGGCACGCACGATTCGCATCCCGGTCCACATGATCGAGACGATCAACAAGCTCGTCCGTACGACGCGCTACCTCGTCCAGGAGCTCGGCCGCGAGCCGACCCCCGAGGAGATCGCCGAGCGGATGGAGCTGCCGCTCGACAAGGTCCGCAAGGTCCTCAAGATCGCGAAGGAGCCGATCTCGCTCGAGACCCCGATCGGCGAGGAGGAGGACAGCCACCTCGGTGACTTCATCGAGGACAAGAGCATCATCTCTCCGAGCGAGAGCGTGATCTCGGTGAACCTCGCCGACCAGACCCGCAAGGTGCTGGCGACGCTGACGCCGCGCGAGGAGAAGGTCCTCCGCATGCGCTTCGGCATCGGCGAGAAGTCCGACCACACCCTCGAGGAGGTCGGTCAGGACTTCGAGGTGACCCGCGAGCGCATCCGCCAGATCGAGGCGAAGGCTCTCCGCAAGCTGCGCCATCCGTCGCGCAGCAAGCGCCTCAAGGCGTTCGTCGAGAACTGATTCTCGACGCTCGGTGACCAGCGGCCGCGGGAACTCCTCGCGGCCGTTGTCCGTTTCGGGGCCGTTTCTGCGATGCTCCGGCCATGATCCGGATCGCGCTCGTCGCCGTGCTTGCCGTCGCCATCGGCTGCAAATCGAAATCGAAAGCTCCCGATCAGGGAGCGAAGGGCTCCGGCTCCGCGGTCACCAAGACGCCCGACGAGCCACCGAAGCCGACCGGGACTCCGACACCGACGGGTGACGTGCCCGTGTTGAAGTGGACGGATGCCGAGGGCGAGCTCCTGCTCGCGACGGGTGAGGGCAACAAGCTCGCCGGACCATGCGGCCTGACCGGCACGATCACGGCGACCGAGATCGAGCTCGGTGCCGGCGGTAAGCAGGCGTGGAATGTCATCCAGCGCACGGGCGGGAAGTTCTCGCTGCCGCGCCTCGACTGGGTGATCGAGGTCTCGGCCGACGGAACGGTCACGCACAAGCGCGGCGGCACGGACACGTCGCTCGGGCGGGTCGAGGGCATCGACAACGACGCCAAGCTCGCGTGGTTCGGCGCGCTCGTCATCGCGGCGCCGATGGTCCAGCACAAGGTCGGGATCGAGTCGCTCGACGGCGCGACCAAGCTGTACGTCCAGGGTGCCGCCGACCTCCGCGCGTGGGACGCCCGCGGCGCGACCGGCGAGAAGATCG
>JANOPP010000231.1:0-2995 GCA_031421915.1 Myxococcales bacterium | reverse complement strand
AAGGACCTCGCATCGATGCTGTCCGACAGCTTCCCGTGGGTGACCACCACCGAGATCACCGACGATCTCGTCTCGACGATGGACCGGGTGATCGAGGCGTGGGCCGCAACGCCAGTCGCGCGCATCGGCGCCGCGATCGGCTGAACCGTCACGTCGGCACCACAGCGTGCCGGGGCTGCGTCGGTGACCGGCGGGGGAGGGGCACGCAATCCCGCGGGGTTGTCGCGGCACGCGCGCTGCACAGGTCCGCGCGCGATGCATAGCTCGCTCGTTGGTGTGATGGTCGTCGCGGTCTCCGTCGGCGCGCTCGCAGGAACTGCCGACGCGAAAGGCGGCGGGATCATCGTCCCACCGCTGCGGATCGAGGCGGGCGTCGTGTTCCCCGTCGTCGGTGGCGAGGCGGTCGAGCCAGGCTCCGAGCTCCTGGTCGGCTTACACTGGAGTGCGCTCGCCTGGAAGCCAACGACGTTCGATCTCGGCGTCGGCTACATCGGCTCGCAGCGTCCGATCGTCGGTGGCTATCGAATCTCGCGTACCGCCGAGCACGGCACAAACATCGCGGGCGAGCCCGACGACACGATGTTCATGACCGGCGGCTACCTCGCGCTCGGCAAGACGCTCGTCAACCAGCCGCACTTCCGCACCTGGGTCGAGCTGCGCGGCGAGCTGCTGAAGACGTCGACTCAGGGTCGGGAGTTCTCGACGCTGGGGGGCGCTGTCCGGTTCTCCGCCGAGGTCTATGGCTCCGGCGCGGGCGGCAAGAGCGACCACAACTCCGTCGCGATCTTCGCCGGCACGATCTCCGTCGGCGTCTACCTCGAGGCCTCGCATCGTGACATTCCGCTCGAGCTCGGGCCGACGGGGCTGTCGGGCGGCGTGTCGATCCGGTTGCCGTTCATCCTGGCCGGCGTCACTGGCTGCTAGTCGGACTCCGGCGCTCCCGGTCGTCCAGTGATCTTCGGAGCCAGAACCTTCCCGTCGATCAGATGGTCGACGAGTCCGGCCGCGTCATCGACAGAGAGCCGGCCGTACCAGACGCCCTCGGGGTAGACGACCGCGTTGGGTCCGTCGAAGCACGGACCCAGACAACCACAAGGCGTCACCAGCACATCGCTCGTGTTGCGCTCGATCAGCCGCCGCTGGATCTCGCCGACGAGGGCCTCACCGACGGCTCCGCAGGTCGGCTTTCCCGATCCGCGGGTGTTGGTGCAGACGAACAGATGTCGGCAGGACACGCATCCGACGATGTCTCAGCGCCGGTGCGTCGTGTCAATGAGACGCCACTTTTTTGCCGCGATCGCGCTTTACCGAATCGCCATTGCAGCTACCATCTCTCGCGGTCCACGGGGGATGTGGATCGCGAGCCACGATGACGACGCCGCAGCATCACATCATCAAGGAGACGAGCGAGTCGCTCTCTCGTTTGCTGCAGGATGAGTTCAAGCGCAACGGCTACAAGCGCGTGCACATCGTCGAGCAGGCACCGAAGCCGGATGCGATCGAAGGCAAGCTCCCCGCGGTCTCGGCCTACCTCTATCAGCTCTCCATCGACCCCGAGGGCTACGACGCGACCCCGAACTCGGAGCTCGTCGAGGTTCCGCAGCCCGACGGTTCGATCAAGGAATTCTTCCGCCGCCGCCGGCTCTGGGTCCGGCTCGATTACTTGCTGTCGGCGTGGGCGCAGACGCCCGAGGACGAGCAGCTCTTGATCGGTCTCATCATTCGCACGGTGATGGAGAACGCCGAGATCACGCGCGACCGGCTCAAGGGGCTCTCGTTCGAAGACGACTTCAAGCTCAACTGGCTGATGAGCGCACGCCTCGACGAAGGAACGCTCGCGCGGTTCTGGGGCAGCTTGAATCAGCCGGTGCGCCCGGCGATCCAGGCGTGGACCGCGGTCCCGATCCTCCCGGAGAAGCTCGAGGAGTTCAAACGCGTCCAGACGCGCCAGCTCGAGTACAAGAGCATCACGGACCCCAAGATCGCGGAGATTGGCCCGAGCGGCTCTCCGTTCCTCGCCGCCAAGCGGCTCGACCTCGGACCACCGAAAAAATAACAGCTCAGCTGTGCTCCGCAATGTTGCGGGTCGCAGCGCACCGGTAGGCGGGAGAAGACCACCGTCATCGGCAACGACAAGGAGAACAATCGAATGGCAACCAGCTACCTGTCCCCAGGCGTATACGTCGAAGAAGTCGATCGCGGATCAAAGCCCATCGAGGCCGTCGGTACGAACACCGTCGGTTTCCTCGGCGAGTCGGCCAAGGGCCCGCTCAACGAGACCGTGCTCATCACGAACTGGTCGCAGTTCGTGAAGACGTTCGGTGACTTCAAGGATTGCAGCGAGCACCTCGCTCACGCGGTCTACGGCTTCTTCAACAACGGCGGCTCGCGCTGCTTCGTCGTCAACGTTGGCGCCCCCGAGGGTGCCAAGGTCGAGGTCAAGCCGGCTGCGGGTGACAAGAAGGACGACAAGGCGCCCGTGGCGCAGGCTGCAGGTCCGGGCCGCGATGGCCTGTACATCGGCCGCGACGGTGGCCCCGGTGCTCGCACCGGCCTGAAGTGCTTCGACGAGGTGGACGAGATCGCGATCCTCGCGGCTCCCGGCCAGACCTCGCCGGCCGTTCAGGACGCGCTCCTCTCGCACGCCGAGACGCGTAAGGACCGGTTCGCGGTTCTCGACTCCCCCGAGACGATTCAGGGCGGCGTCGACAAGCTCCCGAAGCCGCGCGACTCCAAGTACGGCGCGTACTACTTCCCGTGGATCCAGGTCTACGACCCGGACAAGGGCAACATCTTCGTTCCGCCGTCGGGCCACATCTGTGGCGTGTACTCGCGCACGGACTCCGAGCGTGGTGTGCACAAGGCCCCCGCGAACGAGGTCATTCGTGGCGCGCTCGGCATGAAGTACAACGTGTCGAAGGGTGAGCAGGACCTGCTCAACCCGAAGGGGATCAACGCGATCCGCTTCATGAACGGTGCGATCCGCATCTGGGGC
>JANOPP010000230.1:0-24802 GCA_031421915.1 Myxococcales bacterium | reverse complement strand
GGGGTCGGGCTCTCCGTCGGAAGCGAGACGCCTCCCGGCTATCTCGACGGGCTCGTCGAGCTGGTGCGTGAGGTCGCGCCGCCGTACTTCAGCGATCACGTCTGCTATTCCTCGATCGGCGCACGCAACTATCTCGATCTGCTCCCGCTGCCACGCCACGCCGAGGCGGTTGACCGGGTGGTGCGCAACGCGCGCGCCGCGAAGGCAGCGGCAGGAACGCCGTTGATCCTCGAGAACATCACCACGTATGCCGAGATGCCTGGATCGACGATGGACGAAGCGACGTTCCTGACCGAGATTGCCGAGCAAGCGGAGGTCGGTCTTCTCCTCGATGTCAACAACCTCTACGTCAACGCGATCAATCAGAAGCGCGCGCCCCTCGACCTGCTCGACGCGTTTCCGCTGCGCCACGTCCGACAGCTCCATCTCGCTGGACACACCTGGGATGGCGATCTGTTGCTCGACACCCACGCCGCCCCCATCGCGCCCGAAGTCTGGGAGCTCTACAGCGAAGTGCTCAGGCGCTGCGGTCCCATGCCGACCTTGATCGAGTGGGATCAACACATCCCGTCGCTCGATGCGGTGCTCGACGAGGCAGATCGCGCACGGGACCTGATGGAGCGCTTCGCATGACGGCGGTCCCGCTCGACGTGTTCTTCGCGGAGATGTCGGAGTTGCTCGCCGGGCGCCGCTCCGCAGCGGAGTGCGAAGCCGTCCTTGGCCCGTCGTCGTCGGGGACGGAGCGTTTCGGGGTCTACGCGACGCTGGTCGATCGCCAGCAGCGCGGGGCGATCGACGCCTTGTTCCGCGCCACGCTCGTGGCCGCGTGCTCGTGGGACGTGACCCGGTGCGAGGCACTGCGCGTTGGATACCTGCGATCTTGTCCTCCGCAGCACTGGTCCCCCACCATCGTCGCAGCGCCGTTCGCCGACTATCTCGAGGCGCACGGAGCGCCCGTGGACATCGTCGAGCTCGCGGACTTCGCTCGCACCCGGCACGAGGTGCTGCGCGCGCCGTCGGGGCAGGGGATCGAAGGACTCGCCGTCCGTCACTACACGCATGCGGTGCGAGAATTCACGCTCGCGGTCGAGCGAGGCGAGGTCACGGCGGGTCGTCCCGTGGCGACGCCGACGACGTGGTTGCTCGGACGGCATCGCGAGACCGCGGACCTGGTGCTGATCGTTCCCTCCCTGGCCACCCTGGTCGCGCTCCAGGTGATCGACGATCGGACCTGGTGGGCGGAGCTGCCGCCCATCGATCGGACCGAGGTCATCGACGCAGCCGCATTTCTGTTCAGCCAGGGGGTCGTTTCGGAGGCCGCGCTCGCCGCGGTTCGAGCCGCACGATGAGCCACTGGGCACTGGGAGCCGTGGTGGTCTGCGGCGCAGTCGCCTGCCGGCACGAGCCACGCGAGCCTCCGGTCGTTCCAGGCGACATGGCATGGGTCACGACGACCGACGATCCACGTCAGTGGGAGGCCGCCGGCTACATCGAGCTGACGACGCCGGTCCGTCCACCGACCACCGACGACGGCACGGCGCACATCGTGGTGGAGCTCAAGCTGCCCGCGGGAACTGTCCTCCGGCTCCTCGGGACGGACCCGCTGTCATTCGAGATCCCGGTCGGCACGTCGGCCGCGCGCGTCGAGTACGCCGGGACTGCACATGCGCCCGATCAACCCATCGAAGCATCCTGGCGGATCCTCGACGTTCGACAGTTCGACTGGACCGCCGACGGGATCGACTGCACCGTGCTCCGGCCCGACGGAGACCAGCTCGTCGGGCTCCGCTGGCGGTGCGGGGAGCACACGGATGCGCGCGCAGGCGAGTTGCTGGCGACGTTTGCTCGCGACGGACGGTTTGCGGGGCCGCGTGGCATGACCGGTCGCGAACGCACCGCGCACCGCCTTCGCCTCGTCAACGATTGCCGGACCTGCCACCAGTTCGGCCGGGCCGAAGATCGGCGCATCACCGCGCTCGTTCAGCGTGGCACCGATACCGCCGGGCTGTTCAGTCTGAGCTCGGTGTTTCGAGATGAGGACCCGGTTGAACGCTATCGACCCGTGGACACCAATGCGGGCGATCGCACGATGATCCCGGTGTGCCCGGGAACCGAGATCGACGTGCCCTCGGCACGGTGTCGCGACGGTCTGCGCCCGCGTCTGCGCATCGATGTCGCGCAGGGGATGCGCGATCGTAGCGCGCACGTGGTGCAGCTTTGTGCCACGCGGCGGAAACTCGCTGCACGGCTCGATCCGCCCGGCCGCGATGCGATCCGAAGTGCGCTGGCGGACTGTGGGCCTGAGTGATGCGCGCGCTACGGGGTGAGGTTGTCCGAGGCAACGCCGAACACATAGCCGGCCGAGGGTGCGCCGGTGTGGCAGGCGATGCAGAAGCCAACCCTCCCGACAAAGCTTGCACTCGTAGCGCTGCCGTCGGCCTCGAGACGTCCATACCACCAGTCGCCGTGCGTGGGATCGTAGCCCGCGGGTTGCTTGGCCATGACGGTCAAGATCGGCGGCCCGCCGGAGGCATCCATCATCTCCTTCACGATCATCGCGCCGACGGGAAACTCCAGTGGCGCGCCGCCCGCCGACAGGACGCGATACGGCGCGATGGCGAGTTGCTCAGTCCAGACATTGACGAGCGGATTCCCCTGGTGTTGCGCCGTCGGAAACGGCCGAGCGTTGATGCGCTCGAAGTCAACGTAGCCACTGGCCTTGGCCTCGAGCAAGGCGTCGTCATCGCCTGCGCATCCGGCGATGGCGAACACGAGGATCGCTTTCGCGGCCAGCTGTGTCCCATGCATGCGACAGATACGTACGAAGCACGGGATGGTTACCCCGAGTCCCCGGATCGTTCGAGATTCGGCCCTCAAGAATCCCGGTAACCGGTTTCCGATCGAGGCGTAGTGGCTCTGCCACGGATGCGTCTCGCATTTCAGCGAGCCACATCGGGGCTCCATGCCCGGAGGCTCTTGATGAGGGTACATCGACTCACGTGTGCGCTGTATCTCGTCGGTGGATGTACGAGCGAAGGAGAGGATCCGGAGCAACGTGATCCGCAGGCGCTGCCGTTCGGCCGGGGCGCTGTGGGGGGGTGGCGTGCCCGCTGTAGCCACGGCTGCGCCCCCGTTCACTGATGGCGGGCGAGGCCGTTGCCCAGCTACGCTGCTGCAGCTCGTGTCGAGCTGTCTACCGCAGCGACTTCACGCGGTGCCCCACCGACGGTGCGCTACTGGCGCTCGTGGACACGGATCCGCTGCTCGGAGCCGTGATCGGCGAGCACTACGTGATCGATGCGTACGTCGGCGAAGGTGCGATGGGAAGAGTGTATCGCGCGCACCATCGTCGCCTCGAGCAGCGAACGTTTGCGGTCAAGGTCATGCTCGGCGACTGGGCCGCGACAATGGCGATGCGCTTGCGATTCGCCCACGAGGCCGAGACCGCAAGCCGGTTGTCGCACCCTCACGTGGTTCCTGTCGTCGACTTCGGTCGAACGGATGAGGGGCTGCTCTACCTCGCGATGGAATACGTCGATGGTCGGTCGCTGTCGCGCGTGATCGAAGACGACGGTCCGCTGTCGGCCGATCGAGTGATCCGGCTCGCGCGGCAGATGTGTCTCGGGCTCGGACACGCCCATAGCCTCGGTCTCGTGCATCGTGACTTCAAGCCAGACAACGTGCTCGTCGTCGAACACGACGGCGCGGAGCTCGCGCGGATCGTCGACTTCGGACTCGCGATCTCTCGCGACGTCGATGCCGACGTCCGCCTCACCGCCGCCGGAATCTCGGTCGGCACACCGATCTATGCGGCACCCGAACAGACGGCCGGTGATCCGAACGTCGATCACCGAGCCGATCTGTTCTCACTCGGCGTCTCCTTGTACGAGATGCTCGCGGGTACGCCGCCGTTCGACGGCAACGTGTTCGAGCTGATCCACCACAATGCGCTGGGGGACCCACCGCCGATGGCGCTTCGCGGTCGCGTGGAGGTGGCGCCCGCTCTGGAGCAGCTCGTTCGTCGCCTGATGTCGCCTGCTCCGACCGATCGCTACGCGACGGCAGCCGCCGTGATCGAGGCGCTCGATCAGATCTCGACACCAGTGCCTGTGCCGGCGTCCCTGAGCACACCTGTCGGCGGTTACCGTTCGCAGTCGACGCCGCTGCTCGTCGCACCGCGTCGCCGATCGTTCGCAGGACTGATCGCGTCAGTGGTCGGACTCGTGGTCACCGCGGCCACGGTGATGGGGATGCGTTCGCCCGCGTCGACGGCCGTGCCGACAGCATCGACCACGAGCGCCACGACCGAGATCGCTGAGCTGCCTGCCCCGGTGTCGCCAACGACTCCGGCGCATCGTGTCGCGTCGGCTCTGCTACCCGCACTGCCACCCGCCGTGTCGAAACCCGACCCGGTCGCGGGACCGTCGACCCAGCCGGCACGCCCACGCGGTGGAGCGCGACCTGTCCCCCCGGCTATTCGTGCCCCGGCGAACCGAGGTTCCGCGGCGCTCCCCGAGATGGCATCAGCGCTCCCCGAGACGGCGTCAGCGCTCCCCGAGACGGCGTCAACGCCACCACGATCGGGCACGGGTATCAGCGCGAGCGTGGCCGAATTGCCGCCGGAACCTCCCGTCGCATCACCACCTCCACCACTTCCAACCCTTCCGGTACCAACCCCACCGGCGCCACCTCCGCCGATGATCGCATCGGTGCCGAAGCCGCTGGGCCGCGCGGCTGCGAGATTCGACTCGCTGACGGTGCGCGGTTCCCTTGCGACCAGTGACGTCCGTCGAGCGCTCGATCGAGTGCAACCTGCTCTCCTGCGCTGCTACGAGCAGCTGGCGACCGCAGCAGCAGCCGTGGTCGCGACCCGGTTCACCATCGACGAGGCCGGCAAGATCGGCGAGGTCCGGATCGGCGGAGCGACGCCTGGCCTCGCGAGCTGCGTGAACACGGCGGTGACGCGGCTGCGACCACAGAGCCCGCCGGACGTGGGCACGGTGGCTGTTTCGTTCGATCTCACGTTCGACAGGAGAACGCCGTGACGACGCAGATGATCGCCGCCCTCGTCGCGATCACCGCGATGGGATGTCTCGATGTTCTTGCCCCCGATGTTGGGCCGGAGCTCGAGGCATGTCTCGGCGAGGACTCCGATCCAGGGCGTACGATCAGCTTCGCTACCGACATCCGCAACGAGATCATGGTGCGCCCGGACGTCGGGTGTGCGCGTTGCCATACGCCCGCGGGTACGACCCCGATCGGTCTCCAGATCGCAGGATTCGATGTCTCGACCTACGCATCGCTTCGGCGCGGAGGAATGCGCAGCGGCACCGACGTCGTGATCGCCGGAGATCCGTGCGCGAGCATCCTTGACCAGAAGCTCGGTGAGGCACCGCCGTTCGGTGCTCGGATGCCCTACGGCGGGCCGTATCTCGACGCGGTTGACCAGCAGACGATCCGTGACTGGATCGCTGAGGGTGCGAATGACAACTAGCGCCGCACTCGTCGTGATCCTGATCGGGGTCGGCGCGTGCGCCGGCGAGCGAGACGTCGGCCGCCAGCTCCTGCTCTCCGAACCGGCGTCTGCGCCGGCCGATATTCCAGCTGCATGCGAGATCACCGCCCGCAGGTGCTCGCGGTGTCATCCGCTCGATCGACTGTTGCAGGCACGCGTCACCTCTCCGAGGCACTGGCATACGTACGTGCGACGCATGCGGCTCACGCCAGGCAGCGGGATCCGTCTGACCGAGCAGCACGTGATCACGCGGTGCCTGGTGTTCCGCTCGTTTGGTGCCACCGGGCTCGCAGACCTGGAGACGCGATGAGATTGCTCACGTTCACCATCGTCGTGCTCCTCACGTCCATGACAGGCGACGTGTTCGCCGACGACGAAAAAGCCGGGCGGAACTTCGCGGGGTCCGTGCAGTTCGACTACCTCGCGATCCCGACCGAGCGCGCGGGAAGCAAGCTCTCGTTCGACGGGCCGACAGCCGAGCTCTCGCTGAAGATCGTGGCTGACCTCGGCCACAACACGACCGCGGGCGTGAAGGCTTGCTACGGCTGTCATGGGTTCGAGGTCGGCATGGCCTACATCGACCTCCGAGCTGCTGACGAGCTGACGTTTCGTGTCGGTCGGTTCACCCCGTCGTTTGGCAGCTTTCCGCTGCGCCACGATCCGGCGAACCACCGAACCAGTGACAAGCCGCTGCCCTACGACATGGGTCGCATGATCAGGTTCCAGGACTGGAACGAGGGAATCCTCCCGGCGCCGTGGGTCGACAACGGGCTGGAGATCTCCGGCACGCACTTCTTCGGCGCGCGTGTCCAGCTTGGATATGCCGTGTATGCCGTCGCTGGCCCCAAGGGCGATGCCGACGGTGCCGACTTCGACTTCACGCTCTCGCGCTCCCCGGAGCGCTACTACGTCGACAACAACTCCCAGCCCGCGGTCGGAGCCCGGGTCGTCGGTAGCTTCGATCTAGGGGATGCGTCGTCACTCGTCCTCGGCTTCTCTGCGATGGCCGGTCACTACGACCCAGCGGCCAGGCTGAGCTTCGCGATCGGCGGCGCGGACCTCGTGCTCCAGGTCCCGAGCCTCACGTTCCGCGCGGAGTACTTGCTCCGACGTACCGAGATCGATCTTGGCTCCGACCCGTCCTCGCGGTTCAAGTATGGACCCGGCGCAGCCGGCTTCGCACGCCACTTCGTCAAGGACGGCTTCTACGCCGAGGTCGAGGTGCCTGTCGGCCGCGTGGACCTCATCGCTCGCTGGGATGGGCTACGCCGCGCCGGCAACGTCCTCGCGACGAGCGCGCTCTCCGACCGCAGCTCGGTGCTGCGCTACACCGCCGCGGTCGCGATCCGGATCGCCGGCGGGGTGAGGCTCAAGACGAGTATCGAGGCCTATCAGTTCAGCGACTTCGAGGACGAGCTCGGACTCCACCTCGGTCTCGCAGCTCCATTTTGAGAGCACTCGAACGTAGTCGTCCAGGCCAGGTTGAACACCCGGTTTGGACAGCACGGCGAGAATATCTGCTCGGCCGAAGAGGTGCGTGACGGATCGAGCTATCGACCTCCGGTCGCCCCACGACGGTAGGGCGAGAACGACGTGGGCAGCACGTGCTCGATGTGGCGGCGGCCGTCTGCGCGACGGCGACCAATGGTCTGCAGCCTCGTGGTAAGACACGCGCATGCCAACTCCCGAGGTGGCTCGCATCCTCCGAGAGGGGCGTGCGGCGTGGCCGGACATTCCGGTTCCGCACGCGATCGACGACCTGATCCAGGAACGCATCGAGGGCGAGGATGAGCCCGAGAACCTAGCCGCGGACGAGATCTTCTTGGCCTGCGCGTGCGCTCTCGGGGAGCGTGCCGCGCTGGAGGGCTTCGAACATCGGTACTTCGGGGTGATCCCCGCGGTGTTGTCACGGCTGTCGCTCGGTCGTGACGAGATCGACGAGATCCAGCAGATCCTCCGTCTCCGCCTGTTCGTTGCCCAGCCTGCGTGCGTCGCGCGCGTCGTCAGCTACGCCGGCCGCGGGCAGCTCGGCGGGCTCGTCCGCGTCGCGGCACTGCGGGTTGGACTCAACGTGGTTCGCGATCGCGATCGAGTCGTGGGTGACTCGTTCGAAGATATCGCAATCGCCGACGACGATCCGGCGCTCGCCTCGCTCAAGGTCCAGCACCGCGCAACGTTCAAGGCTGCATTCGAGGAGGCAATTGGCGGCCTGTCACCACGGCAGCGGAGCTTGCTCGGTCTGAAGATCGTCAAGGGGCTCGGGATCGACAGCATCGGTGCGATCTACGGTGTCCATCGTGCGACTGCCGCTCGTTGGATCGTGCAGGCGCGCGACGATCTGGCCCGTTCCGTTCGCCGCCTGCTCGGGAGGCGGCTCGGGGTCCCGGAGGGGGATGTTGGCGACGTCGTTCCACTCGTCGCATCACAGCTGGAGCTGAGCCTCGAGCGCATTCTGGCGTCGAGGAGTGAGTGAGCTCGACCCCGATCGGTCCATGCCTCGACGATCGTGCGATCTCGGCCCTGATCGGCGGCCGATTGTCGGCATCCGAGCGCGACGAGGCGACGAACCACCTCGACCTGTGCGATCTGTGCCGAGAGCTGATCGCCGAGGCTGCCCTGGCGAAGCCAACTGTCGATGCGAAGGGTCGGTCGACGGAACGATTGGGTGCGGAGGAGGACCGACCGTCGAACGTTGATCCCGAGACCTTCGCCGGTGAAGGCCGCTACCGCGATCGCGAAGAGATCGCGCGGGGTGGAATGGGGCGCGTTCTCGAAGCGACCGACACGTTCCTCGGGCGTCGCGTCGCGGTCAAGGAGGTGTTGTCGACCTCGCCCGAAGCGCTGCGCAGGTTCGCGCGGGAGATCCGGATCACCGCGCGCCTCGAGCACCCTTCGATCGTCCCAGTCTACGATGCGGGGACGGCGGCGAACGGGGCGCCGTTCTACGTCATGCGCAGGGTCTCGGGGCAACCCCTCGAGGAGCTCGTCGGGGAAGCCACCACGCTCGCGCAACGGCTCGCTCTGCTCCCGCACCTGGCGGCCGCGGCGAACGCGGTCGCGCATGCGCATCGGCGCGGTGTCATCCATCGCGACATCAAACCGACCAACATCCTCGTCGGTGATCTCGGAGAGACGGTGGTCATCGATTGGGGGTTGGCGAAGGTGCTCGACGATCCGGACGACGACATCGCGTCGGCCGCGGAGGCGATGGACGCCGGCGATTCGCTGCGCACGCGGGTCGGCACCGTGTTCGGCACACCCGGCTTCATGTCGCCCGAGCAGGTTGCCGGAGAGACCATCGACGAACGAGCCGACGTCTATGCACTCGGTGCGACGCTGTATTACATGCTTGCACGCCGCCCCCCTCACGCGCGGTCGTCGGGCACCGAGATGATGAGCGCGGCGGTGATCGGCCCGCCGCAACCGCTCCGCGAGCTCGTGGCTGGCGTCCCACCGGAGCTCTCGACGATCGTCGACAAGGCGCTCGCCCACGATGATCGAGCCCGCTACCGGAACGCCGGCGCCATGGTCGAAGATCTCCAGCGCTTCCTGACGGGGCAGCTCGTCGCGTCTCATCGGTACTCGCGCCGGGAGCGACTCGTGCGCTTCGTCCGAGCTCATCGAGTCGCCGTGGGCTCGATCGGGGCGACGATCGTAGCGATCTCGATCGTCGCGGCGATCTCGATCAGCCGTGACCTCGCGGCGCGCGACCGCATCGATGCAGCGCTGCAGGTCGCACTCACCGAGAAGCGCGCCGCGGAGGAAGCGCGGACCCGCGCGACCGAACGCGCCGACGAGCTGACGCTCGCACAGGCACGAATCCTCGTCGACACCGATCCAACCGCCGCCGTTGCGTTGATCAAGCCGCTCGCGGCCTCGGAGAACCGGTGGCGTCAGGTCCGCGACATCGGCGCCGCGGCACGGAGCGCCGGTGCCGCTTGGGGCCTGGTGGCGCCGCTGATCGTCACCTCGCTCGAGATCAGCCCGAGTGGAACATCGGCGCTCGTCTGCGGTGAGGACGGCACTGTCCGGATCTACGATCTCGTCGCGAAGACCTCGCGCGAGCTGGCGAATGCCGGCAAGCACGCGCGCGCTACGTTTGCCGACGACGCCCACATCATCACGTCGCTCGAGGACCGAATCACCTCGATCGATATCGCGAAGGGCACCTCACGCACGCTCGTGTGGACGACCTCTGTCGACGCCGTCGTCGCGACCGCGACCTCGGTACTGTGGCTCGATCGAGAAGGAGCGCTGTGGCGGACCGACGCCGCACTCGCAACGCCGCACCGGATCTCGCTGTCTGGGCGAGGTAAGAGGCTCTTGCTCGCACCCGACGGGCGCTGGCTCGCGGTGTCCGGCACGGATCACCTGTACCTCGTCGACCTCGCCACCGAGAGCGTCCACGAGCTCGGCAACGGGTACGTCAGCGACGTCGCCTGGGATCCCAGTAGCCGCAACTTGGTGGCTCTGATCGGTGGGGTGGTCCACGATGTTCGCCTCGATCTCGGCCCGATCGTCACGCAGACGTTTGCAACCCGCTTCCCAATGGGCGTCGCGTCGTTTGCGGATCGGCTGTTCTACTTCGGGTCCAGTCCGCTGCAGATCACCGAGCGAACACGTCGAGAGACAACGATGCGAAAAATCGGTGCGAGCTTCTTGCCTCTTCTCGTCGCGCGCAACGACGTCTTGATCTCCGCCGACAACACGTCGGGTATCCAGCTGCTCTCGGACGAGCGCGATCTCGTTCTCCGTCCGCCGATTCGCGGCCTTAACAAGTTCGCAACCTCTCCGCACGGGAACTACGTCGTTGCAACCGGAGAGGGACGGCTCCTGATCTGGAACCTCGAGGTACTGTTGCCCCGCCGGATCGCGGTTCCCTTCATGCTCGGCTTCCAGCTCGTGGGCTCCGGGCAGGTGATCGTGAAGGCGCTGGGCGAGCCGTGGGTGTGGATGGATTTGCGCACCGGGACGTCGACCACGATCGAGGCCAATCTCAATCCAATGGCGCCGATCATCGGCGGGCCAGACCCCGACCGCGTGCTCGTGATCGAGCAAGGCAAGGCCGCAGTTCTCCAGCGGACGCCGTCAGCGGCCTTCATGATCGAAGGCATTTCCCACGCGCTGCTGATTCCCGATCGCAAGCTGCTCCTCGTGACCCCGGCCGGAGACATCCTGTCGTCCGACCTCGAAGGCAAACACCGCGAGCTCCTCGGCTCGCATGCCACCGCACCCGTGTTCGCAAGGTGGGTCGGGAGCTGGGTCGTCGTCCAGTTCGCCGATGGGTTCGTATGGCGCCGGAACCTCGTGACCCGAGAGACCTCGACCCTGTCCCTCGGGGCGTCGGTCGTGGTTCCGTCGCCGCGGCGTCTCGACGTGGAGGAGATCCCGATGCAGGTCGCGACCGACGGCCGGGTGTTCGCGGTGCGGGGTGACGAGGTCCTGCTCTGGAACCTCGATGGCCGGCTCGTGCACCACGCCAAGCTCCCGAAGAATGTCCTCAACCTGTTTGGTATCGGCGACGATCTCGCGCTTGCGATCACCGAAGATCGCGCCGCCTATCGTTTCGACTTCGCCCACGTGGACGCGCTGACGAGCATCCTCGGGGCCGGCTTCGCGTCTCAGATCGAGGCGTCCTCGGACAGCCAACTCGGGCTGGTTCCGGGGGCGCTCGATGGTGTGGATGTGATCGATCTTGCGACCGGAATCCGCTGGCCACTCGGCACGACGGTCCAGGCTCAGACGGCGGCCATCACCGGAGACGGTGCGCACGTCGTTCAGATGCTCAAGAACGAGACGCTCGGGGTGTGGAACCTTCGCCTCCCCACGAAGCGCGAGGACGTCGCCGGCTGGCTCGACGGCATCACCAACGCGACCGCCGACCTCGGACCTTCCAGCGTCACGTGGGCCGACTAAATTAGATCTCGAGGACCGAGCGGGTCGCGCACGTAGGGACCGGCATTCGGCCCGCGAGGAGCCTCGGTTTCGTGCGACGAAGCGGCCCTACGTGGGTTGTTCGGGGATGCGCGTCATCAGCATTGGCCTCGTTCTGAGTTGCGGCTCCGGCAATCAACCGCAATCAACCGCCGATGCCGACATGGTAGGGGTAGATTCATCTCCGGTCGGGCCCGCGACGTTCCTCGGTCAGCTTTGTAACGACGCAACTCTTTGCCCGACACTCTCGCTCGCGCTGGCTAGTACCGCGGTGTTCGCCACCGACGCCCGAGGCTCCACCGCAAGGTCGCCACGTCGCGGTCCCCGATCTCGCGATTCTCGCCGACGCCGTCATCGCGATGGCGCACGAGGTGGGCGAAGCGAGGGGCGTCCAGGTCACCAGACGCCCGCCCACTGCAGACGGTATCGGCGTGAAGCCGCTGCTTGGCGCTCTCGTCCGGAGCCTCGACGGTGCGGCCGCTCGGGCCAGCCAGGTGGCGCACAAGGCTAGCGAGGCGCTGGTTACAGCACCTTCTGCAACGCGGCGGGGTCCGTGTTCGTGGAGCAGAAATGGTACTGGACGTGCACCACGCCCCCTTGCAACGCAAACACGTGAGAAGGGTGGGCGGCGTCGACGAGCCCGACCCGCGGGTGCCCGATCACTGACGAGACCTTTTCCTGCACTGCGCCGCGAACGATCGCCGAACTGGCGCACGAATCTGCCAGCTGTCGCAACGATGACTCGAGCTGATCGGCCGCGCACACGTAGACGTTGTCGCGGGCGCGCCCTTCGAAGTCCGCGTCGCGCAGGGAGAGATAGTCGGTCCAGGCGACCGACACCCCGAAGCCTTGTACGCCGCACTTCGTCCCGACCAGGTCCGCGAGGTCACGCAGCTCGGCCTCGACTTGCGTGACCGCGGTTTGCTCGGCGATCGTCGACCCGAAGCGGGCGTGCTCGCCCCTCGGCATCGGAGCCGGCACGCTGGTGTCGGGGGGCGTGTACGTCGTCGCTGCCGCGCGGGGGACAGGAGGTCCGCTGGGACGATAGGGTTCGGTCGAGCCACCAGGTCCGCTCGTGCCATAGGGTTCGGTCGGTCTACCAGGTCCGCTCGCGCCATTGTCCCCGGGCCCCACAGCAAGCTGGCCGGTACACGAGGCGAGGCATCCCACCGCAACAAGTGCTGCACGTATCACCGTATTGGACTTCAAGAATCGACCAGCTTTCTCCCGTCTCGCGACGGTCGTTCGGTTTCACGCCCTCCACCCGTACCCGCCCTTCTTTCCTACTAACCAGCGCCACTGAGAACGTCGCAGGAAATCATCGCCAAGAATGAGTGGTGAGGTCGACGGCCAGAGGACGACCGCGGCACGGGCCCATCGCGACTCATCCGTGCGCGCATGGTCGACGGCGGCGTCCGGAGATGGGACAGCACGAGGATCTAGATCGATGACGCACCGCTGCGTCGGACAAGGGGCGTGGTGGCGCTCGCGCTCGCCTGAAGAATCCGCGTGCCGCGGTATGTTCGATCGCACTTCAACCCGAGCCGAGAGGGATGTCGCAGCAATTCGTACGGTCCGATCTCGTCGACGGCCACTGGTCTTGCCATGGCTAGTTCTTCGTCGAGGATCCCACGTCCGAGATCGATGTAATTGCATCCACCGTGAATGGCGCACTGACTGCATCAGCGATTCCGTATGCAATCCATTCCATCGCGATCGTTCCCCACCCTCTCCCTTTGCGCCGTTGCCCTGTCGATGATCGGAGCTGCCGCATGCGTCGACAGTCAGGACAACGATGTCGAGGATGCCGAACTTGTCGATGGATCGGACGACAGCAAGACTGACCAGACGGACATGGTGCTGACGCCCGTCGACTTCGACCAGCCAACGCACGCAGAGAGTGTCCGCGTGGGAGTGATCAAGACGAAGACGGCGTGGAAGGGAGTGTTCGGTGTTGACCCACCGAGCTCGATCAACTTTCAGAAGCAGTGGGTCGCGTACTACACCGCCGGAGAACTGAGCTCGAGTGGCTTTCAAGCGAACATCAGCCGCGTGCGGCTCTCCGATTCCGGATCGTCGCTCAAAATCACGACGCGTCTCGACCAGCCAGGGTTCGGCTGTACGGTCCTGCCCGTACTCACGACGCCGTACACGATCGTCAAGTTCGACAAGCCGGCGCGTGCACCCACGGCCAATCGCTACACCGCGGAATCCCGGACCGTCTCGTGCGGCATGGAGCAGTGTGCTCTCGGGACCATCAAGACCGAAGCGGCCTACACGCCGTCGAGCAACGGCATGGAATGCCTGGCACCGGTGGAGCATTGTGTGACCAACGATCTCGATGCCTGTCCGGTGTTCACGTCGCTGCCGCCAACGTTCTGTCCGGCTGGGACCGTCGAGATCGACTCTCGATTCGGCTCCTCGAGCGATGGCATGGAGTGCGAGATCCCCAGCGCGCATTGCCTGACAACCGACAACCTTGCATGCCCGCAGGTCTCACCGGTGCCCCCCGGCTTCTGCCCGAACGGGATGGTCCAGACCGGGCACCGGTACGCGGCATCGGCCGATGGGATGGAGTGCCGCATGCGGACACTTCACTGCGTGACCGATGTCGCCGCGGTCTGCCCGTAGGTCACGTTGATCTCGCTCATTCGATCCGAGCGGGTTGGACGATCTCGAGCCATATGATGGCGACGGTACCGGCAAGCCCGACGACACTGCACCGACGCGACTTCTCACACCCAAGGTCCGTAGATCTAGCCATGCGAAAACTCCTCATGATCGTGCTGTCGATCGTTCCGGCCACCGCCATCGCAGGTCATCCCGATCATCCGAAACCGCAAAAAGTACCGCATCCACCGGCGAAGCCGGTCGTGTTGGCACCGCCTGCGGAGGTCGCGGAGACCGTCCGAAACTTCCAGGGCAACTGGACCTTCGACGCATCGCTCAAGGCGCCTGGGATGTCCCAAGCCTCGACCTTCAAGATGACGTTCAACTGCAAGCCAATCGCCGGAGGGAATGCCGTGTCGTGCGAGTCCAGGGCGAAGACGCCCGCGGGTCCATTCGAGGGCACGTTCCTCATCGGCTACGACCCGTTCAGCAAGGCCGTCCACTTCATCGGCGTCACCAGCCAGTTCGAGATCCACGATCACGTCTGTCATTGGAATCAGGGCGTGGCCGGCAAGTTCGGGCTCGGATGCACGCCGCTCAAGGCGGGCACCGGCGCGGACGGAAAGGAGCTCATCGAAGAGCTCAGCATCGGCTTCCATAAGGACGGCAAGGAGGTCGAGTTCACATCGACTTCGCACCTCACGGGCGGCGGCGAAATCGTGTTCTCGGGTAGAGGCAAGGTGAAGCGCTGAGCGTCAATCGACCTCGAGCACAGACATCGACCCGGTCGTGTCGGCGACATCGACAGAGACTTGCTCTCGAGGGCTGCACCCAGCAGCAGGCAATCTCAATCAGATGCGACTGGTGGAGGCGCTCATCGAGGGCCGGCGATCGGCGGCGGTGTCCGGCTTGCCCGGGACCTCCGAGGCGTGGCGAGCGACGGGCTCGAGCTCTTGGCGGCGGTAAGGCGCAGATGTTCCATTTCATGCGACGTTTCCAAAGGTCGTGGTTATCGGGGAATGACGACGTATCTGACCGCGCGGTGGATCCTCCTGCTCTCGACGACTGGAGCAGCTTGCACCGATTCCACCGCTCCGGCTGCGTTGTTCGCGTTGCCCGGAACTGGGGAGGAATTTTACGCGCTGCCGTACCCCAACGACCTGCATCGTCGCGATAACCGTCTCGATCTCTCGGGGTTTCCCGTCGGTAGTCTGATCGCCGATCGGTACCGAGCCGCGGCGGAGGAGCTCGACGGATTCGGCCTTAACTCGCCGCTCTTCGCCCGGTTCGATGATGTCGTAGATCCCGCGAGCCTTCCCCTGAGCGCTCAGGACTCGGTCCTCGGAGCCGCGAGTGTCTATGTCGTGGATGTCGATCCAGCCTCGCCGGATCGGGGGAAGCGCGCGCCGATGATCGCGCAGTTCCGCGCCGACGCCGGCGGCACGATCGGCCCGAACAGCCTCGCGGTCCGTCCGTATCCCGGGTTCCCGTTGCGCGAGGGAACGACCTACGCGCTCGTCATCACGCGGCGGGTCCAGACGATCGACCACGTCGCGTTCGAACCGAGTGCGACGTTCGTCGCGATGCGCGATGGCGGCGGAGACGCGATGGTCGCGGCCGCCCGCGGCACCTACGAACCACTCTGGGCGTACCTCGACGAGCCCGGCGAGGACGAGCGCGTCGATGTGATCTCGGCCGCCGTGTTCACCACCCAGCACGCCACCCAGATCGTCCCGAGGATCCGCGCTGCGGTGTTCGCGCTTCCTGCGCCCGTGGCCCGCAACATCCAACCCGGGGCTGCGGCGGTCGGTTACGAGATGTTTACCGGGGCCTACGACGCTCCGAATTTCCAGCGCGGTGACGTCCCGTACCAGAATGCCGGCGGCGATATCGTCGTCGGCTCCGTAGCCCGTGCCGTCATCCAACGTACCGAGACGATGCGGTTCGCGATCACGGTCCCCGCCGGAACGATGCCGGCAAGCGGCTGGCCGATCGCGATCTCGCAGCACGGCACGGGCGGCGACTACCAATCGTTCATCACCAATGGCACCGGCCCTCGCCTCGCGGCCCAGGGGATCGCCACGATCTCGACCGATCAAGTGCTGCATGGTCCGCGCAACCCCGGTGGCACACCGGAGATCGCGGTCTACAACTACGCCAATCCCCATTCGTCCCGTGACAACGCGCTCCAGGGGACGGCCGATGGATTCTCGATCCTGCGGCTGGCAACCGCGCTCACGTTCACGACCAGTAGCGGCGCGATCAAGATCGATCCGACCAAGGTCTATTTCGTCGGCCACTCCCAAGGCGGCCAGACCGGACCTGGCTTCGTCGCGTTCGAGCCCTCGGTCTCGGGCGCCGTGTTCTCGGGCACCGACGGTCTGCTCTACCAGCAACTTCTCCACCAGACCAAACCGATCGACGTCCCAGCCCTGCTGTCGACCTTTCTTCGTGACGAGCCAGTCGATGAGAACAACCCCTCTCTCGGACTACTCCAGATGTGGCTCGAGCGCGCCGACGGCATCAACTACGCCCCGCTGATGGCCAGGTACCCGGTCGACGATTCCCTCGGGCAGCGGCTCCGGCCGCGCAACGTGTTCCAGACCGAGGGGTTCATCGACACCTTCTCGCCCAACGCCGGGATCGAAGCGTTTGCGACCGCGCTCGGCGGGGATCTCGTCATGCTCCCCGATTCCCGCGCAGTCGATGGTCTCGCGCTGCGTGGGAGAACGACCAGGAGCCCTCCGTTCTCGAACAATCTCGAAGGCGTGACCGTCGTTCTCGCGCAGTACCAAGCAGACCCGGGCTCCGACGGCCACTACGTCGCGTTCAACCTCGCCGCCGCACAGAAGCAGACGGCCGAGTTCCTTGGCTCGCTCGCACACACCGGCACCGCTACGGTTGTGGCGCCATGAGAGCCGTCGTCGTGGCTGTCCTCGTCGTCAGCTCGGTGAGCCACGCTGATACCTGGTTCGCGCGTGGGCATGTCGGGATCGGAGGAACGCGAGCATCGCGAGCTCGACCTTCGGGGTTCATGTCGTTGCGCTTGCGACGACAGAGTCGCACTGGGTGAGCGAGTGCAAGTGGTCATCGCGCGATGGCTGAAGCACAGTCGGCCGCGTGTCAAAGTGCGCCATCCTCGCCTTGCTCGTCGCATGTGACAGCCCGCTAATCGACCAGCCCGACGCCGCGTTTCCTGACGCCCCCCCGGCGGTGGGTTGCGATGCGCCGCTCGGCACGAAGCACGCTCTGACGCTCGCGAATGGCGACGGCCTGGAGGACCGCGCATACTGGCTCCATGTGCCGGCATCGTACCGATGTGAATCACCGGCACCGTTGCTCGTCGACTTTCACGGCACGGCCAGCGACGTCCCCGAGGAGGCGTATCAGACCGAAGCGCTGATCGCGTTCGCCGACGCGAACGGCGTGATCGTTGCGCGGCCACGCTCGCGGTCGGCCGCGTTCATGGGCGTCAACATCTACCGGTGGGATCAGAACACCGGCGACCTCCCGCGCAATGTCACCTTCGCGCACAACCTCGTCGCCAACCTCGAGCAGCGTTATGCGATCGATCCCGCCCGGGTGTACGCGTCGGGATTCTCGTCGGGGGCGAACATGACGGCCCAGTTCCTCACCGATCCCGAGTCTCCATTTCACGGGATCGCGCCGATCGCGGGCGGACGCTGGACGAACCAGGTGTTGCCGCAGCTCGCCGCGGGTCCGCGGCTGTGGATCTCCACCGGGTATCGCGACTACTTGTGGCCGACGGCGCGGACTCTGATCGCGGGCGTTCGGATGGCCGGCCTTCCGGACGATCACCTCGTCGTACGCCCCACCGTCGGAGGACATGACCTCTATCCCTGGCACTTCGCCGAGCTGTGGCAATTCCTCGACGGAGGGACGCCGCCACCGGACGGAGTGCTCGCCGCACCATGGACCGCACAGGCATTGCCGTCACCGGCGGACGTCACCGCGCTCGCGCGGGATGGCGCAGCGCTCGTCGCCGCGGGTGGGCACGGACGGGTGTGGCGGCGCGCGGCGACGGGGACCTGGTCACTCGACGTCGATCACGGTGCCGCGGTCGACTACACGGCGTTGTGCATCGGGGCGACACGCTCGTTGGTGGGTGGTGGCAACGCGATCGCCGATCGCACGGGCACGACGTGGACGGGCACCCGCGGGTTCCCGGACTTCGGCCAGCTCGGAGCGGGCTGGGCGAACACAGCCGTGTGCCGCGATGACGGGAGCATCGTGGTCGGCGGTTACTGGTCGGCGGCGATCACGGCAGACGGGGGACAGACGTGGTCGCGATTTCAGGCACCCACCGACTTCGGCGTCGACTACCAGATCGCGGGCGGCGCGCAGTCTCCCGGCGGTGCCACGGTGCTCGTCGGGTATCACGACTACATCGGCCGGGCCCCGCAGGGTTCGGTCATCGCCACAGCCATCTCGCATTCGCCGACCACCGACTGGTGGAACGCTGCGACCGCGATCTCCGGAGGTCGGTTCTGGGCAGTCGGCGACAACGGCGCGATCGTCGCGTCGACCGATGACGGTCTGACGTGGACTGAGCAGACGAGCGGCACGACCGAGAACCTCTATGGCGTCCACTTCGCAGATGCGCTGCACGGTGCAGCGGTCGGGCGGCGCGGTACGATCCTGGTGACCTCCGATGGCGGAGCACTCTGGACGGCGCGCCCGCTTGGTCTGGACCGCTTCGTCGGCGCGGTAGTCGTCGACTCCACGACGATCACGATCGCCGGCCAGGGCGGTCTCGTCGCGACCTCCGCGCGCTAGATGCTTCGCGGCCGAGGGCCGGCGATCGGCGGCGGTAAGGCGCAGATGTTCAAGTTCATGCGACGTTTCCGAAGGCCGTGGTTATCGGGGCTGTCGTGACGCGTCTGAAGTCATGACCCGGCTCGCGATCCTCGCGGTGTGCCTCGCGACCTCCACGGCCTCGGCGACCGTCGATTTGCGGCGAGGAGTGCGACTGCGGCGATCCGGATCATCCAGGACCGATGCGGCGCATGAATACATTCAATGGCGACGGGTCTGCAGCGCGACGTGCCGCCAGCGCCGCTGCGGGGACGGCGCCGTCGATCTAGGGCCGGCACACGATGGTCGCGACCGAGTCTTCGTTCCCGCCGATCACCTGCAGGATCTCGCCACGACGCGGCGCCTGATTCGGCACGCGGATGATGATCTTGTCGCCGCCTGCGAGAGTGGCGACCGCTTCGAACGCGGTGGCTCCCGCCGTGACGGCGATCGTCGCCTCGCTCGAGTCGAAGCTCGAGTTGCCGATCTCGAGGGAGAAGTTGGCTCCGTCGCGGTCGACCGAGACCGAAGGATATTCGTGCGGGCTGAGGCCCTCTTCGAACGCATTGCTGTCGAGGACGTCGACGACGACGCAATCGACGACCGCCACGGCTAGCCGCTTCGGTGGCGACATCTCGTTGCCTTCGCCGAGCGTCAGCGTGCCGTCCGCGTAGGACCAATCGGAGCGCAAGACCACGTGGCCATCGCCGTTGGTGAACCGGATCCGATCGCGCCCACGGTACTGGTAAAGCTTGTACGTGCCGGAGTCGTAGGTGGGCTCGTATTCCTCGTAGGTCACGAGGTCGAAGTGACCACTCTCGCCCCCGGT
Source organism: Myxococcales bacterium (assembly GCA_031421915.1). Classification (GTDB taxonomy): domain Bacteria; phylum Myxococcota_A; class Polyangia; order Haliangiales; family Haliangiaceae; genus JABFXX01. The sequence goes on along the minus strand of JANOPP010000230.1, from coordinate 5,099 downwards.
ACGGCCGCTAGCGTGGAACACCGCGATCAAGGGCTCCTTAGCGTCGGAGCTGGGCTCTCTGGTGAAGGGTCCGAGCTGGAATCCGAGCTCATCCCCCTTGCCTCCTGCGAACGTTTCGGCGACCGCGTCCTCTTCGGACTCATCGCCGCCAGGAGCGGCACATGCAAGGAGGGAGGACGCGGCGAGCGCGTAACAGACGACGGTAGATGCACGCATTCCTGGAGCTGCACCAATGACTGGATGGGGGTTCACGGATCGACCTAGCTTCTCCCGTCTGTCGACGGGGTTAGAGTTGATGCCTGCTCGTCCTCCCTTGAACCCGCCGACGTTCGAGACGTCGCAGGAAATCGACGGGCGTCCGCGCTCCGTCCCATGCTCGAGGCCGCACGACAGGCCGACTCCGAACGCGATGAAATGCGGGCTTCTGGATCAGCCAGCTCCAGCCGACGAGGACTACTTGCTACAGGCGGACAGCGTGATCGTGAGTCCGGCCATGGCATCCCTGCACGCGCTCCAGATCGCTTCGCGCGTCTCGCTCGCGGTCGACGGACTCGCCCAGACCTGCCGCATCATCGCCGCACCGTTCTTCATCGCGTCGCGAGACGCCCGCGGGATCACCTCGCAGCTCTCCAATCGGCGGACGATCTCCTCGAACGCAACGCACGGATTGAGCCCCTTGCCCTCGCTTGCGGGCCCGGACGTGACCGACTCGACCGACGCGGTACTGCTGGAAGACCGTGGCGCGTGCGCGCGCGATGCGATCAGCGCGACGACGAGTAACACCGAACCGCCGGCGATCAGCGCGACGCGGCCGCGCAGCTGCGACCGAGCTCTTGGCTCGCCAGGAGCCACGGCCATCGAGGGTGACGACGCCTGGGCAAGTGGACCCGCGGACCACGAGCGCATTGGGTCGTTTCCGCTGCGGTGATCGACGGTGATCGTCGTCAACCGATCTGTCGGTGCGCGCGGCACTTGATTCGGCATCGACGCCCGTGCGGTCGAGCGGACCCCGCACTCGCGCAACGCCTCTTGCATTGCTCGGGCTGACGGGTATCGCTGACGTGGATCCTTTGCGATCGCCATCAAGACGATCTGCTCGAGCTCTGCCGGCATCGGGACCCACGTCGAAGGCGGCGGAGGCGGCTCCTCCACGTGCTGTCGCAAGGTCTCGAACAACGAGCCGCCGTCGAACGGCCGGCGCCCGGTCAGCATCTCGTAGAGCACGATGCCGAGTGCATAGAGGTCGGTCCCGGCTCCGAGCTCGCCGCCCCGAGCTTGCTCCGGTGACATGTATTCGGGGGTGCCCAGGATGGTTCCCTGGGCAGTACGCGGGGTGATTCGGACGGGAGCCCGGGCCACGCCGAAGTCGATCAGCGTGACCCACCCGTGCGGCGACAGGACGATGTTGTCGGGCTTGACGTCCCGGTGAAGGACGCCGCGCTCGTGCGCCGCGGCCAGCGCATCGAGCACGTCGATCGCGATCCGGCACGCTTCCGCGGGCGGCACGGGGCCCCGCCGCACCAACACCTTGAGTGACGCACCCTCGAGATACTCCATCACGAGGTACGGACGACCGTCGGGCAGCTGTGCCAGATCCAGGATGTTCACGATGCTCTCGTGACGGACCAGGTTGACGCTGCGCGCCTCGTCGAAGAACCGACTCACGACGTCCAGATCGGCGGTGCTCTCGTGAGACAGGATCTTGATCGCGACCCAGCTTCCGAGCTGCGGATGCACGGCGCGGTAGACCGCGCCCATTCCTCCGACCCCGATCTTCGCCGCGACGCGATAGCTCTTGACCATCGAACCGATCATCGGGTCGTCGTCGGAGCTGGTCGGCGTCGCGCCGTCGACGAGGCACGGAGCGGCACTCGGAGAGATCGATGCACACTGCGGGCACACGTACATGGCGCTACGCCAGTCCCCGCCGGGATGACAACGGATGGCTGCGTACGATCACGATGATCACAGCGACTGCTGCACCTGTAGGGAGGCCGCGAACTGATACGGATCTCCGAAGAACGGGAAGGACCCTACCTTCGTGAATTGCAAGCAGGCGGTCTGTCCCGCCGGGACCTGAAACTCGCCGTCCGGAACTCCCGGGGTTGCCCCACTGATCACTCCATCGGAGGACGGCATCGTGAAGCGAGCGACCTCGCCGACGACGAGCCAGCTCTGCGGCGTGAGGACGAACGCGATGCCGTTGACTGTCACCTCGACGGCCACCGTGCTCGGGCAGGCGACGACGAGCACGGTCGACGCGGCGTCGAAGGAGCCATCTCCGCGTGTTCCATCGCCGGACGCATCGGTGATCGGCACAGCCTGATCCGTACACGCGGAGGCCAACGTCGCGAGACAAAGGGTCGTCGAACATCGAACCATGCTCAACAACCCGCTATGTGTGGCCTTGTCGCATGAAATCATCCTCACGCGAGTTCGAAATCTCTGAGCCGCCGCGCAGCAAGAGATCGCCGAGCTCAAGGCCGCTCTCGTCGCGAAGGACGCAGAGATCGCGGCGCTGGTTGTCGCCGAATGCGTGACCGTGTCGCCCCGTCGATTTCCTGCGACGTCGCGAAGGTCGGCGGGTTACAGGCATGACGAGCACGCGTCAGCTCCCCCCGTCGAGAGGGGAGAAAGTAGGCCGATCCGTGACCCCACTGCCCGAAGCGAGCCTCGCCAACCTGACCGACGGTGACCGATGATGCGATTCAATGCGCTGGTGTTCATAGTGGTCGCTCTGACTGGATGTAACGACTCGACTACGTCAGTGCGCCTGCAGATCAGCACGGCGCCGTCACTCACGCTGGACGGCCTCGTGGTCGCGAGCGAAGGAATTCTCCGTGAAACGGCGATGGCCACCTCGCTCCAGTTGCTGGTTCCCGACAGCTGGGCCGACCACACGCACCGGCTCGAAATCGAAGGACTTCTGGAGGGGGCGACGATCGCGGCGGGCGAAGTCGTTGTCACACCGATCGCCGGCCGCGAGACTACAGCGCAGGTCACACTGGTCGACGCGCGTTGCGACTTGCTGTGTAACGTCGGAGCGGTCGCGTGTGTCGGCGACGCGATCGCCGTCTGCGAGTTCGGCCTCGATCAATGCCCGACGTGGGGCCTGCCCGCCGCGTGCACTACCTCGGCACCGTTCTGCTCGAACGGGGTCTGCTCGGACAGCTGTACCGCCGAGTGTCTTGCCGGCGAGAAGAAGTGCATGGGCATCACCGAGCAGATGTGCGGTGAGTTCGACGCTGATTCGTGCTTCGATTGGGGCCCCGGCGTCCCGTGCCCGAGTGGAGAGCTTTGCGACGGCGATCGATGCACCGCAGCATTTGCGCTGACCGTTACCAAGGCCGGTAGCGGTTCAGGAATCGTCACTTCGAGTCCGAGCGGCATCGTGTGCGGCGCCTCCTGTACCGCGAACTACGTCGCGGGAACGATGGTCACCTTGAGTGCGTCTCCGAATCCAAACGCATCGTTTGTTGGCTGGAGCGGCGGCGGATGCTCTGGCGTCGGTACGTGCGTCGTCGACCTGAGCTCGGCGACCCACGTGACCGCGACATTCGCCGGCATGTGCACGTGTGCACCGGAGTTTCTGGCCGCCTCTACAGATGTCCAAGACGTGGTGCTCGACGACACGCATGTGTATTGGTCAGACTACGTCTCCGACAGGATCCTCCGGCGGGCCAAGGCCGGTGGACCAACCGAGACCGTGGCCGCCGCGGACAACAATGTCGAGTCTTGGTACGTCGCTAGCTTGGCGGTCGACAGCACCCATGTGTACTGGACGAGTCAGGTGGGGATGATGCGGCGCCTGAAGAACGGCACTGGTCCGATCGCGGCCCTCGGTGAAGTCTCTAACCGCAGCATGGCCATCGCCGTCGACTCGACCCATGTCTACTGGACAACGAACGTTGTCATTTTTGGCAATTGGCGCGGCGACGTGCGGCGGCGCGCAAAGGCGGGAGGCGCCGATGAGGTGATCGCCACCACTGAGGCCGGGCCTCTGTCCCTGGCACTCGACAGCTCGCATGTCTATTGGTCCAACTACAGCGGCGGTGCGATGGCGGAAGGACAGGTCAAGCGGCGCGCGAAGGTGGGTGGAGCCACGGAGGATGTCGCGTCGCTGCAGGATGGGCCGATCGGCTTGGCGATCGATGCGACCCACATCTACTGGGCAAACTCCAGCGGCAATGAAATCAAGCGGAGAGCAAAAACGAGCGGACCGATCGACACGTTCGCTACGGGCCAGCAAGGACCCGAGCAAGTCACGTTCGACACGGTGCATGTCTACTGGACCAACTACGCCGGGGACCAGGTGATGCGACGTCCGAAGGCCGGTGGCGCGGTCGAGCTGTTCGCTGCTGCACAAGATGGGGCCGCCGCGATCGACGTGGACAGTACCCACGTCTACTGGGGTAACTCACTAGCGAACACGATCAACCGACGCTGCACGTGTGGCCTGTGACGGCGACCACCTCGGGCTGCTCGGTACGAACCGTTCGGCGCATGCCGAGATGCGTTGTCTGCCGACACCCAAGGGAGGAGACGAACGTGCCGGACGCCGTGGTGCTCCCGTGCGAGTCAGCGATGCGCCGTCGATCGACGCCTGTATCCACCTGCGTGACCCTTGCGTTGGTCGTCGCGTGCGAGTCGATGGCCGCCTCGTGTGCCTGGGAACCTGACGACGACAGATGCAGCTCGAATGGTGCCGGGTGTTTGCACCACTGAAAGGGCCCATGCGGCGTTGTCGGCAGTGTAACAAGGACTGGCCCGACGGCATGACCGCGTGCCCGAACCATGGGTGGTGGTTCACCGTCGACGTCGACGCGACGTATCAGCCACCGACGGGAGATGGCTTCGACGTCGCGGCGGCACTGTCGCCCGCGATCGACGAGCCACTGCCGTCGACGGACCTCCAGTCCGGCGTACAGGTCGGCGAGTACAGGGTCGACAAGAAGATCGGCGAGGGCGGCATGGGTGCCGTCTACTCGGCGACACATCCGATGATCGGCAAGCGCGCGGCGATCAAGGTGATCAGCACGGCGCTCGGAACCGACGCCTCGGCGGTCAACCGGTTCGTGCAGGAGGCGCGCTCGGTCAAC
>JANOPP010000229.1:0-3892 GCA_031421915.1 Myxococcales bacterium | reverse complement strand
CCCAGACGGCGTTTCACATGGACCCCGACTTCCCACGTGACCTGACCCTGCCAGACAACGTCTGCAATGCGGAGCAGGTCTTGCTGGTGTCCCAGCGGCTGCAACAAGCCCTGATCGACTCGGGGTTGACGCATGTGGAGTACCTGCCCATGACCGTGGTCGACCACAAAGGGCGTGTGGCGAGCTCGTCTCACGTGATCGTGCATCCACTGGAATTGGTGGATTGCATCGACATGCAGCAGTCCGTTTACCAGCCCCACCGACTGGTCAAGGGCAAGATCGACAAGGTCACCAAGCTGGTTCTGGATGAGCAACGGGTGCCACCGGATCGACAACTCTTCAAACTCAAAGGGTACCCAACGCCAGTGATCGTGCGGGGTGCTTTCGCCCAGGCATTGACCCAGGCCGGTTACAGCGGCCTGGACTGGCTGGACGTGGTTGACTTCCCAGACTGACCGCCCCGCCCTGCCATGAGCCTCGCCCGATACCTGGAAGCCACGGCCTAGGACGCCGCCTGCGCGTCGCCGAGCGTGCGCTTGTGATCGCAGCGACGATCGCGGCGGCACCCTCGGCATGGCTCGCAATCTTGTGTCGCGCCCTCGACGTCCCGACCGTGGCACGTCACGCTGAAGAGGTCCCGGAACGGTCCTCGCAGCGTTCTTAACGGGTTGGGCGTGCCCAACAACGACGCCGCCCGAGAGTTCCTTGCGGTCTGGCAGAGAAATGGCAGAGCCTCCGCAGCTTCATCGACTGGATCGCGTTTCCGCGATCCACGGCCGACGTAACTCCCTGAAGACTTCAGGTTCGATCTCCTCGCTCTACTTGGCTCCGGAGGAGGGCTTCGAATTATCGGGGGACACATTTGATGACGAGCCCTTGCTGCGTTCTCAACAACTTGTGTTCCGCCTGGTAACGAAGCCTTCCTCTGGATTCTGTAGGGTCTGGCAGAGGAGTGGAAGAGCGCCGCGTCTCGGCCTGTAGGATTCCTCAACGTCAGAGTGGAGGAACGTCCTCGCCGTGGGCCCGCATCACTTCAAGGCTGTAGCCGCCGACCTTCGTGCCGTCAGCTCGCGTGTGAATGAAGTCCGCCACGTCAGCGAACTTCACCTTCACGCGCTGCCCCATCCTCAACGTCAAGACTCGCTTTGGATCGTTGTCGAGAGTTCCATCGATCATCTCTCCCTTGAAGACGATCGCGTCGACCCACATGAACTCGACGGCTCCATCATCGCTGGCGAAAGCTGCTTTGATTGCGAGTTGCTCCTTCAGCGGCACGCCGCCTGCGAAGTGCGGCCGCAACGCGGCAAGCTTCCCTCGTGCGACAGCCGCCGCTGCGTCGAGCTCGTCCGCGTAGTCTGGGTAAATTACCTCATCGGGCTCCGCACCAAAGAACCCCGTCGCTGCCGCGACCAGCGCCTCGGCGGTTCCAGGCTGTGCTCCCTTCACCGAGAGCTCGAGAACCAGCTCGTCGGACTCCAGCTTCTCGTCGGGCTCCGCATCACCGCGTCCCCACCTCGCCTGCCAGGTGATCCGTCCGGTCCCGCCTACCTTGACTAGCTCCGCGAGTTCCCAATCGCCAGTCAGCTTGCTCAGGTCCACGTCGATCTCGCCATCGCGCATCAGGTCCCCACGCTCGATGAGCGTCTGCGCCGTCGCATTGAGAAGGTTGGTGACCGAGTTGACGCGTGTCCTCGGCACGAACGCCACATGTAGCTCGGGGAACCCGAATCGGTTCATGCCCGCCGTGTCCAGAAATGTGAGCCCCGCGCCGCCGCTCACCTGGTGCACCACGATCGTCTTGCGCACATCCACTTCGCCTGCGCTGGGCAGATGCTCGGCAAGCGCCGCCGGAGTGAACAGCTGGTGCTTGTTCGTATCGAGGATCCAACCGTTGCACGCGTTCGCCACCGCGATCGCGACCGCACCAACTCTCGCCGCCACGAGCGTCCGCTGGCCAGGCATCTGTCCGCCGAGCCACAGCGCCCAGGTCGCTCGGCCGATGCGGTCGTGGTCTGCTGGCGGCACGAAGTCGCCGTAATATTGAGCGTGCTCGCGCACCCAGCCGACGTCGGCGGGCGTCTTCACCTTGAGAGTGATCGTGGCCCTCGTGGCGTCGAGCTGCGACGCGACGGTCAGCCCTTCGCGCTCTGCTGTTGCCTCCGCGAGTGCTTGGAGCTTCGAGGTATCGGCGCCAGACGGCGCGATCACTCCGAGAAACGCGCGCTCCGGGCGCCAAACAGATCCGCGCTTCGCGACAGCGCCCTCGACGGCGACGACCGCGGCCCCAGGCTTCGCAGTAGCCGCTGATTCGGTCGTTGGGACGGCCGCCGCGGACTTTTCACCCCTACACGCTGTGCCGAACGCTAGCGCCACGGCCACCATCATCAGTTCCCGGCACATACGCTGGTACTCTATACCAGTCACGGCGAGCTGCCGGCCCGTCTCAGATCGATCTCGGCTCGCTGATGAATGCGACAGACGGGGGACCGGTCCAGGGGCCGCACAGGGCATCCGAGACTAGGGGCGGTCACGAAACCAGGGCGTTGACGCTGTACCCTTATATGGGTACAGTGACTATGTGAAGCGACGGGACCTCGAGACTGCACTACGAGGTCTGGGCTGGACTCTCGCCAAACATGGCGGCAGACACGACCTTTGGTCCCACCCGGACAAGACGAAGAAGATCGCGATCCCCCGTCACACGGAGATCAAAGAACACCTCGCACGAAGCATCCTCCGCCAGGCCGCAGAGTAAGGAGCCAATCATGATGATTACTGGTCGAATTTGGAAGGATGGCAACGAGTGGCTCGCGGAGTCGGAAACGATCGATGTCTGCACTCAGGGCACGTCACAGGCGGACGCAGCCGAGATGCTGGCCGACGCCATCGAGACCTTGGTCGACCACAAGGGCTTCAAGGTGCAGGTTAGTGCGCCCGGAGAGGACGGAAGCGTTGCAGTTGAGGCTAACGAACCGGCCACGTTTGCCGCATTCGTGTTGCAGCGCTTGCGTGAACAAAGCGGCAAGTCGCTGGCAGACGTAGCCCTCGCCATGGGGAAAGCATCGCGAAACGCGTTCGCCAGATACGAACAGGGCGAAGCTGTACCGACTATCGAGAAGTTCGAAGAACTGCTGCAGGTCGTGGCCCCTGGCTTCGGCATTTGCATCGTCCCGCGCGAGCGAGCGTGGGGGAAGGTGGTGGACGAAAAGCCGATTAGCGGTGCGCGCGTCGCAGAGGGCGGCATCTCGTATTCGGAGGTCGGCGCAGCGTTGCGCAAACGCAAATCGAAGGCCGGGACTCTCGTCGTTCGGACCAAAAACGCTCAGGGCGGCCGAGGTCCAACAGTCGTGGTGAATCCCGGTCCCAGGAAGAGCAAGGCATCAGCAAAGCCAACCGCAACACGGCGGACGCGCGGCGCGCTGAAGCCAGCGCATCGCTAATGGCCGGTGAGGGCGCTGCTCACACGCGCCTAGTCACGCTGCCTCCCGTTGCCGCTTTCCCAGTCGGTCGATTCGCTTCCGGAGCGTTGCGACATCGGCGGTCCCATGCTCGAAGGCGGCCGCGCGGTCGAGGTACTCGCGAGCGGGTCCGAGTTGCTTCTTCTTCGTCAGCAGAAGGCGCACGAGATCGAGCCGCACGCCAGCGGAGTTCAGATGCGGGCACCCGCGAACGGATGCAGCCTTCACCAGGGCGACGGGAATTGCGTACCATTGCCCGGCCGCGGCCGCTCGAAGCCCGTCGTTCGTGTAGACGGCGTTGACGTAGCACTCGCACGCATGATGCCCGGGCGGCAATCGATCCCATTCAGGTCGATACCTGTCGTTCGGCGTGGTCAGTTCCAACAGCTTCGGGCGGCGCTCCAGCTCTCCCCCGGCGAGCAGCAGCGCATGGG
>JANOPP010000228.1:0-5857 GCA_031421915.1 Myxococcales bacterium | reverse complement strand
CGATCATCGGTCGCAAGCTGTTCGGGATTCGCAAGCGGACCAAGTCGCGGAGCGAGGCCGGTGAGTGAGCTGACGCTCAAGCGCATCTCACTCGACGGAGTTTCCCGAGCGCTCGAAAATGCCGAGCGCTATCGCCTGCTCAACGATCCGGCCCAGGCCGAGAGCATCTGCCGCGACGTCCTCGCGGTCGATGCAGACCACCAGACCGCGCTGCGCATCCTGATCCTCGCCCTCACGGATCAGTTCAGTGTCCACGGCGCCGCCGGCGCCGCGAACGAAGTGCGCGCCATCATCAGCGAGCTCGACGACGAGTACGACCGCGCCTACTTCAGCGGCATCGTCCACGAGCGCGAGACGCGCGTGTACCTCGCGCACATGAACGTGGTCCGCTCCGCGGCCTACGACGGCTTTCGCGACGCCATGGACTGGTACGAGCGCGCCGAGACGCTCAGGCCCGCGGACACGGTCGATGCGGTCGTCCGGTGGAACAGCTGCGTGCGCACGATCGAGCGCGAGCGTCTCGAACCCGGCACCCGCGAGCGCGAGCTTCCGCTCGAGTAGCTGTGCGTAGTAGCGTGGCGCGATGCGCACCGTAGTACTGCTCGTTGTCGTTCTCGCCGCTGCTTGCTCCAAGAAGTCCACGGACCCAAAGGACTGCAAACCGCTGTCGGTCACCGTCGATGGGACGCCACTAACGATCTTCCAGCCGACGGGGCTCGCCCGGATGGACATCATGGGGTCGGACACCCCGTACGAAGTCGAGGTGTTCAATCACACCAAGATCACGTGCGAGCAGTGGACGAACAAGAAGGGTCGCGTCGTCGAGCCGGGCGAAACCGCCGTCCGCGCCCTCGCAGGTGGGAAGGGCATGATGGGCAAGGGCATCGGGCTGGGCGCGCACATGCAGTTCGAGGGAGACATCAGGGTCGTCGGCGCGACGCCCACGAAGGTCGGTGATCAAGTGACGCTGTGTGCGAGCGAGATGTCGTTCACGCCGCAAGTCGGCGAGCACAAGGGCAAGAAGGTCACCGTCAGTGGCCTGTTCATCGGCTCGTACTGCGGCGAGATGAAGTTCTAGAACGCGGGTTTGACCGCGTGGCGGCGGTCGGGCGCGTCGACGATCTTGGCGCGGACGAGGAACGGTGCGGGATCGACGTAGGTGGTCTGGATGCCGTCGCCCTGCGTGTTCGCGTGGGTCGGGATCTCGAGGCTGAAGTGCAGGTGCGGCGGTGCGGAGTACACCGCGGTCGCGCCGAGCGTGCCGATGTACTGGCCGGCGCGCACGGTGTCGCCGACCTGGAGGTCCTCGGCGACATCATCCATGTGCATATATGCCGTGAGGCTGCCGTCGTCGTGCTGGAGCCGGACGTAGCGACCGCTGCGACCGTCGGAGCCGAGCTCTTTGCGCTCGATGCGAACGACCTTGCCGTCGGCGACCGCGACCAGCGGTCGACCCCGTGGCCCGTCGAGATCGACGCCGCAGTGACCGGAGCCGCACTCGGGGCGCTCGATACCGATGCGCGCTGCGCCGAAGTGCCGTGACGCGCGCTCGGGCATGAGCTCGGTCGTGTTCGTCACGGGGTGGATCCAGCCGCCGAGCGACGTGTACGCGACGTCGAGGCGGACGCCGTCGCGCTCGGGGAGCGGATACCAGGCCTCGAGATCGGACTCGGTGTGGAGCGCGGGCAGCGGCGGCGCGATCTCGTTCGACACGCTTTCGCCGTGGAGCTCGAGGATCTCCGCCGAGTCGAGCGCGACATTCGCGAGGAGCTCCGTCCTCGGGACCAGATCGATCCGCGTCCAGCCGGCGAGCAGCGCGAGGACAACGACACCGACCGCGACCGCAGGAGTGCGATGCGATGGCGTGGGCGCGATGATCGCGATCGGCTCGACGATGGTCGGCAGCGGCACGTCGCGACGATCCCAGCAGCCACGATGCCACAGCTCGACGCCCGCGGCCGTCACGGCAGGACGCCCTTCGTGCAGTGCGACCACGCCACGACAGCGCGGACACCCGACAGCCACCATCCCTTCACGCTAGCGCACTGCGAGAGATCGGTCCGCCGCAGGAGCCAGCGTTCTGACTGTCGCCCGACGTCCTACACGTCGCGCACGCTGCGAGCTACGGCGCGGCCTTCCGCATGATCGCGAGGTGGCTCGTGTGGCCCTTCGAGCCGTCCGGGTAGCCGAACCGAAACTTCAGCTCGCGCTTGGGCTGCTTCTCCCACTCGTCGCGCCAGTTCTTCGCGATCGCCTTGCCCGCGTTCATGTGAGGCTCCTTGAACGCGCCGTACGTCTCGTACTCGAAGCCCGCGACCTTGCCGTACTTCGGCGGAACGCCAGTCGCGTCCGAGACCATCCACACGACGTTCTCGAGCAGGTAGGTCCGGATGCTCGAGAACTCGCCCCACGACAGGAGGTAGCTCGCCGCCTTCGTCATGCCCGCGACCTTGCCCTTCGCCTTCAAGTGCGCGAGCACACGGGGATCCGCCTTGATGTGCTCGTCGTCGAGGTTGGTCTGGATGTGCCGGTAGATCTGCACGCGACCACCGGGCTTCTTGAACATGACCTCGGCATTCGCGAACACGCGATTGCGGCTATCGGCCTTGCCGGTGACCGGCGGTGCCGCGGCGACCTCGGCAGGAGTGAGGTACGCGATCGCGCCGCCTTCGGTCAGCGTGAAGTAGCGGAGCCTGACGATCTCGAAGCCGTGGATCTTGAGCGCCGAGAGACCGAACACGAGCTGCGTCGGCAACAGGCCGCTCCGCATCGCGTTGATCATGTTCATCGTGTTCGAGAAGTTCACCTTGTAGAGAAACCGGAGCTCGTCGCGGATCGTCTGCAGCGCCTTCTCGAGTGCGGGGCTCGTGCGCGACGTCTTCGAGCTGCGAGACACGGCGAGCGACTCGAGCGTCCGCGGATCACCCGCGGGCTCGAGCGACAACGTCGTGATCTCGTCGGCGTTGGGATAGACGGTGAGCGCCGTCGACAGATCGCCGCCCGCGAACGGATAGACCACCTTCTTCGGCACGGTCGCCGGCACCTTCTCGGCGAAGAACGGGCGCGCCTTGTCGACCCACGCCGCGGTGTAGTCCTGCTGCGCGCGGTTGACGATCGTGCAGTGCTTGGTCAGGTAGCTCTCGGAAATCGACGCAGGCGCCGTCGCCTTGCCACACGCACCGACTGCGAACAGCGCGACGGCGGCGGGCGTGAAGTCCGCACCCTCCGTGATCTCCGGAGGAGCAGCGGACGGCTGGGCGAACAGCTGCGAGGCCGTGGCGATCACCAGAAGAGAGGAAACAAACCCGACGCGCATGGGCACGGACTATGCCCCAGATCAGGACGACTCGTGCATCCCGATCTGGATCGTCGTGCCATCGCGCACGATCGTGAGTGCGAGCGAGCCACGCGCGCGGCGCAGGATCTCGGCGAGCGCGATCCGATGCGCGACCTTGCGGCCCTGTGCGGCGACCACGACGTCGCCCGCCAACAGGCCAAGTGCCGGAATCGGAGCGGTGAGGCGAAGGCCATCGACCACGCCGTTCGCGACCACCGGCGCCAGCGACGCGTCGAGCAGCGGTGTCACCGCGGCACCGAGCGCAGTGAACGCTAGGACGTTACCCGGCCGGCACGCGATCAGCGGTGGCGCGATCGGCGGACACTTGTACAGCGCCCGCGCCCGGGGCGCGACCCGGCCCGCGCCGGCGATCAGCGCGCGCGTCGCCACCGCGAGGTCTGCATCGACCTTGCTGGCATCGAGCGTCGCCACGATCTGCGAACCGGTCCGCGTCACCCCGATGCGCTTCGCGAACGGCAGGGTCGCCGGATCCGAGAACTGCTTCGCGATGTAGTCGCGAACGCGCTTCTCGATCACGTCGGCGAACAGTGGATGGACATCGAGCGCGATCCACGCCTCGAGCGGCGCCACGGACGCGGTCGCGATCGCGGTCCCACCGGGGACCTCGAGCGTCAGCGCGATCGGCGCCGTCGCGAGGTACGGACGCGCGCGCACGAACCTCTCGGCGTGAAGCACCGACTGCTTCGCCTCCACGTGCTGCGCATCGCCAAGGGTCGCGATGTACATGCGGTCCGCGAGCTTCGTCAGCGCGGGACAGTCGAGCTTCGCGTGGGTCTCGATCACGAGTGTCGCGGACCGCGACGCCGAGATCCCGAGCGCCACGTGATCTGCCGCGAGGGATGCGTCGATCGCGCAGCCGAGTCGGGTCGGCCAGATGGGGCGCAGGACGTCGATCACCGCCCGCAGCCTCGGGTGTGCCAGGGTCGCTCCATCGGCAGCGAGCACCGCAATGGAGGTCGCAGGGATCCGTGCGAGGACCCGCTCACGTGGGGGCGCGTCGGTACCCCCGCACGCCGCGATCACGAGGGCGCTGGCCGCGCTCAGCGCCCGTGAGGACATCCTTCACCTCTAGCAGAAGCCGCTTCGCGAAGCTCACGGTAAGGTCGGTCATGGGGATCAACGACGCCCGCCTGCGCGAGATCTTGACGTCCTCGCCGAGGATTGCCGTTCTCGGAGCTCATACCGAGCCCGAGAAAGCAGCGTTCTATGTGCCGGAGTATCTCCACGACGAGGGTTACAAGATCCTCTGCGTGAACCCGCGGTTCGTCGGAGAGACCCTGTTCGGCCACCCGGTCCGCGCAACGCTCTCGGAGATCGGAGAACCGATCGACCTCGTCGATATCTTCCGGCGATCGGAGTCGATCTCCGAGCACGTCGAGGACATCCTCGCGATGAAGCCCCGACCGAAGGTCGTCTGGTTCCAGCTCGGCATCAAGAACGAGGATGCCGCCAAGGTCCTCGAAGCTGCCGGGATCACGGTCGTGCAGAACCGCTGCACGCTCGCCGACCATCAGCGGCTCGGCCTCGGTGCGCCTGCGAAGTCCGACACGTAGCGCGCACACGGTGGAACGCCGCGCCCCGCGCGCGTGCGCTCACCCCGCGGACCGACCTGCCAGCATTCCGATGGGTTGAGGCTTGGCACGCGCGGTGCTCGATACCCTCATCATGTTGGACTCGCTTACTGCTGACGGCCTGATCAAACCCCAGATGCCCGTCGTCTGCTCGAACAACGGACAGTTCGCAGTCGTCGACCACCTCGAAGGCACCGACTTCATCAAGCTCGCGAAGGACGACAAGGGCCAGCACCACTACATCCCGCTGACCTGGGTCTCCTCGGTGGACGACAAGGTCCACATCGATCGCCCGGGCAGCCAGGCGATGCGCGAGTGGAAGACGGAGCCGGTGTCATGAACGCGGCCCTCAACGTCCGGATCACGAACACGACCGATGCGACACGCGGTCAGCCGCTCGCGGCCCGCGTGTACCAGCGCAAGGACGAGCTCGAGGATGCACTCGCCGAGCTCGGCCCGCGCGAGATGCTCCTGAAGCAGGCGATCGAGACCGCTCTCGCCACGATCTACTCGCTGATGACGGGCGACATCACCCATCCCGGTGACGTCGTCGCACGGGACATGAACCGCTGGCTCGAACGCAACAAGCACCTCGCCCAGGACATCACGCACTCCAGGCGCAGGTAGGTAGCGCATCCCTGCCCCCACCATGCGGCAGGTGGTAAGAGTGCAGGGTCGTGCGCATCTTGATCCAGCACCGGAGCCGCTACTCGTATCCGGGGCCTGCGCTGCTCGGACCGCACGTGATCCGGCTCCGGCCGAGCGATCACACCGCCGCACGGATCGAGAGCTACACGCTCGCGATTGATCCCCGCTCGCCAGCGTCCGCTGACTCGCTCCATCCGGGGCCCCGCTCGCCAGCGTCCGCTGACTCGCTCCATCCGGGGCCCCGCTCGCCAGCGTCCGCTGACTCGCTCCATCCGGGGCC
>JANOPP010000227.1:0-20189 GCA_031421915.1 Myxococcales bacterium | reverse complement strand
CGAGATGGTCGGCAAGTCACCTGCGATGCGGGAGATCTTCGGCCTGATCGAGAAGATCGCGCCGACCGACGCGACGGTCTTGATCGAGGGCGAGACCGGCACCGGCAAGGACATGATCGCGCGCACGCTGCACCAGCTCTCTCCGCGGCACGGCAATCCGTTCATCGTTGTCGACTGCGGCGCGGTCGCCGGCACGCTGATCGAGAGCGAGCTGTTCGGGCACGAGAAGGGCTCGTTCACCGGTGCGGTCGCGGCGCGACAGGGCGCGTTCGAGCTCGCGTCGGGCGGCACCGTGTTTCTCGACGAGCTCGGGGAGCTCTCGCTCGATCTGCAGCCCAAGCTCCTGCGCGTGCTCGAGCAGCGCGAGCTGCGGCGAGTCGGCGGGACCAAGACGATCAAGGTCGATCTCCGCGTGATCGCGGCGACTCGCAAGGATCTGCGCAGCGAGGTCGAGAAGGGGAAGTTCCGCGAGGATCTCTACTTCCGCCTCAACGTCGTGCCGATCACGGCACCGTCGCTCCGCGAGCGTCGCGAGGACATCCCGCTGCTCATCGACGCGATGCTCGGAAAGCTCGGCACGTCGACGGCCGGGGTCCCAGGTTCCGGCGGTGTCGAGCTCCCCGAGGCTTCGCGGGCCGCGCTGATGGCGCACGACTGGCCGGGCAACGTCCGTGAGCTACGCAACGTGATCGAGCGAGCGCTCGCTCTCGGCGCGGATCCGGGGATGCTCGTCGCTCCGCTCGGGAGCCCCGAGGCCGGCAAGGGCGCGGCACTCCGCGACGGCATCGAGTTCGAGCCCGGCGTGTCGTTCCGCGACACCAAGGAGAAGTGGAACGAGCTGTTCGAGCGGCGCTACCTGACGTGGCTGATCACGCGTGCCGACGGCAATATCTCCAAGGCCGCGCGTGACGCGGACATGGATCGCAAGTACCTCCACAAGCTGCTGCGGAAGTACGGCATCTCCGTCGAAGGTGCCGAGGACGACAACTGAGACGCGTCGCGGCGGTTCAGGCTGCCTTGACCCGACCGCGCCGCGCGCCTTCTTTGCGTAGCGCAGCGGCGCGTGCGTTCATCTCGGTCTCCTCGGCATCGTTGCGGTGGTCGTAGCCGAGCAGGTGACACAGGCCGTGCGAGGCGAGATGAAGTAGCTCCGCTGCGAGGCCACGCTTGGCCTGGCGGCGCGCCGTCTCGACGGAGATCACGATGTCGCCGAGGAGCCGCGGGTGGAGGTCACCTGCCGGGCCCTCGCGCTGCGCGAACGCGAGCACGTCGGTCGGCTTGTTCTTCGCGCGGTAGTCGCGGTTGAGCGTCTTGATCTCCGCGTCGGTGGTGAGCCGCAGCGCGACCTCGAAGTCGGCATGGCCCTCGGTGCGGGCCGCGGCGCGCACCATGCGGCCGACCTCGGCGACGAGCTTCTTCCGCAGCGCGAGCGGCACCGCGACCTCGTCGTCGACGCTGACGTCGAGAGTCATCTCTTCGGTTGCGTGAGGCGCCAGACCTGCGAGCCGACGAACACCTCGAACAGGTCCCCGTCGAGCTGGCCGCGCTTGACCTCGGAGCCGACGATGTCGAGCGCCTTCTCCGACGGCATCGCCTTCTTGTACGGACGATCGCTCGCGGTGAGCGCGTCGTAGATGTCGGAGATCGCCATCATCCGGGCGGGGATCGGAATCTGGTCCCCGCGGAGCTGCTTGGGATAGCCCGTGCCGTCGAGCTTCTCGTGGTGGGCGTGCGCGATGTCTGGCACGTCACGGAGCGTGCGGCTCCACGGGATCTTCGAGAGGAACTGGAACGAGTGGACGACGTGGCTGTTGATCTCGAGGCGCTCCTGCTCGGTCAGCGAGCCGCGCTTGATCTGCAGGCAGCTCGCCTCGTCGTGGCTGAGGAACGGTCCGGTCTCGCCATGGTCGTTGGTGAAGGTCTTGCCCGCGATCTCGGCGATTCGCTCGAAGCCGCCCTGCTCGAGGACGGTCGGCTCGTTCGCCTGGAGGATGAATGTGATGATGTCGTCGAGCTCCGCGATCTTGCCGACGATGTCGCGATCGACGGTGATCAGGTTCTCGGCGGCCGCCTCGCGCGAGCTCTCCATCAGGTAGCGGACCTTGGACTCGAGGCCCTCGATCTTGTAGCCGCGCTTGATGAGCTGGAAGCGCTGCAGGATCATCTCGCGCTCGTGCTCGTAGAGCTTCTTGGCCTTGACCAGGATGTGCTCGCGCACGCCGACCTTGCCGAAGTCGTGCAGCAGCGCCGCGTATTCGATCTGGGTGAGGTCGTCGCGCGAGAACCGGACCTCGCGGTAGTGGCCGCTCTCGGAGCGATTGACGGCCTTTGCGAGCCCGACAGTGAGCTCGGCCACGCGCTCGGAGTGACCGGACGTCGTCGGGTCGCGTGACTCGATCGCCGAGACGGCGGCCTTCACGAAGCCGTCGAACAGCGTCTTCACCTCCTCGTAGAGGAGGACGTTCTCGAGCGCGATGCCGGCCTGCGAGGCGAGCGCGAAGATGTAGGCCTCGGACACGTCGTCGAACGGCACGACACCGCTCTCGAAGTCGCTCGGCAGATCGAGCGTGATCCAGCCCTTCGCGCGCTTGTTGATCAGCTGGATCACGCCGATCACCTCGGCGCGCGCCGAGATCATCGGGACGGCGAGCACCGATCGCGTCTGGTACAGATACTTGTCGTCGAACGACCGGTCGTGGATGAAGCCCCACGGGTTGTTGCCGGAGCCGGGCTCGTCGAGAGCGTAGAGGTCCTTGACGTTGATCCGGTCGCCGGAGAGCACGCACTGACCCACGATCGAGCTCGCGGTGACGGGCATCGTGAAGCCGGCGGGCGGCAGCGTGCGTGAGTCGTTCTGCGAGACCGCAAACCGCAGCGAGCGATTCGCGACGTCCTCGTCGGCGCCCTCGACCACATAGATCGAGCCGGCGTCGGCATTGGTGACCTCGCAGGCGCGGCGCAGGATGATCGCGAGGAGCGACTGGATGTCGCGCTCCTGCGACAGCGCCCGGCCGATCGAGATCAGCATGTCGTTCTCGTGCCGGCTGCGCTCGAGCTCGAGCTCGAGGGTCGCGCACGCCATGCGCTGGGCGATCGCCTCGGAGCGGGCGCGCAGGGTCAGGAGCAGGCGGGTCATGCCGATCGGCGACACGACCGCGGTCATGTCGGCGTCGGCTGGCATCATGTCGACGCGAGCCTCCTCGAGCTCGGCGTCGGTGCCGACCAGGAGCAGGCTGTAGTTACCCGAGCGAGCGCGCACGAGGTGCGGCTTGAGCTGCTCGGCGTCGCGCCACACCTCGGGCCATGCGAGCACGAGGAGCACCGGCATCCGCGCGCGCTGCGCGACCACCTCGAGCTCGATCCAGCCATCGCCCTGGCGACGGACCCGATAGCCGAGCATCCGCCGGTCGCGAGCGACCGCGTTGACCAGATCGTCGGGGCTGGCCACCACCACGCTCACGAGTCTACAGCGTTCCCTGCGGCCGTGGGTGCCACGGGCGCCGCGTTGGTCGTCGCCTCGGGCGGCGGGTTGAGAACGTCCGATCGCGACTTGTCCCGCTTGTCGTAGGCGCGGATCAGGGCGGCGACCAACGGGTGGCGCACGACGTCCTGGTCGCTGAACTCGACCCGACCGATGCCACGAATGCCGTCGACGAGCTCGAGCGCGTCCTTGAGGCCCGAGCGTTGGCCGCGAGGCAGATCGGTCTGCGTGATGTCGCCCGTGATCACGGCCTTCGAGTCGAAGCCCATGCGCGTCAGGAACATCTTCATCTGCTCGGGCGTCGTGTTCTGCGCCTCGTCGAGGATGATGAACGAGCCCGAGAGCGTCCGGCCGCGCATGAACGCGAGCGGGGCGATCTCGATCGTGTGATCGGTCATGTAGCGCTCGAGCTTGTCGGCCTCGATCATGTCGTGGAGCGCGTCGTACAGCGGGCGCAGGTACGGATCGACCTTCTCCTCGAGCGTGCCGGGGAGGAAGCCGAGCCGCTCGCCGGCCTCGACCGCCGGACGCGTCAGGATGATCCGGCGAACCTGCTTGTCGAGGAGCGCGCGGACGGCGAGCGCGACAGCGAGGTAGGTCTTGCCCGTGCCGGCAGGGCCGACGGCGAACATGATGTCGTTGTCGCGGACGGCGTCGACGTACTTCTTCTGCTGGGCCCCCTTGGGCGCGATCGGGCGGCCCGTGCGCGGGGTCAGGATCGTGTCGCCGAAGACGCTCAGGATCGTATGGCCGTTGCTGTCGCCCTTGAGGAGCTGCACGGCGCGGACGACGTCCTCCGACGACAGCGGCTTGCCCGCGAGCGCGAGGTTGTAGAGCTGCTCGATCGCGCTCTTCGCGGTGTCGGTCGCAGCGTCGTCGCCCTCGATCGTGATCTCGTTACCGCGCAGGTTCACCTGGGCGCCTGCCGTGCGCTCGATCAGCTTGAGCCGGGCGTTGTTGCTGCCGCACAGGGCCTGCAGGGCCTCGGGGTCCTGGAACGTGAGCTTCTCGCGGCGGATGGTCTTCGGCTGGGTCACGTGGATATTCTGGTCCCACGGGCGATCCTGCGGCCCGCGGGGAGAGGTCGTATAGCACGCTCGTTGAGGTACGGTGGCGCCCATGGCTGTTGCTCCTGGTGCCTCGCTGACCCGCCTCGTCGAGATCATGGACCGCCTCCTCGCGCCTGATGGCTGTCCCTGGGACCGCGAGCAGACGCTCGAGTCGCTGCGCCCGTTCCTCGTCGAGGAGAGCTACGAGGTTCTCGATGCTCTGACCCGCAACGATGTCCCCGGGCACTGCGAAGAGCTCGGTGATCTGCTGATGCAGATCGTGTTTCAGGCCGCGATTCGCCGCAACGAGGGTGAGTTCGACATCGATGCCGTGGTCGCAGGTATCAGCGACAAGCTCGAGCGCCGCCACCCGCACGTGTTCGGCGATGCGACGGGCCATGGAACGGTGTCGACCAGCGCCGAGGTCCTCGCGCAGTGGGAGGACATCAAGAGGGCAGAGAAGGCGGCCGCGGGGGTGAAGCAGAACCGGGTGCTCGCGGGCGTGAAGCCCGGCCCGGCGCTCGTGCGCGCGCAGAAGATCGGGAACAAGGCGGGCAAGGTCGGCTTCGACTGGCCCGGGTGGGAAGGCTCGTTCGCGAAGATCGAGGAAGAGGTCGCCGAGCTGAAGGTCGCCGCGAGCGAGGCCGACGCGAAGGCGACCCATCACGAGCTCGGCGACCTGATGTTCGCGATCGTGAATGTTGCTCGCAA
This sequence comes from Myxococcales bacterium, assembly GCA_031421915.1. Classification (GTDB taxonomy): domain Bacteria; phylum Myxococcota_A; class Polyangia; order Haliangiales; family Haliangiaceae; genus JABFXX01. The sequence continues at coordinate 14,948 of JANOPP010000227.1, read as the reverse complement.
ACTGAACATCGATGCAGAGCAGGCGCTGGTCGATGCGACCGATCGATTTCGTCAGCGCTTCGAGTTCATCGAGGATCGACTCGCGGAGCGCGGCAGTTCGCCGCAGCAATCGAACCTCGAGGAGATGGATGCGCTGTGGAACGACGCGAAGAAGGCGAACGTCGCGACCTCGCCACGAAAGTGACGCTTTTTTGTGCAGGTGCGATCGAGTCGGTGCGATCTCGCAGAGATCAACCGCACAGTCAGCAGCGGGTCATCAGGTTATCCACACCCAACGATGCGTACTCCCGCGAAACGACGAGGAGTCATGGTGCCTGTGGGTAGCGGACTGCCCCAAAACGCCCCGTTTTGACGCCCGGCGGGCACCTGCTCCCGATGCGCCTTGACAGGGCTGCCCCCCACACGGTAAATGCACGCCCCTACAGGAGAAATTCGTGGCCAATATCGCATCTGCCCAGAAGCAGAACCGCAAGATGATCAAGAACCGCGCGCGCAACCGCGCCGCGATGGGCACCCTTCGCACCGCCGTGAAGAAGGCGCGCATCGCCGTCGATGCGAAGTCGGCTGACTCTGCGAAGCTCATCAAGGCCGCTGTCGCGATCGTCGACAGCGCCGTGACCAAGGGCATCCTCAAGCGCCGTACCGCGTCGCGCTACGTCTCGCGTCTCACGACGCGCGTTGCTCCGGCCGTCGCCGCGTAACGCTCGCTCAGCGGCTCCGGCGGTGTCAGCTGCCGTGAGCGTGCGGGCCTGATTCCCCACGTCGACGCACCGTGATCGACTCCAGCGCCAAAATCCCGCGCACGAGCACGACCGTGCCCCCTTGCCCGCCTCCGCGGGCAACGAGATGTTGATGACGTTCGAGAATGGTCCCTCGGGCGACATCGTGACCGCTGACATCTCGACCGTTACGCCCCTATCGACTTTGGCTACATCGACGAGACCGGCATGCTGTTGACCACGAACAGCACGCTCGCGGCGAACCACGACGCCTACGAGCTCGCGGTGTACGACGGAAAGCCGTGGCTGTTCGCGGTCGAGCCCACGACGTCCATGGTCTCCGCCCGCCAGCTCTGCATTCCGCAGAGCTGACGTCCAGCACGAGCTACTGGCAGACGCCGGCGTTACACGCCGTGGGGCACGTCAGTACCGCGTTCGCGCCGCCGGAGAACAACGACGACGTGCAGGCCGTGCCCGCGGCGACGACGCCGCTGACGTTGAGCCAGTACATGCCGGCGTTCGCCGAGTAGCCATCGACCACGACCGCGTAGTTGCCCGGGGCGACGTTCGTCATCGTCACGAGCGACTGCGTGCCGTCACCGCCGTCGTCATCGCATCCGAACGTGGTCGCAGCGGTGCACGCCGCGTCCTTGACGTGCAGGACGGTGTCGAAGCTCGTCATACCCACGGGCGGGTTCGTGCTGATCGTCAGCGTCTGCACGGGCACCGGCAGCGAGAGTGCGAAGACCTTCTCGGGCGCGGTCGAGAACGTGCTGCACGTCGGCGTCAGCGCGTTCGTGCCGCCGGCCGTCGTGCCGGACTGCGTCTTCATCGTGATCAGCGCCGTCGGATCCGTCTCCGCCGCGCAGAACACCTCGGTGGTGCCCGAGGCCGCCACGCAGCCGTAGTCCATCGGCCAGTCGATCATCGAGTCCGTGTCCTCGTCCATGCCGTTCGCGCAGATCGGGCAGCCCGCGCCACCCGGGCATGTGTCGGCCTCGGTGTCGTCGGCCGGGCTGTCGCAGCCGGGGTCGGCCGGGTAGTCGGCCTTGCCATCGGTCGGCGTGTCGTTGTCGAGACCATCGCTGCACAGCGCAGGGGCGCAGGTCTTGGAGCCCGCGGCACCCTTGCACGCGTAGCCGTTGCCGCACGACAGCGCGCCACCGGCGACGAGCGGGCTCTCGCAGCTCGCGTTGTTCGCGATCTTGCCGTTCATGTTGATCGTGAACGGACCCGCGCCGGTCGAGTAGCCGTCGACGACGAAGTAGTACGTGCCGGCGGCGAGGTTCACGTTGTTCATGTTGAGCGGGTCCGAGCACCTGATCGGGGTGCCCGCGCACGACGCGTTGAACAGCACCGACGCGGTGTCGAAGCTCGCGGTCAGGTTCATGTCGAGCGACGTGAGCGCCGGAACGTCGATGCGGTACGTCCGGTCACCGGCCGTGTGGCTGAACGTCGACGAGCAGCCCATCGGCGTGACGTCGTTGGTCTGGCCTGTGGTGTCGCCCATGGTCATCGCGCTGGTGATCAGCTGCACGCCCTCGGAGGTGACGCACGCCTCGCTCGCGTCGCCCGCGGCCTTGCAGGTGAGGTCCGCCGGGTAGTCGATCGTGGTGTCGGTGTCGTTGTCGACCAGGTCACCGCACTCGGGGCAGCCCACGGCGCCAGGCGTGGTGGTACAGGTGTCGGCCTCGTCGTTGTCGTCGGGCGTGGTGCAGCCCGGGTCGGTCGGATACCCGAGCTTGCCGTCGCCGTCCTCGTCGTCGAGATCGTCGCAACGCGGCCGTGAACAGACCATGTTGGTCATGTTCTTCGGGACGCGGCACACAAGACCCGGACCGCAGTCGCCCGCGGCGGCGCACGACGTGCCCTCGCCCGCGAACGTCTTGACCTGCAGCGCGAATGCTCCGCCCGAGCCCGAGTCGTGGGCTCCGACGATGATGTAGTGGAGACCGACGCCGAGCGACTTGGTGACCTTCGAGTTCGAGTTCGACGTCGAGATGTCGTCGCTGCACGCGAGGTGCGCGCCCGCCGGCATGCACTCCGCCGTACGGATGTCGATCACGGTGTCGGCCACGGTCAGGGCGTCGTCGGGCGAGGCCTCGACCCCGCGCGGGGTCGTCAGGTTGAGCTCGTATGCGATCGCCGGGGCGCCGCCACCGCCGCCGCACGGCGACATCACCATCGAGGTGCTCGTGGTGTCGAGGGTGCCCATGACCATGCCGGTCGGGGGGAGCGGCAGGATCATGAGACCGGCGCCGCAGGCCACCGGGTTGTGGAGGAACTCGTCGTCATCGGCTCCGGCCGTGCAGCCCGGATCGTCCGGGTAGTCGATCGAGCCGTTCATGTCGTTGTCCTCGCCGTCGGCACACTGCGGACAGTTCGGACCGTCGGGGCAGTCGTCCTTCTCGTCATCCGCCTGCGGGGCGAAGCAGCCGGGGTCGGCCGGGTAGTCCTTCTTGCCGTCCCCGTCGTTGTCGCGGCCGTCCTGGCACTGCGCCGACGTCAGGCTGTCCTCGGAGTCATCCGCGGCAGACACGCAGCCGAGGTCATCCGGGAAGTCGATGAGCCCGTCTGCGTCGTTGTCCTCGCCGTCAGAGCACGGCGCCTCGGGGGCATCGTCTGCGTTGCTGGGGTCGCTACAGCCTGCAAGGACCGCGGCGGACATCAAGAACAGAGCGATGATCGAGCGCATGGGGCCCGTCTGTATCCAAGTGTGAGATGCGGGTCAAGTAGCGAATTCCACCGGTGGATCCGTCATCACAGTCGATGTCCGGACCACGCAATCCGGACAGTCGCTACCCCACGTCGAAAAACAGGAACTTGAGGTATCTACCCTCCGGAAACGCCGGCAGGACGGGGTGGTCGGACCCTCCGCCGCCAGCAAGTCTCAGACGCAGGGGACCGAGCCCGGAGGCCAGGTCGAGGAGATCTCCCTCCGTGACGTGGCTCGAGCAGGAGGCGAGGGCGAACCGACCGCCGGGCGCGGTAACGGCGAGCGCGGCGACCGCGAGCTTCCGGTAGGCGGCGAGTGCCGCGGGGCGCGCCTTCTCGCTCGGCGCGAAGCTCGGCGGATCGACGATCACGAGGTCCCACGTCCGGCCGCGCTGCTTGCTCCGCGCGAAGAAGTCGAACGCATCGGCGGTCACGCCCTCGTGGCTCGCGGCGGCGAGGCCACTGCGCTCGAAGTTCTTGGCGATGCCCGCGATCGCCGGCCCGGCGATGTCCACGCTCGTCACGTGCGCCGCGCCACCGAGCGCCGCGTGCACGGAGAATCCACCGGTGTACGAGAACACGTTGAGCACCGTCGCTCCGGCGGCGTGGCGACGCACGCTGCGACGGTTGTCGCGCTGATCGAGGAAGAACCCGGTCTTCTGACCGGCGCGGACGTCGACCGCGAACTTCGCCTCGTCCTCGGTGATGACGATCTCCTCGGGAGGATCGCCGCGCAGCGCTTCCCCCGCCGTGCGCTCTCGTCGTTCGCCACGCATCCACACGTGCGCGATCGAGATCCCGGCGCGCTCGAGGCCGGCGAGCACGTCGGGCACGCGAGGGCGCCAGAACGCCGATGCGGCGGGACCGTCGAACACGATCACCGCGGTGTCGTCGTAGTGATCGATCACGAGGCCCGCGCAGCCGTCGCCCTCGCCGTGGACGAGGCGCCGGCCCGTACAGCCGACGAGCAGCGGATCGCGCATGCGCCGTGCACCTGCGGCCTCGGTCCGCACCTGTACCCAGGCACCGTCGATCACGGCATCGGGCTCGAGATCGAGCACGCGGGCGCGCAGCGGCGAGGTCGGATCCGCGAGCACCGTCGCGATCGGTCCATCGTCGTCGACGACCGTCGCGATGTCACCCGCGACGAGACCCGTCGGAGGTGCGAGCGCGCGGTCGTAGATCCACGGATGGCCGGCGCGGATCGCCGCGCGCAGCGGTTTGGTCAGCCGCCAGCGGCGCCGGGCCGTCACTTCAGCTGCGAGTCGACGAGCTGGTACATGTGCGCGTAGCGGTTGAGCGTCTGCACGATGCCGGTGCCGTCGACGATCCAGAACTGGTTGATCCAGTCGGCCGGCATCTCCATCGGCTTGAGCTCCGCCGACAGCGGCTTGGTCAGCGTGACGCGGCCCGTGGTCTTGATCGCCAGCTTCTCGGCCTTGGGGAACGACATCGACTTCGTGATCACGGCCTCCGGCTCGGCCGGCGTGAACCGGCGCTCGAGCTCCAGCTTACCGCCTCCGTAGGTCGCGCCCGACTTGTCGAACGCGGTGCGCGTCCACATGATCGCGAGATCCTCGGGCCACTCGGCCTCGCCGAATGTGCCCTTGATCAACGCCCAGCTCGTGCCCTTGCGGTCGAGCTTGTCGATCGTCATCCCGCCGAATCCGCCCGGCTCGCCTGCGAAGAAGAAGCTCTCGGGCGAGATGTCGAACTTCTTCGCGTTGCACGTGATCGTCGACATCACGACGCGATCCTCGATGACCGGCTTCTTCGGGTCCCTCGTGTAGTCGTACGTGAGCTTCTCTTCGAGCGTGACGACCGTGTCGGCGCCCTTGGTCTCGATCGTCTTGACCGTGATCAGGAAGCTCTTCGGGATCGGCGGCGAGATGCGCACGATGTCGGGCGTCGCGGGCGCAGGTGCGGCGATCGCCGAGTAGGTCCAGTTGTTACCGACGACGAGCGGCATCACGGTGACGCCGCAGGCGGGCTTGGCCGCTGCACCGGCCGCGACCTTGGGCGCCGCGACGGCGAGCGAGGGCGCGAGGGTCAACGCGACGAGGGCCAGGGAGGCAGGGGTTCTGCGCATCGGACCCCGGTCATACGGCACCCCGGGGCGCGGGTAAAGCGCCATGACCTCACAGGATGAGGCGCAGGAGCAACCGTGGCGTCGCAGCTAGCGACGCCGAGGTGACGCCGAGATGAAGATCACCGCTCGCGATTGTCGACCTGGGCACCGTAGACGCAGTTTGCGCTGTTGGTGCCCTCACACATCTTGCGGATCAGCGTGCGGAAGCGCTCGTCGGTGCGCATCTCGGCGAAGTCCGGATCGAGGACCTGCTTGCGACCGAGCAGCTTGTCGAGGTGCATCTCGACGTCGGCTCGCTTGCTCTGGTGCGGACGCATCTGCAGCAGGCGGGTCAGGAGGTTCAGCGAGCACTGGCGGCGTCCGATCCGCGCGTACGCGGCGGCGAGCGTGTAGGTCGCCTGCACGTTGTACGGATCGGCGTCGAGCGCGGTGAGGAGGTTCTTGACCGCGTCGGTGATGTACTGCTCGCGCGTGAGCTTGTCGACCTCGGCGCTCTCCGCGGTCTTGAGCTCGGCGCGCGCTTGCTCGGCGAGCCGGCCGCCCTCGGGGATCGAGCGCTGATCGAACGAGATCGGCTTGAGCTCGTCCTCGGGCGCAGTCTCGTCGCAGTCCTTGGCGACGACCTTGCGCGTCTCCACGGCCTCGGCCTCGGGGCGCAGTGGTGGCGGCGGCGTCGTCAGCTCGTGCTTCTCTTCACAACCGAGCATGAAGAGCAGGGCGGCGAGGGCGATCCTCATCGACCCACCGCGGCGACTGCGTCCTTGCGGTAGCCCTTGAACCACGCCGCGTTGTCGGTGACGCGATCGGCGGCGAGCTTGGCGCCTCTGGCGTACTTGGGATGCATCTCGAGCGTCGCGAGCCGCTTGAGCATCGCGAGCGCGCAGCCCTTGCGGAGGACCTTGTCGTACGCGAGCGCGAGCTGGAGCGTCGCCTCGTGGTTGTACGGATCCTTGAGCAGCGCATTGCGGAACTTGTCGATGCTGACGCGAATCAGCTCGGCCTGCGACGTCGGGTCCTTGGCCTTCTCCGAGCTCTGCAGCGCCGTCTCGCCTTCGCCGACGAGCTGGTTCGCCATCGCCGTCTGCGGCCGGACCTTGGCGGGGTCACCGCGGAAGTCGGCGACGCAGTCCTCGACGTACTTGATCACGATCTCCGTCTCCGGAGGCTCGGGCGGCCGCTTCTTCTTGTCCGGCGTCTTCAGCTTCTCGGACTTGCCGCCGTACAGCTTCTGGCAACCGGTGGAGCCAACGGCGAAGACCAGGCTCAGGACGATCGCTAGTGCGCGAACCTCGGTGGTTCCTCTACCCATACCTCGACGGTAGCGCGACCGCCGCAGCGAATCAACGCGCTGCCCAGACCCAGCGGGCCATGGGCCGGAAGAACGGCGCCACGGCCGCGAACATCAGGCCGCCGCCCAGGGCGGGATAGAGCACCCGAACGGTGTTCGCGCCCCACACGGCCTCCGCCCCTGCGAGGGTCAGCATCAGGACGCCCGAGGCGCCGAGTGCAAGGACGCCCCAGGTCTTGGCCTTGACCAGCGCGCGTACTCCGAGGGTCGCGAGCACGAGGCCCATGATCGACATCACGATCGACGCGGTCTCCGGCTTGGGAGCGAGCGCATAGATCAGGACCAGCGGGAGGCTGACACCGGCACGGATCACGGACTTGCCGAGGCGCTGCACGGCGTTGTCATCCATGTGCAGCTTCTCGCGCCACGCGGTCTGGCCATCATACGGGCCGGCCATCGTGTTGCCCCACAGCATCAGCGTCGCCGCGAGGTGCGTGCCGCCGATGAACATGAGGATCGGGATCATGTCCTCGAGCTCGGGGCTCTTGCTCACCTGCCACAGCCCGACGGCGGAGGTGATCACGCCGTACAGACCGACGCCAATTGCGTACCAGCGCGCCCAGAAGTAGCCCGCGACCAGCGAAAAGAACGCGAGACCGTAGACGCCACAGATCCCGGTGATCATCGGCCCCGCTTCTGGCGCGACGAAGCCCAGGAGCAGCAGGAGCGCGTACACCATGAAGTAGAACGCGAACACGGCGGAGGCGAGGGCGCGGCGTTCCCCAACGAGCTTCATGCAGCGATTATAGCCGCATGTCGGGGGTTGCCCAGGCGAGCCCGGACATTCCGGGCTACTTCGCGGGCTTGAGCGGGAACGACTTCTGGACGATCAGTCGGAAGTGCTTGTAGCCGGCTTCCTTCTGCTTGGCCGAGAACATCACCTGTAGGAGAAGGCGGTAGGGAGTCGTCCGATCCGCGATGATCATCAGCTCCGGCGGCGGGGCCTTGGCAGGATCATAGCCGGGCTTCAGGCGTTGCTTGGCCTCTTCCTCCTGACGGAGCGCAGCCAGGAAGTTCGTCAGGCGCGGGATCTTGATGCCGAGGCTGCCGCCCTCTTTCTCGGCGGCATCGACGTCGCCACTCGAGACGGAGACGATCGACTTACCCTCGACCACGATGCCGTTGCGGGTGATGATCAGGGTCGACGCGCCCTCGGGGAGCTCGTCGTCGGACAGCGCCTTGGGCAGCGCGACGGTGTCGGTCAGCGCGGTAACCGCGGTCGCCGCCTGGAAGATGAAGGCGACCAGGAGGATCGTCATCATGTCCATCATCGGCATGATGTTGAGGTGGCGGATCTCCTCGCCCTCGGGCACGCGCGCGACGGCCTGGCGGATGATCCGGCGCGCTTCGCGCTGCGTGAAACTCATTCGAACCCTGACGAGAACGCGATCTCGTGGAACAGGGCCATCTTCTTCGGGTCGTAGCTGGCGCGCGCGGTGTCGTAGAGCTTGCCGTCGGGCGAGATCGGCTCTTTGGCCTTCTTGAGATTCTCGTCGTCGGTCGGCAGTGCGCAGCCGGAGACTTCCTTGCCGAACTCTGGGAGGGTGCAGCGCATGGCAGCCATCGTCGACACGATCGTCGAGTACGGAATCGCGCCGTCGGCCTGGAGGATGATCTGGTACGTGTCCGTCTTGCGCTGCTTGCCGGCGTAGCGGCGCGTCGCGATCTCGATCAGCGCGTCGTTGAGGCCGCGGTAGTCGAAGACCTCTTGCGGGATCTCGCGGCTCGCCACGCAGATCTGCTTCTGCGCGTCGCACACGTTGCTCTCGCACATGTACGGCCCGTCGCACCGGTCTTTGTCCTTGCCGGTCCGGAGGAACACCTTCTTCGGTGCGGTCAACGTGCCCTCGAGGCCACTTGCCGACCACAGGATCATCTCGTCTCGCTTGATCGACACGAACAGCTTGAGCGGCTGATCGTCCGGGTTGGTCGCCGGCTGGACCACGTTCGTCGGGTTCGGCGGAGCCTTGTCGGGCAGCGTCGTATCGATCTGGACGAGGATCAGCCCGGCCGACACCGACGCGAGAAGGAACAGCATGAGGTTCGTGACCATGTCGAGATAGGGGATCAGGTTGAGCTCGCCGCTCTCCATCTCCTCCTGCTCGACGACGTCCTCGCGCCGCTTGACCGCAGAGCGGGTCTTCGTTCGAACGCGATGTGCCGAGAGGTTCATGTCGTGGCCTGGGAAGACCGGACCTAGACCGATTCGCTCAGATCCTCGGTGGGCGCGGCAGGAGCACGGCCCGTCGCAGGGGCGGCGGTGCCAGCGGCGCCGTCGGCGAGGAGGTTCTCGAACCGGAGGCTGAACCCCTCGAGATCGACGATGACCTTCTTCATCGCAGCGGACAGCAGCAGGTGGCCGATCATGCAGATCAGCGCGATCCCGAGACCGAACGCCGTGTTGTACATGGCCTCGGCGATGCCGTCTGACAGCAGCTTCTGCCGGTCGGCCGGGTTCGCCTGGCCGATTGCGTTGAACGTGGCGATCAGACCAGAGATGGTGCCGAGGAGGCCGACGAGGGTCGCGATGTTCGCGAGCGACCACAGGGCGCCGATCCGGGTCTTCACCTCGGGGATCGTGTCCGTCATGGTCTCTTCCATCGCCTGGGCGACGGCGGCCTCGCCGCGATGCAGGCGGTTGAGGCCGGCCTTGGCAACGCGCGCCACCGGGGCGGTCGTCGCATCGCACAGCTTCTTGGCGCGATCGACGTTATTGGCGGAGAGGAGCTTGCGGAGCTGCTCGAGGAACGCCTTCGCGTTCAGGTGCCCGCGCCCGAGGAAGTAGATCGAACGTTCGACGATCAGGCCAATAACGATGGCGAGAAAGAACGTGTTGACGATGAAGAAGGGCCCGCCCTTTTGGAAGAGATCACTTAGCCAGCTCATCGATCCAATTCCTCCGCGCGCGTGACCGTAGCCCCTCGCGCTGCTTGACGATGTTGTAGCGAGCCCCCCCGCATCGCGTCAAGCAAACCACGGGCGCCAATCTCGGAAATCACGCTTGCCGAACGGTGACTTACTCGGCACGGCCTCACGGAGATCTGCCTCTCGCCCCCCCTGGATCAACTGGCAGGCGCGCCAGCCATGATCCAGCGCTGGATCGCGTCGCGCTTCTCGACACACACCGGCCGCCCACCGGCGTTCTGCGGCATGTAGCCGATCTGCGGATCCGGCGCGACCGTCGGCGGGGACATCATCGCCGGGGGGATGTGCCCCATCATGAACAGGAGGTAGCTCTGGCTGGGCTGCCCCGGAACCACGTACTTGTACGTGTTGGCGAGCTCCGAATTGACGTTCACCAGCTCGTTGAACGACATCCCGGCTCGCAGGTCGAGCCGCCCGGCCGCGGTGTCCGCGCCATTATGGCAACCCGAGAAGATGCAGGACTGGGCGAAGATCTTGGTCTCGATGAACGCGAGATCAGACTTCGTCAGCGCCTCCATGCACGACGGGCTCAGCGGCGCGTCGACACCGGAATCGGCGGGCGTCCCGGAGCCGTCCTCCAGAGAGATCCGACACGCAGTGAGCCCGATGAAGCCCGCGAGTACAACGAGGCGCGACATGGAGCCGAACCTAACACGCACCTCACAGACACGACAGTGACGTGCACTTCGGTGGGGCGGGAAGTGTGGGGGACGGCACGAGGTCGTCGAACGACCGCACCATCGGGCCCGTGAGCAGCTTGTTCGGCATCGAGCCGCGGACGAACGGCATCCAGATCGCGTCCTTGGGATCGGCGCGCGGCCCGGTCGGGTCGCCGCTCCACGGCTCGACGCGAGCGAACGCGATGTTCGGCGGCACCGGGAAGTCGCGAACCTTGGTCCGCGGATGCGCCTTTTGCATGAAGTCGACCCAGATCGGGACCGCGACACCGCCGCCGGTGATCTTGTCGCCGATCGGGGTCGAGTCATCGCGCCCGATCCACACGCCAGCGACGAGGTCTGCCGTGAACCCGATGAACCAGACGTCGCGATAGTTCGCCGACGTCCCCGTCTTGCCGGCGGCTGGGCGACCCACGACCTGCGCATAGCGGGCCGTGCCGCGCTGCACGACTCCCTTCATCAAGGCCTGCGTGACATAGGCGACCTCGGGCGAGATGACCTGGGGACCGAGCGGGTCGTCGCGGAGATCCTCGATCGTGGCGCCCGAGGTGGTGTTGGTGACGAGATCGAAGAACCGCGGCGTGACGCGACGCCCCCCCGAGGCGATGCCCGCATAGCCGTTGGTCATCTCGAGGAGCGTCAGGTCCGGCGTGCCGAGGCTGATCGAGATGTGGCGCGGAATCGTCGACGTCATGCCGAAGCCGCGGAGGATCTCGATCAAGCGATCGAGGCCGACCTGGACGACGAGCTGCACGCTGATCGTGTTGAGCGAGTAGGCGAGGGCGGTCATCAAGGTGACGGCGCCCATGTACTTGTTGTCGTAGTTCGCGGGCGTCCACACGCCGGTCGCGGTGGTCACCGAGTACGGACCGTCCTGCATGCGATCGACCGGGGTGCGTCCGGCCTCGAGAGCGGCGGCATAGATGAACGGCTTGATCGAGGAGCCGACCTGGCGCTCGGCCTGCGTTGCACGGTTGAACTGACTCGACGTCCAGTCGTAGCCGCCCACCATCGCGACCACGCGGCCGGTCGAAGGCTCCATCACGATCATCGCGCCCTGCAGCACCGGGCGCTGCGCGAGCTTGAGCGCCGCACCGTCGTCGGTCAGGCGTACCGGCAACAGATCCCCGAGCTTGATCTGCTCCTTCGTCTTCTCGTCGCGCCACGCGCGGACGTCCTTCGCGTCGGCGTCGACGAGCGGCAGGCGCTTCGGGCCGAGATCGACGAGCACGCTGGTCTTGTTGCGCGGCAGCTCGACGACCATCGCGCCATACGTCTGCTCGGGGAGCACCTGATCCGAGAGCGCGCTCGTGTCGTCGGACTGTCCACTGATGGGATGCGCGGGGCCGCCGGTCCACACGCCGCGCTTGGCCTGCGCGACGGTGCCGATCGGACCGCGCACGCCGAGTCGTCGATCGAGCGACTCGAGACCCTTGCGCACGGCGCCCTCGGCGGCGGTCTGCATCCGGGTGTCGAGCGTCGAGTAGAACTTGAGACCGCCCTTGAACAGCGAGCGGTTGCCGTAGCGCTTGGTCGCGACCTGGCGGACGTGCTCGACGAAGAACGGCGACGCGAGGTGGTTGAGGTCGCTCTCGTCGACGAGCGCGATCGGCTCGGCGAGCGCGGCCTGGAACTCGGCCTCGGTCAGATAGTTCTCGATCTTCATGAACTTCAGCACGCGGAGCTGCTTCTCGCGCGCGAGCGGCATGTTGCGGTGCGGAGCGAACGCCGTCGGCGAGGCGACGACGCCAGCGAGCATTGCGGCCTCGGCGACGGTGAGGTCCTCGACCTCCTTGCCGAAGTACGTGTTCGCGGCGGCGCTGACGCCGTAGGCGCCGTGACCGAGATAGATGTGGTTCAGGTAGATCGAGAGGATCTGCGATTTGTTGAGCTCGCGCTCGAGGCGGACCGCCAGGATCATCTCCTTGGCCTTGCGCCGGTACTTCTTCTTCTTGGCCTCGAGGGCCTTCTCCTCGGTTGTCAGGTCCATGTCGCCGAGGGCCTCTTCGCCAGCGAGCAGCGTCTGCTTGATGATCTGCTGCGTGATCGTCGAGCCGCCTTGCTTGATCTTGCCGTCGCCCTCGTCGTCGGAGCGGAAGTTCGTGTACGCGGCGCGGAGAATGCCGATCGTGTCGAACCCGACGTGCTTGTAGAACCGGCGATCCTCGGCGGCGAGGAACGCGGCCGGGACGTGGGGCGGCATCCGCTCGAGAGCGATGATCTTGCGGTTCTCGATCGAGAACGCACCGATCTCCTCGCCGTCGGACGACAGCACGATGCTGCGGCGGTTCGGCTGGTACTCGAGCAGCTGGGTCAGGTTCTGCGGCAGCTCCTCGTTGAGCGTGGTCACCGCGAGGTAGGTCGCGGCGGCGCCCATCGATGCGCCGTAGACGAACAGCAGGAACGCGAGGCGAAGGATCGACACCGCACGCAGCCGGCGCTTACGCTTCTTCGGCGGCTTCTTCGAAGCAACAGGCCCCTTTTGCTCCGCCACGGTATGCTCAGTCTATGAGGTCCCGGGGCCGGGCGCACGCTACCGTACTGGTTGCGGCGTGGATCGTCGCGCTGGGTGGGGTCGCGGGCGGCCAGCCAACGCCGGAGGCCGAGCCCGAGGTTCCGCCGCCGAGCGCGGTGGGCAGTGCCGGTCCGCCCCGCCCCGCAGGGAGCTCGACGGTCGAGAGCAACGACGTCCCCGTCTACGCGGTCAGCCCGGCGTCGTTCGCCGTGGTGCCGTTCGAGAATCGCTCCGGCGTGCGTGGCTTCGACTGGCTCGTCGCCGGCGCGCCGTTCGAGATCGCGAGCAAGACGGAGAGCGTGTTCGAGCTCGAGTCGACAGGTGGCCCGCTGTTCGTCGGTGGAACGCGAGTCCCTGCGGAGCCGATGCAGCTCGCCGCGTTCGCGAGCAAGACGGCGTCGACCTGGGTGATCACGGGCTGGGTCGAGCGCCCGAACTGGGAGCTGCGGATCGCGATCTCGCTGTGGAAGGTCACCAAGGGAACGGCGACGCTCGTCCACGAAGCGCAGCGAACGGGACCGGTTCCGGCATATCACCGCCTGCTCGGCGAGGCGCTCGGCGAGGTGTGGACCAAGGGCGGGATGATCGTCGACGTCGCGCGCAGCACAGCGCTCCAGCGGTCGCTCGCGATCGATCACTACGCGATCACGCTGCTCGGCCGCGGCCTCGGTCACCTCACCGGGGTCCTCACGCCGAAGGTCACCTCGGTCGACCCCGTGGTGATCGCGAAGGCGCGCACGGATCAGCTCAAGCTCGCCGAGCACGATCTCGAGCGGGCCGTGTTCATCGATCCGAAGTGCTTCGAGGCGCAGCGCCTCGTCGGCGAGCTCTATCTGCAGCTCGCGGTCGAGCGCAGCGAGCCCAAGCTAGCGTCCCGCGCGGCCGGCAAGTTCGCCTACGCGAACGATCTCGCACCCACGGATCTCCAGGCGCTCCGCGCGGCGGCATTCGCGGCGGCACGCGCGAACAAGCACGAGGTCGCACGCGATCTGATGCGCCAGCTCGTGGCACGCCGGCCGTGGGATCTCGAGGCCCGCTATCGCTACGGGGCGGCGCTGTGGGAGACCGGCAACGCCGAGGGTGCGGAGCGCCAGCTCGTCCAGGTCACCAAGCGCCACCCGGATCACCTCCCGTCGAGCCGCGTGCTCGTGCTGATCCACGCCGCTCGCAGCGACACCGCGGCGCTCGTGACCGAGCTCGAGGAGATCGCGGCGCGCGCGCCCAGCGATCTCGAGGTCAAAACCGATCTCGCCACCGCGTACGGCGCGGTCGGCACGTGGGACCGCTCGACGGCCGCACTCGAGGCCGTCGCACTCGCCCGGCCGCCAGATCTCGCGCTGCTCGTGCGGATCGGCGACGGGCATCGTCGCCTCGGCAAGCTCGACGTGGCGCTCGCCTGGTACGCACGCGCGAGCAAGCTCGTCCCCGATTCGAGCCTCCCGGGCTTTCAGTCTGCGCAGGCTCTGCTCGATGCCGGCAAGCTCGCCGAGGCAAACCGCGCGTACACGTTTCTCCAGAAGTACAAGGAGGACCTCCCCGCTGCCGAGCAAGCCCTCGGCGTGATCGCCCTGCGCCAGGGTCGCGCGAGCGAGGCCGCGTGGTACCTGCGCCGAGCGACGCGCGAGGCACCGCGGAGCTTGCTCACGTGGCGCGCGCTCGTCGCCTCGGAGCTCGCGCGCAGAGACGCCGCGATGGCCCTCGGCGAGCTCGTGCGTGCGCTGCCGACCTGGCCGCGCGATCATCATCTCCGCTATCTCGAGGGCATCGCGCACGCCATGCTCGAGCACCGCAACGAGGCTCGCGCCGCGTTCGTCGCCGCGCTCGACGCATCGCCGGACTTCGCCCCCGCGCGCGCCGCGCTCGGCGCCCTCGACGCCGGCGGCGCCGTCACGCTCGCATATACTCCCGAGGTCGTGCGCCCGTGGGGCGACTCCGAAGCGCTCGCCGACGCGCTCGAGCG
>JANOPP010000226.1:0-25860 GCA_031421915.1 Myxococcales bacterium | reverse complement strand
GCCGGGAACACGATCTCGTTGAGGCTCGGGTTGTAGTAGGCGTTCACCGTCATCGGCGTCATGCCCCACTCGTCGCGATCGACGGGCTGGCCGAGCTTCGCGAGGCGGCGGTCGTACTCGAACGCTGACGCGCGGGCGTCGTTACCGACCGGATCACCGGCGACGATCTTCAGCTTCTTGTAGTCACGCCACTTCTTCGGGTACCCGATCTTCGGGTTGTACGTGGCGAGCTTGTCCTTCGCCTTGGCCTTGGTCTCGGCGCTCATCCAGGTGAGCGCGTCGAGGCGCTGCCCCATGGCGACAAGCAGGTTCTTCACGAGCTCGTCCGCGCGTGCCTTGGTCGCAGGCGTGAAGTACTTGTCGACATAGATCTTGCCGACCGCTTCGCCCATCGAGCCCGTGATCTCGTCGACGCCGCGCTTCCAGCGCTCCTTGTTCTCGGGCGTGCCCGAGAGGGTCTTGCCGAACATCTCGAACCGCGTGTCGACGAACTTCTTCGGCAGGTACGGCGCGGTCGCGGTCAGCAGGTGCACCGTCAGGTAGTCCTGCCACACCGCGATCGGCTCGCTCTTGACGAGCGCGGCGATGCCCGTGATCGCCGACGGCTGGTTGACGTTGACCGCGGGCTGCTTCGCGAGACCGACGCCGGCGAGCCACTGCTTCCAGTCGATGGCGGGCGCGAGCTTCTGCAGCTCGGCGATCGTGAGCTTGTTGTAGGTCTTCACCGGATCGCGGTTCTCGACGCGGGTCCAGTGCACGGCCGCGATCTTCTCCTCGAGAGCGTAGACGGCCGCCGCGCGCGTGGCGGCATCCTTGGTGCCGGCGAGCTCGAGCATCGTCGCGAGGTACTTCTTGTAGCCCTCGCGCACGGCCTCGAACTGCTTGGCCTCGGCCGCATACATGTCGCGATCGGGGAGACCGAGACCGCTCTGCGCGACGATCGCGAGGTGCAGCTCGGGCTCGCGATCGTCCTGGAGCACGACCGTGGCGAACGGGCTCGTGCGGAACTTGCGCGCGTTGTCGGCGAACTGGGCGACCACCGCCTTCACGTCCTTGATCTTCGCGATCTTCGCGAGGTCCGCCTTGATCGGGGCGAGGCCCTTCTTCTCGATCGCCGCCTCGTCCATGAAGCTCTTGTAGTAGTCGGCGATCTTGCGCGCTTCGCTACCGGCGGGGCCCGACGCGCCGAGGATGATCTCCTTGGTGCGCGTCTCGCTCTTGTCGGCGAGGACCGTGAACATGCCGTAGTTCGACTTGTCGGCGGGGATCGGCGTGTTCGCGAGCCAGCCACCATTCGCGTACTGATAGAAGCTCTTGCCCGGCGCGACCGTCGTGTTCATGCCGGCGATGTCAAAGCCCCACGTCCCGATCTCGGGCGCAGGACCGCTCCGTGCGGGACCCGGGGTCGGAACCGGGATCACTGCATCCGGCTCGGTCGGCGGCGTCGCCGGCATCGAAGCGGGCGCACCAGCCACGGGATCCGCCGTCGGCGTGGGGGCAGGGTTCGTCGGGGGCGGAGAGGATCCGCACGCCGCCAGCAGGAGGGTCGCAGCGATCAGCTTTTTCACGCTGCCTGCGTACCGCGAGGCGCGCCTGCGTGCCAGCCCTCATGGAGAGGGTCGAGCTAGCGCGCCGCGACGTTCACGTCACGCGTCTTCAGCGTGCGCTTGACCTTGCCGAACACGGCCTCGACGGCCGCGGTCAGTGCGTCCTCGCGCATGCCGGGCAAGCGGTGCGCGCGAAACGAGCGCGCGGGAATCTCGACCTTCGCGCCACCGGCGTAGACCTGGAAGAGCGAGCCACGTCCACCAGTCACCACGATGCGCACCTCGGCCGAGACCGAGACGTGCTCGTCGCCGAGTGGATCGACCGTCAGGTTGACGACCGAGATATCGAGGTTCTGGACCTCACCGCGCGGGATGGACTCGCGCGCGATCAGCTTCGAGAGGACCCGCTTGACGGTCGCTTCGTTGACCGCGCGCTCCTTCGCATCCGCGCTCTGCGTCTCGTCCACGGTCGAACCAATCACGACGCGATTGGGCTGCGCCGAGGCAACTCCCGTGAGTCCGGTGAGCCCTGCCACGGTGACCAGAACGAGGCGGCGAAACATGCCCACTCACTTCATCAGGATCCGTGCCGACGACGGCCCCGAGCAGATCTTCCAGCTTCCACAGGGTTATCCCTGGCATCCCCCGACCCCGCGACCCGCCTGGCAGCGCGGGCTTCCCGTGCGGACAACGCACAGTGGCAAGATCGCACGACCATCTCGGCCTAGCGGTACGGGCCCTCGGCGAGCCCAGAATCGGTTGCGAGCTGCGCGATCGGGGACATTCACACGGAGTCGAAGCGCCTCGCCCAGGCGATGTCGCCGACGCTCGAGCGAGCTCGACAAGACGATCTTCGGTGGCGTGCGCTTCTAGACCCGCGAGCAACCCTGTCCGCTGATGCGCGGTCAAGGGGGACAGATGATCGCGAAGCAGACCGTGGTGTCTGCCTCGCTCCTGTTGCTCGTGGTCGCCGTGGCTCCCGCTCTCGCGGAGCCGGGTGAGTCGCCCGAGCGTCCGGAGGAGGCTGCGCTCGTAGACCCGCTCCCCGACGAGCCGCCTCTCGTTCCTGGCAAGAGCGGCAGGTTCACGATCGGTGCGGGCTACCGCTCCGATGATGGCTTCGTCGCGAGCGCGCGGATCGAGCAACTCGATCTGTTCCGGACCGGCACGCAGCTCACGCTCGACGCGCGGATCTCCGCGCGCCAGCAACGGTTCGCGATCGGGTTCCGGGATCCGACGCTGTTCGGGACGGACCTCGATCTCGCGGCGAACGTGTACACCGAACAACGTGCGATGCAGGGCTTCCAGCGCATCGCGACCGGCGGCTCGCTGACGCTGTCGCATGCGCTGGGCGAGCACGTGCGCGGATTCATCGGCTATCGCGTGGAGCAGATCACGGTCACGACCGACTCCGACGCAGCCGCGCGCGGCTCGACGATGATGGAACCATTCCGCGGTGGGCGCCTCGCGGCGCTGCGGGCGGGCATCGAGTACAACACGCTGGATGCGCCGTACCTGCCGCGTCGCGGCACCTTGATCGGAACGTCGATCGAGATCGCCGATCGTGATCTCGGCTCCGAGATCCAGATGATCCGCACCGACGCGTGGATGAGTCATCACCGTGCGCTCGGTCCGTTCACGCTGCACCTCGGCGGCACGCTGAGCACGGTGAGTAACGGAACCCCGTTCTCCGAGCGGCTGCACTTCGACGGATCGCGCGACATTCGCGGCTACGGTCTTGGCGCGCTCGGACCGCGCGATGCGAACGGGATGTCGCTCGGCGGAACCCTCAAGTACACGGCGCGGGGCGAGCTCGAGGTTCCTCTGATCTCGCGCATCGGCCTGTCCGCCGCGGGCTGGGCGGATACGGGTGGGATCCTCGCGGAGGGCGCGCGGTGGTCCGGAGCGTCCGCAGGGTTCGGCCTGATCTGGCGGTCGCCGATCGGCCCGTTGCGGTTCGACTACGCGTTCCCCCTCGATGGGAGCCCTCCCGGTTTTGTATTCGGACTCGGCGGGACGTGGTAGACCGCATGAATGTCCGAGACCGCCGTGGAGCCCGTGGCCGTCAAGCCCACGCTCAAGCAGCGGCTGCAGACGCTGATGGGCGAGTTCGGCAAGATCGCGATCTACACGTACCTCGCTCTGTCTCTCGGTACGATCGCCGCGTTCTCGATCGCGTTCGGGTTCGGCATGGCGCCCTCGTCCGCGAGCGGCGTCCTGGGCGTCGTCGGCGCGGGCTGGCTGGCCGCGAAGGCGACGATGCCGCTGCGCATTCTCGCCACCCTGGGCCTCACGCCGCTGATCGCCACGTTGCTCCGCCGCCGTAAGCGCCCGGAACCCGACGCAGAGTAACGTCCGGCAAGCGTTGCCGGTCCGTGCCTACCGTGCGGGTTCCCACGTGGCGCCGCTCACGGGTCTATCGGGTATGCAGCATCGCATCCTCGCACTCGGCTCCGTTGTCCTGACCGCGTGCACCACGCTCGGCCCGATGCCGGCGACCACCGGCGTCTCTGCGATCCCCGCGAATCGACCGGGCGGCGAGGTCCAGGCCGCCGTGATGCCGGTGTTCTATCTGAG
Organism: Myxococcales bacterium; assembly: GCA_031421915.1. Taxonomy (GTDB): domain Bacteria; phylum Myxococcota_A; class Polyangia; order Haliangiales; family Haliangiaceae; genus JABFXX01. Next base: position 21,736 of record JANOPP010000226.1, on the reverse strand, counting down.
TGAAGCGACGCAGGAGGCGCCGCACGAGTCCTCGGCATCGCCCCAGCTCGCAGGTCTGTTCGAGCCCGATCGTCTGCTCGGGACCAAGGGACTGATCCTCGGCGCGCGTACGTGGGGCGGTGACGGTGACACTCCGATCGAACCGATGATCGGCTACCGCCGTCGCCTCGACGAGCGCTTCGCGGTCGCGGGCATCGCGTACGGAACGATCGCGCACGGCGAAGGCGGTGGCGCGTACTACGACGCGACCCGGCTCGGCGGCGAGCTCGCGGTCGACGCCCTGCTGATTCCGATGGGCGACTACCTCGGCCTGCACTTCCAGGCCACGGTCGCCGCGACGTACATCAATGCGAGTGGCCGGTACTGCGTCGAGTCGAACGGTATCGGCACCGACTGCGACGACTACAGCCGCGAAGTGAACGGCGAGATCGAGGGCATCTACACCTCCGCGACCGCGGGTGGTTCGCTCGATATCGCGCGCAGGCCGCATGGCGTGTTCCATGGCGTGAAGCTCGCGTTCCTCGGCGCCGTCGGTGCGATGCCCAAGCTCCGCGACGGGATCCAGGCGCCGAGCAAGGAGACGTACAAGTCGTTCGGCTTGCTGCTCACCGTCGGACTCGGCAGCGATCACTGATCGGTGTACAAGACCTGCGCATGTGCGAGGTCGCACATGGTCCGTCGAGGCGAGGCGTATGAGGTTTGCGCTCGCCTCCGAATCGGCGACAGTCTGCGCATGAAGGCACTGGTGCTGGTCGGCGTCGTGGTCGCGCAGCTCGCGCAGTCCGCACCCGCGGAGGCGTGCTCGTACGCGCTCGGGCCGCCGTCTCCTCCCATCTATCCGTGGTGGAGCGCGGACAACTTTCCGACGAACGGTCTGTTCTCGTCGTCGTTCGAGTGGACCACGTTGACTGGCTCGCTCGATCTCGCCGTCGACCAGGCGCTCTCGCTTCGTCTCGGGATGACCGTGCGTCGCCCGACCAGCCCGCTTCTCCCCGGTCGGATCTATCAGGCGACCGAGTGCTACTCGGGAGGGTCGTGCAACCTCGTCGTCGGCGCGGGCCCCGATGTGACGCCGCCGTCGCGCGCCGTCATCACGAGCCTCCGCACGCTGCTCGTGCGTGATCCCGAGGGCACGGGAGCCTTGAGCTGCCCCGATGTCGACTCGCTCGAGATCAAGGCCGAGGGCACCGACGACACCACGCCCCCCGAGTTTCTCGCGATCGGTGCGTACGTCGCGGCGACGCCCGCGGAGGTCCTCGCGAAGACGCAGATCGATGTCACGTTCGGCTTCGATCGCGGTCCTCCGGACGACCCACTGCTCTCGACCGTCTACATTGGCGAGTCGGTCGACCGGCGGCGCGATGGCGAGCCGTTCCGCGCCGCGGGACGGTTCTGCTTCTCGGTCGTGCTGATCGACTGGGCAGGCAACGTCGGCGAGCGCTCGGAGATCGAGTGTGTCGACACCACGGACGAGAACGACCCGACGGTCGAGTTTGTCGAGAGCACCGGATGCGGCTGCAATGCTCCGGCGGATCCGGGTGCTGCGGCGCCGTTCGTGCTCGCGTTCCTGTTCAGCGTACGAGCAGCGCGACGACGGCGAGCACGGCGGCGATCACCACGAACGCCGTGAAGAACGCGCTGGTGCTCATGTGCCAGCTGGTCGGTTCGTGAATCCGCGATCCACTCGCGCTCTTGTAGTCGTGCTCCGCGAGCTGACGCGTCTCGGATTTGGCGACCCGGAGGGCTGTGACGGTCATGCCGAAATTGTGTCGCATCCCGGGGCCTCGGTCCAAGTTTGACGCGAAACCTCAGCCGCCCGGCGGCAGACCACTCGGGACGCTCGCGGGGATCGAGCGATCGAACGGTCCATCGCTGAGTGCCGTGAGGAACGCGATGAAGTCGGGTGCCTGTTGCGGCGCCGGCGGAGTGACGCCGCGCAGCTTCGGATCGCGCGCGTTCTGACCTGCGTTGCGGTAGAAGCCGAACACCTGCTGGAACCCCGGGAACACGCCGTTGTGCATGTACGGCGCCGTCAGCGTGATGTTGCGGAGCGATGCCGTACGGAACAGGCCTCGACCCGCGGGATCCGGCACGCCAAGATCGTGGAGCTCGAAGTCCGAGAACATCGGGCCACTGTGGCAGTTCACACAGCCGTTCGCCTTGAAGATCTCGAGCCCGCGCTGCGCCTGCGCGCTGAGCGCCGTCGTGTCGCCGTTGACGAACCGATCGTAGGACGAGGCCGGTGTCGTCAGCGTGCGCTCGAAGGCCGCGATCGCCGCGACGATCTTCGCGTCGGTGATCGCGCCCGGGCCGAAGGCGGCCGTGAACAGCGCGCCGTACTCCGGGATCGCGGACAGCCGCGCGATCAGCTCGGGAAAGATGGTCGTCGCCGTGTACGACGAGCCCATCATCTCCGCGGCCGTCGTGATCGGACCTCGCGCCTGCTCCTCGAGCGAGTGAGCACGGTTGTCCCAGAACATCGGCGCATCCTCGGCGCGCGGCGTCGGGCGCATCGCGATCAGGCCGTTCCATGCCGTATCGAGGATCGTCATCGAGTTCTTCGTCAGACCGACGGGCGTCTGCATCCCGTCGGTGTAGGCAAGGTCCGGGTCGTGGCAGGTCGCGCATGCGACGTTGCGATCGCCCGACAACACCGGATCCCAGAACAGCAACCGGCCGAGCGCGACCTTCGCGGGCGACGTCGGATTGGCCGCAGGGTCCGGGGGGACCAGCGGCAACGCGAGCGGCGAACGCGGTGGGTCCTCCTCGACCTGGGGTCCACCGTCCACGAGATCGTCGTCGCGAGCCGGATCCTCGTCGAGAACGCAGCCACCCAGGGCAACCATCGTCAGAACACTCCATCGCAGCATCATGACCTCCAGGCCATTGGTGCCTGAAAGCGAGGAGACCGTGGCCTCCTGAAACAAAGTGCAATCTAGTCGCCGGTCGCGACCGCCTCGCCGCACAGCTTCGCGAGCCTCTTCGGTGTGCCGGCGGTCCCCTCGATCGCGATGTTGAACATGCCCGCGGCATCGGCGTTCGCGCCGGTCGTCGCGATCACGGCAGCGGTGGCTGGATCGCGCCGATGGAGCGCCGGGTCGGCCTTGAACCGAACGCAGCCGTCGAGCGTGGAGTCATCGAAGTCGTTCGCGAGCTCGATCGCCAGCTGGAGATCCACGGAGACGTCCTTGGACACGGCATGCCACTGCGTCAGCGCGACGCGACCGTCGTCGACAACACCAGCGATCGCGAGCTCGTCGAACGTGATCCGTCCGAACCTTAGCCCCTCGGTCCTCGGGACCATCAGCTTCGCAACGCCGTCACCGATCGCGCAGCCCGTCGGGCACGTGATCGCGAACGTGCCCTTCGCCTGGCGCGACTGGGCCGGGATGACGAGCTCGATGTCGATGTTCGCGTTACCCGACATCGGAAGCCCCGCGAGGAAGGGTGCGAGCGGGAGCTTCTCGAGCGGGACCTCGCGGTGGTGGACGCGAACGACGGTGGCGTCATCCTCGTTCATCGACACGACGTCTTCGAACCGGAACGCTCCGGTCTCGACAGGGGGGTCGGCTGCCCGCGACGAGCAACCTGCAAGAAGAGACACGAGGAGAAGCGTGCGCATCCGGTCGACGACTTCACACCGTGGACCAGCCCGTCGCGCGCCGCGCGTTGCGCACGATCACGGAGTTGCGCGAGTCGCCTGCCATGCCGGCAAGCGCCGCCCAGGAGCGACGAGACAGAGTGGCACCTCCCCGGTCTTGCGTCCTCCGAGCGACAAGCTGCGCAGGCGCAGGCGCGTGAAGACACGGACTTCCGCGTGGCACGCCGGCTGCTCTGGCCAGGGACACACCATGCAGCCCATCGACCCCAACCATCTCGACTCCATCCGCGGCGGCTTCGGCGCCCTGCTCGGCTCCCTCGCCCAGTCCGCTGGGCCGATCCTCAACGGCGTCGCCAGCATCATCGGCGCGTCGAAGAGCGGCGGCGGCGGTGGTGGCGGTCAGGCTCAGGCTCCGGCGCCGAGCGGCGGTGGTGGCGGTGGCGGCGGCGGTGGCGGTGGCGGCGGCGGTGGCGGCCTCGTCTCGGTCTCGGTCAACTGGAACGGCGTGCAGAGCAGCACGCAGGTCGCCGGCTGAGTCCGACCGTCAACGGGACGCAGACCCGCACGCAGGTCGCGGGCGGATCTCAACCGACAGGCGGCGTCGCGAACGTGCCGGCACCGGCAACGCGACCGTCGAGCACGATCCGCGCGAGATCGGGCCGCTTCATCAGCGCATCGGTCGCGGCGTCGAGGCTCTCGTCGCCGAGCGCGGTGAGCTGTCGCTCGACGTCGACGTAGATCGCGTGCAGACGCTCGATCTCCATCTGGCGCAGCTCGCGACCACCGTTCCAGCCCGGCACCTGGATCGCGACGATCTCGTGGTGCGTGAAACCCGACGTCAGGATCCAGTCGGCGAGCGGGCCCTTCTTCACGTCCGACAGCTTGATGCCGTTCGGGTTACCGGCGCGGATCGTCGCGTCGCGGCCCCAGTCCTTGCTGATCAGCGTCGCGGCGGCGCACAGGTTGCCCGACGCATCGAGCCACACGTGCTGGAACCGGCCGAGCTGCCCTTCGACCACGGGGTAGACCATCGCATCGCGGTACGCGAGAAAGTTCTTCACGCTGATCGCGCGGCGCTTGGCGAGCTTCGCGCGAAGCGCAGCGCGATCGACCTTGCGGGCGGGTTCGAGCTGCGAGGGAGCTGCGACCTTTGTACCGGCGGTGGCGGTGCTGCACGCGGTGGAGAGGGAGGAGGCGAGGAGGAGAGAAGCGAGGCAAAGCCGAAGTCTTGTCATGCGAGGTTTGACGCGCGGTGCCGCTCCGCGATCTGCCCGCTTACACAACCGTTACAGACGCTTGCGGGTGTAAGTGCAAGCGGCGTACGACGTTGCGCTTGACTTAGTGTCCATCGGACACATACTGAGGGCATGTTCGGAATCGAGTATCTGAAGACGACGCCCACGACCTACGTTCTCCACTTCAAGGCGGGCAAGGTGAAGCGCGCGGGCCCGGGGTTGTCGTTCTGGTACTACCAGCCGACGTCGACGGTGGTCGCCGTGCCGCTCGCGAGCTCCGACGTACCGTTCGCGTTCAACGCGGTGACGCGCGACTTCCAGGAGCTCACCGTCCAGGGACAGCTGACGTACCGCGTGGTCGATCCGACGCGCCTTGCGGGCCTCCTCGACTTCTCGATCGATCGACGCGGCAAGTACCGCTCCGAGGATCCGACGAAGCTCGAGGAGCGCCTCGTCAACGCGACGCAGGTCCTCGCGACACAGATCCTCGGGAGGCTCACGCTGCGCGAGGCGCTGACGGCGTCCGAGACGCTGGTCAGCGAGATCAGCACGGCGCTGCGCAAGGTCGAGGCCGTTGCGATGCTCGGCATCGAACCACTCGCGCTCTCGATCCTCTCGATCCGGCCGACGCCGGAGATGTCGCGCGCGCTCGAGGCGGACGCACGAGAGCGCCTGTCCCGCGAGGCCGACGAGGCGATCTACGCCCGCCGCAATGCCGCGGTCGAACAGGAGCGCGTGATCAAGGAGAGCGAGCTCAACACGGAGCTCGCTATCGAAGCGAAGAAGCGCGAGATCCGGGAGCGCAAGATGGACGCCGACATCGCCGTCGAGGAGCAGCGCAGCGCGTTGATCGCGAAGCAGGTCGAGAACGCGAAGCAGGACGCGGACAGCCGCGCCTACGCACTGACGACGACGCTCGCGCCGTTCGAGAAGGCAGACTGGAAGACGCTCATGGCGATCTCCGCGAACGGCTCCGATCCAAGGATGATGATCGGCCTCGCGTTCCGCGAGCTCGCCGAGAATGCGACGAAGATCGGCGAGCTCAACATCAGTCCCGACCTCCTGAAGTCGCTGATCGGAAAGTGACGTGGCGAGCTTCGACAAGATCGTCCTGGTCACGCGCAAGACGCGGCTCGCGCAGCTCGTCGAGAGGTTCAACACCCGAGCGCAGGCGAAGTTCTACATCGAGCATGCCGGCGGTGACTTCGCGGACTACGTGCTCGAGGACGACACGTACATGCGCTCGCTCGAGGCGCTGCACCGCAGCCTCGATCTCGGCCTCAAGGTCCAGCAGGTCGAGCGCGCGATCGTCCCGACGTTTCTGTTCGCGCCCAGCGATCTGATCGTCGCCGTCGGGCAGGACGGCCTGGTCGCGAACGTCGCGAAGTATGCCGGGGTGCAGCCGATCGTCGCGATCAACCCCGACCCGTCGCGGTTCGACGGTGTGCTGTTGCCATTCGAGACACCCGCCGCCGCCCGCGCGGTGACGCGCGTGATCGCGGGCGCGGCCAAGGTCCGGGAGATCACGCTGGCCGAGGCGCGGCTCCACGACGGCCAGACACTGCTCGCGTTCAACGATCTCTACATCGGCGCGCGCTCGCACGTTTCGGCGCGCTACTCGATCGCGGATGGGGATCGCCGCGAGGTGCAGTCGTCGAGTGGCGTTCTGGTTTCGACGGGTGCCGGATCGACCGGCTGGTTGTCGTCGGTGTTCAACATGAGCGCGGCCGTCGCGGCGTTCACGGGAGGCACCGCAGGACCGGCGATGCACCTCGGCTGGGACGATCCGCGGCTCGTCTACATCGTGCGCGAACCGTTCGCGAGCCGGCAGTCGCAGACCAAGATCGCCGCAGGCGTGATCAGCCCCGGGCGCGAGCTACTCGTAGAGTCGCAGATGCCCTCCGGCGGCGTGATCTTCTCCGATGGAGTCGAGTCCGACGCACTTGCATTCAATTCGGGAGCGATCGCGCACATCGGCGCTGCGCGCCAGCGGACGCGCCTCGTCGTCGCCTGAGGGTGTAGGATGCGGCGTGCCTTTCGATCAAGAAGCTGAGCAGGACACGCGACTGTCCGGAATCGCCCTCGCTGCCATTCACGCGAAGTACGAATCGCAGTTTGCGGGACGCGACCTCGTGGCCTCCATGAAGGAGACCTCGCAGAACGCCGAGGACGTGAAGGCCGCACCCCGGATCGACAAGGCGATCAAGGCGGCGCTCGCCGATCTCGACACACTCGTCGCGGCGGTGTCGTCCGAGGGTGGCGAGGAGGTCCCTTCCGACGCCGCCAACGACGTCTTGCTCCTCGAGATCTTTCACCGGCTCTGCGACAACTGGAAGTCCGACGCCGCGCCCGCGGTCAAGATGATCGATGTCGAGGGCACTGCGCCGTCGTGGACCGATGTCGCCGCGCTGTTCTCGGAGCTGGCCGCGATCGACCACGAGGGGGGAGATGGCGAGTCGTTCCCGAGCGAGTGGTACGACGACCTCTTGACGCGCTACGAGAACCGCCTCGGCAAGGACAAGCCGAAGAAGAAGGCCGTGAAGCGCACGGCCGCCCCCGTCATCAAGGAGCCGCCCCCGAACGCGACGATCTTCGACTACTCCCCGAAGTCGTCGTTCGCGGTCGATCAGTGGGTACGCCACCCCAAGTTCGGTGTCGGCATCGTCATCGAATCCGCGCAGCACGTGACGCTCGAGTTCGCGGGCGAGCGCAAGATCCTCGCCCACGTCGCCCAGATCGCCGCTCCGATCGTGCCGAAGTCGCGTCCGACCAAGCCGTCGGGTGACACGATCGAGCTCGCGCGCGCCGCCGGTATCGACATCAAGAAGGTTCCGGCGCGCTTCGACGAAGAGACCTAGATCCCGGTCTCGAGGCGCTCGATCAGCTCGGCCTTCTGCTCGGCTTCGATCTCGAGCGCCGCGCGCTTCGCGGCAGTCCTCATCCACGGCTACTCGACGCGACGGAACTCGAGATCCTCGCCGTCGGAGAGCACGTACGTCGCGCGGTTGTCACCGAGGCGACGTGACTGACCGACGCTCGTCGTACTCGGATCAGATGGGCGCGAACTTGCGAATGCGGCGCTTGAGCGTGGAGCGATAGATACCGAGCCGGCGCGCCGCGAGGGACAGGTTGCCCTCGCTGTCGGAGAGCACTCGCATGATGTGCTCCCACTCGACGCGCGCGAGGGTCAGCGTCTCGTCGAGGCGCTCGTCCTCCTCACCCTCACCGTCGCCCTCGCCCTCGATCCGTCGGATCGCTTCCTTGATCGTGAAGGGCTTGGCCAGCACGTGATCCGCGCCCGCACGCACCGCCGCGACAGCGGACACGACCGAGAGATACGACGAGCACAGCGCAACGCGCATCTTCGGATACTTGCTCTTGAGCTCGGCGATCAGCGAAACGCCGGATGCTCCATCGAGTCGGAGATCGACGATCACGAGATGCGGCGCTGCTTCGCGCGCGAGCTTGAGCGCGGTCGCCGCGTTCATCGCCGTCAGCACCGAACACGACGGGTCCAGCCCACGCGTCAACGCTGTGAGGAAGCGCTCATCGTCATCGACGATGAGCACCTTCCAGCCATGCGACTCGGTCCTCACCACCGCTCGTGCCGTAGCCATCTATCTAGTTTCGCGAGCATCTTCACGAGATTCAAGGGGTACGAGGGTGGCGCAAAATGCACCACCCATGGTTTTACCGGTTCGCTATCGTGGGGAGACCGAATGCGGGTACTGGTCCTGGTGATCGTGGGCGGTTGTGGCTTCAGCGTCACCGCCGGCGTGGCTCCAGATGGGGGACCCAATCCGGACGGGGCCCCGTTCGATGGGGCGGCGATCGATGCACCGCTCGTCGACGACACCGACGACGACGACGACGGGATCCTCGATGTCAGCGACAACTGTCCGCTGACGGCAAACGCCGACCAGCACGACGAGGATGCCGATCTGCGCGGCGACCGATGCGACCCGTGCCCGCAGCTCGCGAATGCCAACACCGATGGCGATGGCGACAAGATCGGTGACGCATGCGACCCGCACCCGGGCACGGCGGGAGATGTGCTCGTCCTGTTCGACGGCTTCCCGGTCGATCTCTCCCTCCCGACCGGCTGGACCCAGATCGGCGGGTTCAACGGCGACTGGGGTGTCTCGGGCGACGCACTCCGCCTCGACACGCAGGACATGCCGCACCTCTTGCGCTACGACGCGGCCGCTGGCCACACGACGATCGATCTGCTGATCGATGCGTCGCTCCCCGGAGCCAACGTCCCGTCGATGACCGCGATCGTCGACGGTGACTCGGCGTTGACCACGTTCTCCGCGTGCTCCGTGCTGGTCAATGAACAATCTCGCCGCGTCCAGACGTTCGCGAGCGGCGCGTTCACCTCCCATCTTGCGACGCCGGGTACCGTCAGCGTGCCGGGGCGCCACCGCATCGTCGCGACGAACGAGGCCGCAAGTCTCCTGTGCAACTTCCCCCCCGGGGGCGGCGCAGCGACGACGCTCACGAGCATCAACCGCACCAACGTCGGCCTGCGGATCCGGAACCTGCGCGTCGCGATCCACTACATCGCGATCTATCGCTCGCCCTGATGTCGGTCGATTTTCTTCGCTATCATGTCGTGCAGCCGCCCGCGGCTCCGACTCAGTGGTGAGCGAAGGAGCAAGTGCCATGAAATACATGGAGCCCCGTCTCGAGCAACTCCTGCGCGAGCTCGCGCCGCAGGTCGAGGGCCCGGCCGCGGGTCTCGCACTGCTCGCCACCCTCGACACCGATTCGCGCGTCGCCGCCCACCACCGCCTCGCCGCAGCGCGTACCCACCTGTTCGAGAAGGCCGGCGAGCTCGAGGCGGCGGTGCATCACTATCGTGTCGCAGCCGACCGGACGACCAGCACCCCCGAGCGCAACTACTTGATGATCCGAGCCGCCAAGCTGGCCGGTATCTAATGGTGGCCTGACCCCATTTCTTTTGCCCAGTTTGTCGTCGCGGCACGTTCCACGGGCATGGCCGTTCTCCCGCTCGTCGTCGCCCTGCTGACTGCCACCTCGGCCCCCAAAGCCGACGATCTCCACACCCGCGGGGTGAACATCCATATCGGCGACCTCAGCGCAGTGGCCGGGTACGTCGCGCCGCTCGACGGACTTTCGCCGCTGGAGGCCGAGCGCGAGAAGGTTCGCGGTCACCTGCGGTTCGCGGCGGATCTGCTCGCGGCGAAGGACACGTCGTCGTGGCCGGCCGAGGGCCGCGCCGCTCGCACGCGCAACCTCGAGCGCCTCCGCGCGTACGCCGCCGCCGGCGAGTTCCCCACCAACGACGATCATGCGGATGCGCTACGCCCGACGTTCGTCGACAGCCGCGGCACGCTGTGCGCTGTCGGTGCGCTGTTCGCCGCCGATCACGGACGCAGTGCGGCCGAGCGGATCGCCGCGACGCAGAAGTACGCGTTCGTACCGCAGCTCCGCGACGCCGAGCTGGCCGCGTGGCAGACGACCTCGGGTCTGTCGATGACCGACCTCGCGATCATCCAGCCGTCGTATCACCACATGCCGCGCGACCCGAGCGAGCCCGGCGATCCGACGCGCCGCATGTGGCTGCCGTTCGGTCTTCTCGATCGGATCCAGCTCGCACCACCGCGTCTGAGCGTGACGACCGAGATGGGTAGCAACGATTCGTGGGACACCGCGCGCGCCACGCTCCACGCGCAGGCATCGACGTCGTGCGATTGCCGCATGGGTGCGTACGGCACGCTACCGGTCACGTACGCGCTGGTTCCCGGCGGCGTCGATGTCGCGGCTGCCGGCGGCCCGATCCGCAACGACACCGCACGCGCGTGGTTCGGCACCGCAGACGTCGGCCTGTTCGCGGGCGGCGAGGATTCGCACGAGCAGTCCGTGTACCGGATCGGTGCACTGCTCCCGACGGCCTCCGACGAGGCGCACGAGACGTTCACCAGTGCGCGCGTGGGCGATCTCGTGCTCGAGCTCCCGCAGAGTGCAGGCGTGCGGCTCAGCGCATCGAAGATGTGGGGTTGGGTCGAGCTGCCTTCGCGCTGGATCGGCCGGAACATCCACCTCGCGGCGCGCACGGATTTCGGCGTCGACATCGCGCGCGAGTGGGAGAACGAGCGGTTGATGCACGTCATCCCGCGCGCTGGATTCGGGATGCTGTTCGCGCGCCGCCGCGGCTCCTTGTCGTTCGACACCGCGATCGCCGTCGACCCGACCGATCACGGCAACCTCCGCACTCGATTCTCCGCTGGCGTCACGGGGCGCCTGGCGCGGCCCGACGGCATCGGTTCCGCGCTCCAGCCGGCACTCACGCTCGCCACGGTGCGGACGCCCGAAGGCTGGGGCGCCACCCTCGCGGTCGAGTTCGCGCTCTCCGGCAAGGTGCCGCAGCAGCGCTACTACGACTGAACCGCGAGCTGCACGGTGACCTCGCGCTGCGCCGGGACCTCGATCGGGCGACAGTTCTCGTTCTCGGGGCAGAGGTCGTACGAACCTGCCGAGACTCCCCGGAACGTCGCGGTCCCCGAGCTACACGTCTCGTACTCGAGGATCTCCACCGAACCGAGTGGGCGGAGCCACAGCAGGCTGCACGAACCGGTGACCTGGACCGTCAACGTCACCGGATCGCGCGGCAGTTCGAAGTCGAGCTCGGCGCGTTCACCTGCAACCACGGTGATCTGCTGTCGCGCGACGATGACCTGCCCGCGCAGGCGCACTTCGTAGACACCGACTGGCAGGTTCGCGAGCTCGTAGCGCCCGCTCGCATCGATGTCCGCGCTCGACGACCCGCCCTCTCCGTCGACGAGCGATGCGGACACGTTGTAGACCCGAACGTCGGGCGTCAGGTTGACGAGCAGGCCGCTGATCGACCCCGTCGCCTGCAACTGGATCCGGACCTCGCGCTGGCCAGCTGCCAGCTCCTGGTCTCCTGACACGCCGTGCCTCGGGTGCGTCGCCGCGATCTTCCGCCGCTCGCTCGCGCGCGTCCCGTCGAACCGGAACTCGCCGCGTGCATCCGTGGTGGTCACGTACGTGCCCGCGACCAGGCCACGCAGTCGCTCCGTGTCGCTGCTCGAACCGTCGGTCGTGAGCTCGACCTTCGCACCCTCGACACCGCGCCCGTGCTCGTCGACCACCCGCCCGGAGACCAGCTCTCCACCACCGACGACGATGTCGCCGAGGTCGAGGGTCTCGCCGGAGGTGAGACGAACGTTCTCGATCACCTTACGCTCGAACCCGGGGCCGACGAGCGTCACGCGCCACATCCCCGCGGTCAGCCCGCGCTCGGTGAACGTGCCCTTCGTCTCTCGAACCGCGCGCGGCGAGGCCGAGTCCAGGGAGTCCTCGGGTGAGGACACCGCGACCCCGAAATACGGAACCGGAGCGCCATCATGAACGACGCGGCCCGTGACCGAGGTGAGCTCCGTCAGCACGAGCCGGACATTGCGCGTTCCCGACGAGACCTTCGCGGTGACACCCGGGGTCGGCGACACCTGGTCGGGGCGCTGCGCTTCGACGTCGTAGTGGCCCGGCGGCACGCCGCCGAGATCGAACTTGCCGTGCTCGTCGCTGTAGCCGACGCCGATGCCGTTCGGATCCGTCGAGCGCGCGTAGACCGTGACGCCCTCGATCGGCAGGCCGTCGGAATCGACGACGATCCCGGCGATCGTCGACGCCTGGATCACGAGCTCGATCTCGCTGCGGCTGTTGGGCGCGACAACCACGAGCTTGCTCGTCGACGCGCCCTGCTTGGTCGAGGCGACGACGTCGTAGCGATCGGGATCGAGCCCCGCCGCGACGAACCGCCCATCGGCGCCCGTCGGCGCACGACGCCGACCGATCGAGACGTCCGCACCTTCGACCGGCTTGCCCTGCTCGTCGCGCACGATGCCGACCACCTGGCCACCGCGCGCGACCCGCACCACCAGGCCGCTCCGCTTCCCGACGCCGTCGTGCTGGACCGTGATGTCTCGCGTCGCGACATGCGCGCCCGAGGTCGCGCGCAGCATGAACGTCCCCGCCGCGACATTCTCGGACGTCCACACGCCGAGCTCGTCGGTCGACACCGACTCGACGCGGTCGCCGTTCGGCGCCTCGATCTCGACCGACGCGTCTGCGACGAGCTTGCCGTCCTCGTCGATGACCGTGCCCGCCAGTGGTGCGCCCGCCAGGAGGACGATGGTCTGCTCGACGATCGCCGTCGGATCATCACCGGTGACCACGCGCACCGACGCCTGCGCATGACCGACCGCCGAGACATTCACGCGCTCCGTGCCGGTATCGACGCCGCGCAGGATCCCGATCCCCGCCGCGTCGCTGATCACGTCGCGCGATGACGTCCCGATCGCGGCGCCCGCGATCGGGACGCCTGACTGCCCGATGACATGCACGCGCACCGTCGGACCGCGCGTCATCTTGATCGTCACCGGATCGCTCTCCTCGTCGAGCGTCGCTTCGGTCTCCTCGCCGTACCACTCGCCGATCTCGGCGATCAGCGCGTAGTCGCGCGGCGCGAGGTCGTCGAATGCAAACGAACCATCAGCCTCGGTCGTCGTGGTCCGCGCACCGTCGAGCGTGACGCGCGCACCGCCGAGCGGACGCTCTTCGTCGTCGAGGACCACGCCCTCGAGACGGAGCGCGCCAGCTTCGATCGCCGGACGCACGGGTCGCGCACTGCCTGCACGCGCGACCGGATCGGGCGCGTGCGTGGGAGCCGCGCCTACCTCGCGCTCACGCTCGCCCTCCGTCGACGAGCTCGCGAGGTGTTCGCGCCGCCACAATCCCACAGCGAGCAGAACGAGCACGCCGATGAAGATGAGCCGTCTCGACATTGCACTCCTAACGCATCAGACACGGACGGAGTCTGTTGGTTTCCCACCACAAGAAAACTCACGCCGTGGTGTCGAGCGGTGTTGCTGGGTTTCACACTGCTATGCTGTCGGTGTGAGTTTTCGCGACGATCACGACGCTGCCCTCATGCGTGCCGATGCGGCGGTCCGCGAAGCGAAGCTCCTCGCCGACGAGAACACGCGACTGACCGCCGAGCTGGCTGCCGCGAAGGAGTGGCTCGGCGGCCCGCGGATGCGGATCCTGCTCGCCGCCGGTATCGTCGCGACCTGCATCGGCCTCACGGTCGGCGGGCTCTACTACGGGCGCAGCTCCGTCGAGTGCCCTGTCCCTGCTGCAACGCGAATGCCTGCCCCGCCGCTGCCCCAGGTGATCGGCGTGATGGTCGCCGACGGCCCGGTGTTCGGCCACTGGACCCTCAACGCGACGCGTTGCGTGCCGCGCGACGACGGCATCGAGCTGACGGCCGTCGGAAGCGAGGACCACAACATCTGGCTCGCGGGCAACGATGTCGAGGTCGAGACGCCGACGGGTGCCGTCACGCTGAAGCACCTGCAGTGCATCAAGCGGCTGGAGAGCACCGTCACCAAGCACGACGGCATGTACGACGGTCACGTCGATGTCGACTGCCGGTTCGACGACAACCGCCTGCACGGGCGGATCGAGTTCCGGAACTGCCGCTAGGACCGCCGGATCCGGCAGTTCGCAGCGTCGCCACCCTGACCGCCCTCCGTCGCTGCGCTAGCATGGGTCCGTGCCGTCGGTTTCGGTCCATATCGGCGTCCTCGTGATCGCGAAGGACCCGGCGCGCCCGGATCTCGCCGCGGTCGAGGTCGTCGCTGCCCGTGCGGCCGAGACGGGTCACCGCGTGATCGCGCGGCAGTCGATCCCCGATACCGAGTCCGCGATCCGCTCGCAGCTCGCGCGCTGGATGGACGATCGCGAGATCGACATCATCGTGGTGCTCAGCGCCGAGAGCGACATGATCTCGAAGGCGCTCGCGCCGCTCGTCAGCGAGGCCATCCCCGGCTTCGCTGATGTCTTCCGCTGGCTCGCGTTCCAGGAGGCCGGCGCCTCCGCGATGCTCTCGGCCGCCGAGTCCGCGCGGTGCGGCTCGACGTTCGTGTTCGTCGTCCCCGGCGCGATCGGGCCCGCGATGGACAAGCTGATCCTCCCCCAGTTCGATCCCGCGACGACGCCGCGCAACCTCGTCGACCAGCTCCCGCGCCTCAAGGCCAAGCCTCCCGAGGCGGTCCCGGTCCCGATCGCGGCCGAGAAGACGCAGGGCGGCTCGGGCCTCCCCGCCCGCCTACCCGCCATCTCCGAGGGAATCCGCTCGCGTCAGCGGACCGGTGCGAACGTCATCTCGCGCACCAAGGCGCCCGACGATCCAGACACCAAGCCAATCGAGATCGCCAAGCTCGAGCGTCAACTCGAGAGGAGCATGACGCCCTCGCACGAGGACGTCACGCGCCCCGATCTCTCGCTCAAGCTGCCGCGCCTCCCTCCGGGCGCCGTCGATCCCGGCGACGACGACGACGACCTCGAGTCCGAGGACGATCACACGATGACCGACACGGTCGCCGTGCAGCCAGCCCCACCGCTCCCACCGCCGGCCGCGGTCACGATCCAGCCGCGCAAGCGCACGTCGGAGCCACCCGCTCAGCGCGCGCGTCCCCCGTCCGCACCACCGCGCGTTCCGTCGGTGGTCAAGGCCGACTCCGGCCGCACGCCGGCCATCGTCGCGACTCCGGTCGGTGGCGTCCCTGCCCTTCCCGCGCGCGGCCCGAACGTTCCCGCCACGCCCGCGAACGCGCGTGAGTCCAAGCCGTTCTCGTTCTCGACACCGCTCCGCGGCGGCAGTGCAGCACCGGGCTCCGGCCGCTCGCCACCACCGCGCACGGCCACGCCACCGACGCGCGAGTCGACGTCGGCAGGAACGCCGGCGTACTCCGCGCGCGCCGACGCCGCACCACCGGCAACGCCCGCGGCGCCCCGCACGCCGACAACGACACCGCCACCGACGAACCGGTGGGCACGCCCCGCAGGCGCGACGACGCCACCCGCCGGCAGTGCTCCGGACACGACGACGAACGCCGTGCCAACACCCGTCTCGTCGACTCCGACGACGCGCACGGCCGGCGCGGTGCCCACAACAGTCTCGGCGACGCCGACCGCGCGAACCGCGGGCGCAGCCCCGACGCCTGCTGCACCGACCCCGATCTCGGTGACGCCGACGACACGCACTGCGGGCGTAGCGCCGACGGGTGCACCGAAGCCAACGGCGCCGACGACGCGCACTGCGGGCGCAGCGCCGACGACGCCCGGTGCACCGACGCCAACCACGCCGACGACGCGCACTGCGGGCGCAGCGCCGACGACGCCTTCACGCACGGCCGGCGCTGCTTCTCCGGATGCGTCGACACCGCCGCTCGCGTACACCGCGAGCCGACCACCTGCCGTTGTCGCGAACGCCGCGCCGGAGCTCGACGACGAGCCCGCGACCCAGCGCCGCGCGCCCGCTAACCTCGGCGACAAGGCCGCGGCCCACGCGACGCGCTCGACCACCGACGTCGACGACGAGGCCGCCACCCACGCGAAGCGCTCGACCACCGACCTCGGCGACGAAGCCGCGACCCACGTGAAGCGCTCGACCACCGACGTCGACGACGAGGCCGCAACCCGGCGCCGCGCGCCCGCCGACCTCGCCGATGCCGTTCCCCATGCGAAGCGCTCGCCCGCCGACCTCGGCGACGAGGCCGCCACCCACGCGACGCGCTCGCCCGCCGACCTCGCCGACGAAGCCGCGACCCACGCGACGCGCTCGACCACCGACCTCGGCGACGAAGCCGCGACCCACGCGAAGCGCTCGACCACTGACGCCGACGAGGGCGCCACCCACGCGAAGCGCTCGACCACTGACGCCGACAACGCGCCTGACGGCGCCGACTCGTGGGCGCAGACGCTCGCTGCGGCGAACCTCGCGGCCGAGCCCGACGCCGCCAGCTCGTGGTCCGAGACCGTCTCGGCCGCGAGGGTCGATCTCGACGCCGACGCCGAGACGCTCGATGCGGAGCCCGAGGCGATCGAGGCGGAGCCCGAGCCCGAGCCCGAGGCTGCCCCCGTCGCTGCGGCCGCGCCCAGGGCCAAGCCCGCCACACGCCCACCGATCGCCGCTCCGATCGCACTCCCTGCGAGCGCACCCGCTCCGATCGTCAACCCTCCGCACGTCGCTCCGTTGCCGACGATGGAGGCCCCTCGCCTGCGCGCACCGACCGCACCGCCGCCGGTTCGCGCGACTCGTACGCCGACCACACCTCCCGCCGCGAGGGCAACCGACAACGATCTGCCGCGCGGCGCGTTCGCGTATCCGACCAAACCCAAGCGCGGCAACCTCCTCCTGACGCTGCTCATCGCCGCGGTCGCCCTCGGCGGCAGCTTCTTCGCGGTCGTCTACTTCCTCGACAAGGGCGACGCACCGAAGGAGAAGGCCGCGCTCACCACTCCGCCCGCGCCGATCGATGCGGCCATCGTCGCCGTCGTGCCTGCCGACGCAGCACCCGCCGGCTCCGCCGACGAGCCCGAGCCCGAGATCGAGATGGGCTCGAACGAGCCCGCGCCGAACACGGGCAGCAATCGCCCCCGTCCCGCTCCGACACGCCCGACCACCACGACCACCACGAAGCCCGACGCCGGCACGACCACCGCGACGACGACCACGCCGGAACCGACCGTCGACGCGGCGGTCGCCGCTGCACCCGAGGCTGACCTCTGCGACGAAGCGAACTGCGTCCTCTCCGACTACGACAAGCCGTGCTGCCAGAAGTACAAGGCGAAGGGTCCCGAGATCGCGCAGCGCGTCGGCGGAGTTCCCGAGACGCTCGATCGCTCGATGGTCCGTGCCGGCGTCGAGTCGATCAAGCCGCGCGTGATCGCGTGCGGAGAGAAGTCCGGCGTGAAGGGCACGGTCAAGATCTCGGTCGCCGTGTCGCCCGATGGTGCGGTCACGAGCTCCGAGGTCCAGGACGCGCCGGACGCGGCGCTCGGCTCGTGCGTCGCAACCGCGTTGAAGTCGGCGAAGTTCAAGAAGAGCGTCGAGGGCGGCTCGTTCACGTATCCGTTCGTGTTCTGACGCGGCGACGCTATGCTCCCCGGATGGGACGCATCGTCTTCCTGGCCGTCTTGCTCCTCTCGGGGATCGCCAGTGCACAGCCCGTCAGCTTCCAGCTCATGGCCGACGTGCCGATGGGCAAGAAGCCACTGATCGAGATCCGCGCCGTGCAGGCGGTGACCGCACTGCGTGTCGACCTCGAGCGCGATGACGGCAAGCGGTTCACCGTCGCCCATCCGTCGCTCGCCAAGGGCGCCGCCGTCCAGCTCGCGATCGGTGACGGTGCAGCCGGCAAGGCGTCGTACAAGGGCACGCTGTCGGGGCAGCTCGCGGGACAGAAGGAGCGCTGGAGCGAGGAGCTGACCTTCGACACGATGGTCCGTGCGGCGATCAAGGTGACGTACGACTTCGAGCACCTCGATCTCGAGAAGCGCGTGCTGCAGTTCAAGGTCTCGCGGCAGCCAGGTAGCGCCTCCCTGACGGTGATCGGCGACGACGGCACCGAGATCGGGACAGGTTCAGCCACCTATGGCAAGGAGCCCGCGGAGACCTGGGTCCCGATCTCGTGGACGCAGCCCGCCGGGACACGCGTGATGATGATGAAGCTACGCGTCGTCGCCGCCGATGGAACGGTGAGTAGCGTCGAGCTGATCCCGTGGTCGGTCTCGATCGATCACGAGGACATCAACTTCGCGACGGACAGCGCGGTCATCGAGGCGACCCAGAGCGGCAAGCTCGACGCGAGCGTCACCAAGATCGCCGAGGTCGTGAAGCGCTCCGAGAAGTTCATGAAGATGACCCTCTACGTCGCGGGTCACACCGACACCGTCGGAGCCAGCGCGAAGAACCGCAAGCTGTCGCTCGACCGCGCCCGCGCGATCGCGGCGTACTTCCGCAAGCAGGGCATCAAGCTCCCGATCGCCTTCGCCGGGTTCGGCGAGGAGGTCCTGAAGGTCAAGACGGCGGACTCGACCGACGAGCGCGCGAATCGCCGCGCCGACTACGTGATCGGGCCGTCTGCCGGAGCCCCACCGTTCAAGGGCCCGTATCTCAAGGCCAAGGCCGAGTGGAAGCAGCTGCGCTGATGTAGGCAGCGGGCTCGCGACGAGGCAGGAAGTCTTCCGCCCCCCTCGCGCGTTGAAGCTCCCATGCTCGCCAACTCGTCCGTACCGCCCGTCCCTCGCTATCTCGGTGCGGTGCTCGTCGGTGGCCTGGCCGCCGCCCTCGTCGTCCTCCCGATCGCAGCCGCGATGATGCGGGACCGCGCGGTGCCCGCCGATCCATGTGCAATCGCGATGAGCACGAGCGAGCTGTCCGCGCGTGATCGCGGCTTCATTGCCCGCCGCATGCTCGCGTGCTCGGACGTCGAGCACGGCCGGATCTCGCAGACCGAGTATCGTCAGCAGGTCGCCGCGATCAGCTCCGAGTGGACGTTCGGCCCGCGCCCGACGGTCACGCCGATCCCACCCGCGACGCAGTGGGCCGCAACGGTCAACGGCTTCTCGAGCCAGTACTCGACCTCCTCGTGGGCCGCGACCAAGGTGCTCGGCGCACCGGACGTGTTCCCCGCGCACGGCGACAACGCCAACGCGTGGGCGTCCCTCGGCGCCGACGACAAGGCCGAGTGGCTCGAGGTTGGATTCGCACAGCCGATGTCGATCAGCGCGGTGGAGATCGTCGAGACGTTCAACCCCGGCGCGGTGAGCTCGATCGAGCTCGTCACCTCCGACGGCGAGCACATCCAGGCCTACCAGCGCACGGCCGGCGCCACGGGCCAGACCGCGACCAAGCTGCGTGCCGAGGTCGGTTGCACCGCAGCGTCGATCGTCGCCGTCCGCGTGCACCTCGCCTCGACGATCGTGACCGGCTGGAACGAGCTCGACGCGATCGGTGTCGTACCCTGCACCGAGCAATGATCCGTCACGCCCTGATCGCGCTCGCACTCCTCGTTGGCTGCGGCGGTAGCCGGTCTCCTGCGACCCCGCCACCGAGCGCGCCGATCGAGACAGCAACCCCCCCGGACGATCTGCCGACCACCTGCGACGCCGGGCTCTGGGTTCCCGTTGCGCAGGAGCCGCCGCACTACATCGCGTGTGCCGCCGACGGTGACTGCGTGAAGATGGTGACCGCGGGCTGCTGTAGCATGGCGCATGTCGCGATCCGCCGCGACCACCTGTGCGGGAGCAGCTTCGGCTCGACCTGCGACATGGTCTGTCCCGAGGAGATCCCGGTGCATCCCAAGGGCGCAGCCGTGATGCGCGCCGCGTGCGTCGCGTCGAAGTGCACGCTGGTCCGCTGAGGGCATGCGTCGCGAGGACTGATACCCTCGCAGGGTGAGGACTGGATCGTTGTGCGCCGTCACGCTGTGCAGCGTGATCGCGGCGTGTGCGAATCGCGCTCCACCGATCGCGGCACCGACGGCAGGCTCATCGCCCGCGGGACCACCGGCAGGCCCTGCGCCCGCGCCGGTCGCGGCGCCCGTCGAGGTCGAGCCCGCGCCCGCACCGACGCCCGGCGGTCCGTCGTGGATCGGCGTGCGCTTCGACAAGACCGCGACCACGGTGCTCCGCATCATTCCCGGATCTCCGGCGGAGAAGGCCGGCCTTTGGGTCGGTGACGTCGTGCTCTCGCTCGACGGCAAGCCCGCGACCAGCGCCCCGTTCCTCATCAACGAGATCCGCTCGCGCGCGACCGGCGCCAAGGTCACGCTCGTGGCCCGGCGCGGCATCAAGGAGGTCACGCTGACGCTCGTTGTCGAGGCGCGTCCCGACGACGGCATCCTCGTTCGCCGCGCGCTGATCGACAAGCCGGCGCCCGGCTTCACGGGCGAGCTGGTCAACGGCACCTACTCGGCGGCGCTCGCCGATCTCAAGGGTCAGGTCGTCATCGTCGATTTCTGGGCGACGTGGTGCGGCCCGTGCGCGATGACGATGCCGATCCTCGACGCGTGGCAGACGAAGTACGGCCCGAAGGGTCTGCGGATCGTCGGGTTGTCGAGCGAGGACCTCCCCGAGATCCAGCGCTTCGTTGCCGACCACCCGCTCTCGTACACGATCGCGCGCGATGACAAGGCGCAGATCGCCCGCGACTACTTCCTGCTCGGTGTGCCGATGCTCGTGATCATCGATCGCGCCGGCGTCGTGCGCCACGTGCAGCTCGGTGCCGCGAACTTCGCGGAGGTCGAGACCGCGTTCGCGCGCCTGCTCTGATTGAGACGAACACGAAGCGGTCCTGTCTCACCTCGCGTCGAAGGCGCGGACGTTCAGATCACGATCATCGTACGCGGCGTCGACATCGCCCCGTCAATCGCGACGCAGATGTTGATCCAGCGTGTGCTCGGGCTGCTGACGCCGCGCTGTGCGGCGTGCTCGCGTACGGTGCGAACCTGATCGAGGCGCCGCGCGAGGTGACGCCGGCCGAGCTCGTCGCGAGCCTCGACTGGGAGTGCGTGCCGACGGAGGATCGCCTCGCGACGTTCTTCGACCGTCGCCTCGTGATCGCCTGACACGTCGCGCGTCGGCGTACATGAACGGATGCGCTGATGCGAAACGCACCACCATCGACGACGATCTTCGGCTCGCTGACGTCGAGAGCATCGACAAGGAAGCGCATCGCGCCGCGCACGTGGCAGCCATGGGCAGCGATTTCCTCGCCGCGTGCGCCAACGCTCCGGACGCGTCGATCACGTGCGCGCTCGAAGCCCGCGATGGTGCGAGCGCCGCGGCGTGCGGCTCGGCGGGGGCAAGCCAATGAGCGCACGCAGGCAACGAACCGCGCTCGTGCGCAGTACAGCCGCGTTGATGGCGGTGGTCACCGGCCTCACGCTCGGGCCCGCGAATTCGGCGCCGGCGGACATTTTCGCGATGCCAGCTCCCGTCCTGGGCGCCGACATTGCGAAGGCGTCGTCGGTCAAGACCGGCGATGCGTCGGTGTCGACCC
>JANOPP010000225.1:0-4285 GCA_031421915.1 Myxococcales bacterium | reverse complement strand
CTCGCGAAGCAAGGTGACGTCGTAGGACCAGTTACCGCCCAGAGCGCGGTAGAGTTCGATCCGATAGTTGAGCAACAGGCGCTGTGCTTGTAGGTCCGCGCGCTCGAGATCGACTTGGTTGTTGAGGGCCGTGAGCACGGGGAGATAGTCCGATTGTCCCTGCTCGAACAGCCGCCGCGCTTCTGCAAGGAGCTGACGACCGAGCTCGACTTGTAAGCGGAGGTTCTGGAGGCTCGTCGCCTGGTAGGTCTCTCGGACCACCGCATCCTGTACGCGCCCGACAGCGGTACGCAGCGCGAGCTCGTACTGGACCTCGCGACGCTTGAGCTGCATCGGGAGCTGCCTCGCCTCGGTGACGCGTCGGCCGTCGAACATGATCCAGGTCATGGTCACCCCGGCGGCGTACTCCTTGACGAAGCCCGGTGTCGGAGCGGTCTGCGAGCCCAGATCGATCCGCGAGGTGCCGATGGTGCCGACGAGCTGCACCACCGGGAGCCAGCTCGACAGGTTCGCGTTGATGCGGTGCTGGACCTCTGCCACCCGGAGGTGAGCGAGCCGCATCTCGGGCGTGTTCGCGTCCAGATCGCTCGGGGTCCCGATGCTGGGCGCCGGAGGCAGGTTGGGGAGCTGACGCTCGAGCGGGACGATATCGTCGGCGGGGCTTGGCATCCGGCCGAGGTACTGGTGCAACTGGGAATTGAGGAGCGCGAGCCGTGCGGTGATCAGCGGCACCTGCGACTGGAGGTTGACCAGGAGCTGCTCCTGCTGGAGCACGACAAGCCGGGGGGTGAGGTGCTGCTCGAACCGCGCTTTGACGAGCTTGTACAACTCCTGGTTGTATTTGATCTGGGTGAGCGTGAGATCGCGCAGCGCGCGGGTCTCAAGGATGTCGAACCAGGCCTGGCCGATCTGCATGGCGAGGTTCTGGACATGGTTCTCGACGTTCTGGCGCTGCTGCTCGGCGAAGTTCAAACTGACCCGTCGCTGCGCGTCGAGGTTTCCCCACAGGTCGACCTGGTAGGTCGCCGACAGACTGATGGCCTGCCGGTTGTATTCGATGGCGCCTCCAGACGCTGGGTTGTTGGCCCTGACGTGCTGGACGGTCGCGGGCGTGAGTACGCCGATCTGAAGCGGCCACCACAAGCCCTGCGGCGCCCCGGGGTCGATCTGGTTCTCGTAGATCAATCCACGCACGTCGCGGGTGAAAAGGTTGTTTTTGAAGGCCTCCTGGATCGCGGCGTCGAGGGCGGGATCATGGAACGCCGACCACCACACCTCGTTCTTGGTGAGGCGCTCGGCCGGGCCGCTCGCGTGCGGCGTGTCATCGGCCGCGTCGGAGTTCGTGTCGTCGGCCGCGTTGGAGCTCGTGTCGTCGGCCGCGTCGGAGCTCGTGGCGAAGGCATGCGGCGCCGACGGTGGCGTTACGTGGACCGGATGGACCAGCGAGCATGCGCTGGTCAGAAGGACGATCGTGATAGCTGCGCTACGCATCATGGGTGACTCACAACGATGAGGGAAGGTGCGTGGCGGAGCACACATCTATGCACCACCCGCATTGTTTCGGGATCGAGGGACGCGAAGCTCTCGTCGAGGATTACCAACTCGACCCCCTGAAGTAGCGTGCGAGCGATGTATAGCCGGCTCTTCTCACCGTGAGACAGTTGCCAGCCCGTCTCGCCGATCATCTCGTGGAGGCCGGCTGGCATCTTGGCGACGAGCTCGCCGAGCCCGAGCTCTTTGCAGAGCTCGGCCGCCTTCTCTTGCAGATCTAAAGAGGTGGGCCACTCGCGTCCGAGCAAAAGGTTATATGCGAAGCTGCCGGACAGGACGTAGTTCTCGTGAAACTGAGGCGCGGCGGTGACGCGCCTCCGCCAGCCTGAGGTGCCGAAGGTGAAGCGGTCGAGGCCCCGCAGCAGCAGCACGCCGGCCTCCGCCGTTCTGATGCCGGTCAACAGCGACATGAGCGTGGATTTGCCGCCGCCGGATGGACCCTCGAGCAAGATGCGATCGCCCTGCGCGATCTCAAGCGAGCAGTTCTCCAATACCGGCCGGGTCCGCGCCTGGTGCCGGAACGTCAGGCCGCGCGCCTCGATCAGGGTCCCACCGAGCTCCTCGGTGAGCTTACCTGCCTCCATCTCGAGCGGCACCTTCGACTCGAGCTCGGGCCGACCCACCGCGTACAGCAGATCCTTGATCTGCTCGAACGACGCCCCTGCGAGCGAGATCTGCTGGAAGAAGACGGAGATCTCGTCGAAAGCGCGCAGCGCGAGGAGGATGCCGCCCACGGAGACCGCCAGCGAACCGGCGTTGGCCGTGCCGAACGCGAAGGCGGGCACGAAAGTTACCAGCGCGAGCACCAACCAGCCGTCGCGCAGGAGCGCTGACAGTTGCATGGTCCGGCGGTCCATGATCTTCGAGGTTTCGGCGTACGAACTCAGCTCGCGGTCCTCGTCGTCGTGCCAGCGCTCGAGTGGGAGCTGCGCGAGGCGGGTGCGATGGCCGAGCATACGCTCGAGCAGGCCGTGCGTGATTTCGATGCGCGCCGCCGACCACTGCCGCTGCGCCAGGTAGTGCCGCCGCGCCAGGACGCAGGCGAACCCAGTCCAGGCCACGAGCACCCCCGCCTGGAGCCACCCTCCCGCGCCGAGCACCAGGATCATCGCCGCCAAGACCAGATCGAGTAGCGACATGAGCGCGAGCAACGCCCCGCCGAGCGCGAGTTGCTCGACGACCTCGGACTCCGCGACGCGCCCGAAGTGCCGGCCAACGCCGTCGCGCCGGATCTCGTCCGGGGTGAGTTTGAGGGTGCCAGCCAGGAGCTGCTGCTTGAGCAGCGTGCCGACGCGGATCGAAAACGTGCCCTGCCACCAAACCTCGAGCAGGCGCAGCGGAATCGAGCACGCAACCACGGCGATCCAGCCCTCGAACCAGCCGGTCTCAAGGTGCGCCTCGAGTGCGGCACGGCCGAGAATCCAGAATGATCCCGCGAGCACCAGCGACAGCAGCAGGTGGCTCGCCAGGATGCCGCCAATGAGCGTCGGCACGTCGTCGAGCAACGTCCGCCAGCGCGCGGTGCGGCGGGGCCGCATGATCCACCCGGTGCGCAACTGCGCCTGGCCGAGCCGCTGGAGCAGCAACTGGCCACGAACGGTCTCCCTTTCGCCCGCGGACAGCTTCACGCCGTCGAGGAGCTGGTCGACCTCGGCCGCGACGGTGGCTTGTTTCTCCTCGCGGATGAGCGCGAGTACGTGTGGCGTCTTGACCGAGGCGACTGTGCCCTCGCGCGTGAGGAAGCGGACCTTCCCCCACCGGCTCCCGAGCAGCACCAGGTAGCACGGCAGGCCGTGTCGCCGGATCTGGATGACAGCCGGGGCGGCGCGGGCGACGACAACCGGCAGCTCGCGGTACAGCGGCGTGATCGGCTCGAGCTCGACCCCGAGCCGGTCTCCGAGCGCGAACACCCAGGACCGGCTCGGTTCGGCGCCCGCGGCGGGGGCGCCGATCTCACGGCCAGGCGTGCCGTAGGCCGCGCGCTGCGCCAACTGCTCCAGCGCGCTGGACAGCTCCTCGACTGGCCACAAGAGCTCGCAGGGCTGGCGCGTCATGGCTTGACCACCGGTTTCTCCACCAGGCGACCGTCTGCGAGCCACCAGTGCCGCCAGTTTCCGCCACTCCACAGGAGCGAGTGATTGTCCTGGTCGGCGCGGAGCAGCTCGGCGTAGCGAGACTCCGGGTTCGCCAGCAGCTCCTTCGGCGAATCGTTCTCGATGACCCGCCCGTTCTCAACGACGAGGACGCGATCGAAGTCCTGCGTGTGCTCGACGTCGTGGGTCACGCAAAGCATCGTGATGTTCGCCCACAGCCGCCGCGACTCGGCGAGTAGACGCTTGCGCCGCTCGCGATCGAGGCCGCGAAACGGCTCGTCGAGGATCGCGAGCCGCACGTTCGAGCGAAGCATCGCACGCCCGAGCCGCACGCGCTGACCCTGGCCGCCGGAAACCAGCCCGCCGCCTTCGCCGAGCGACGTCTGCAGGCCTTCGGGAAGCGCCTCGAGGATGTCGATCATTTCGGCGCCCCGGATCGCCGCGTCGAGCAACCAGCCGGTTGTCGCGTCGGCGCCGTACCGCAGGTTGTCGAGGAGGCTCTGGTTCCAGATGCTGATCGCCGGATCGACCCACGCGGTGGTGCGTCGTAGCTGCTCGATGGCGTGCGCATCGAGCAGCTTACCGTCGACCTTGATCGCCCCGCGCGCGGGGCGGAGCCAGCCGAGGAGCAGGCCGACCAG
>JANOPP010000224.1:0-1800 GCA_031421915.1 Myxococcales bacterium | reverse complement strand
TTGTTCTGCGAGACGATCTGGCCCCAGCGGTCGCCGGCGACCTTGCGCAGCTCGTAGGCCTCCTGGTGGCAGATCAACGCCGAGTCGTACTGGCCGCGATCCTGCTGGACCTCGCCGAGAAGGCCGGTCTCCGCGAGAAGGAGGCTCAAGCCTACCTGACGATCGGGGACGTCCTGTCGGCCAGCATGTTCGACGCCGACGATGCCACCGAGTCGTCCGGGGGCCTCGCCCCTGCCGCCGTGGCGTTCACCAAGGCCGTCGAGATCGTCAGGAGTATCCGCAACGAGGCAGCCCTCGGCAAGGCGCTGTTCGCCTTTGGCCGCTACAAGGCCGAGGTCGGCGACATCGCGGGCGGTAAGGACATGATTCGTGACGCGATCATGGTCTTCAGCAAGCTCGGCCTCGGGCGCCCCGCCGAGGCTGCCAACAAGCTTCTCTCGTCGCTCAGCTAACTGACGCGAAGCCTGCGTTCGTGACTTGCCAGGTCACCGATGACTAGGCATGGTTCCCGTTCGCGATGTTCTGGTTCTGGGTTGGCTTCTTCACGCTTGTCGCGGTGCTCCTGGCCCTCGACCTCGGCGTGCTCAATCGCAAGGCCCACACGCCCACCCTCAAGAGCGCGGCGTACTGGACGCTGGGCTGGATGTCGCTCGGCCTCGCGTTCTCCGGCGTCGTCTATCTGATCTACGAGAATGGCTGGCTCGGTGCCTCGATCATCGGCAAGGGGATCGGCGGCAACGGCAACGAGGCCACGATCACGTACATCTCGGCGTACCTGCTCGAGCAGGCGCTCTCGGTCGACAACATCTTCGTCATCTCGCTCCTGTTCACGAGCTTCCGGATCAAGGTCGAGTACCAGCACCGTGTCCTGTTCTGGGGAATCCTCGGCGCGATCGTCTTCCGCCTGATCATGCTCGGTGGCGGCGCGTACCTCGCACACCGGTTCAGCTGGGTCTTCTACATCTTCGGCGCGTACCTCGCGTACCAGGGCGTCAAGCTCCTCCGCCACAACGACGAGGACGAGTTCGATCAGAACAAGAGCTTCGCGGTGCGCGTGCTCCGCAAGTTCGTGAAGGTCGTCGAGGGCGACTACGGCGGCAAGTTCAGCGTCAAGGTCGACGGCCGCCGCGCGCTGACGACCGTCGCTGTGTGCCTCGTCTCGATCGAGCTGACGGACATCGTGTTCGCCCTCGACTCGATCCCGGCCGTCCTCTCGGTCAGCCAGGAGACGTTCATCATGGTGACGTCGAACATCTTCGCCATCATGGGCCTGCGCTCGCTGTACTTCGTGCTCGCGGGCGCGATGGCGCAGTTCCACTACCTCAAGATCGCGCTCGCCGTGTTGCTGATCATGATCGGCGCGAAGATGGTCGCGCACGACCACTACCAGGTGAGCCACGTGGTCTCCCTGCTCGCGATCGCCGGCATCATCGGCACCGGCGTCATCGCATCGATGATCTCGACCAAGCGCGCCGCCCGGAAGGCCGCCGCTGCCGGCGAGCCGGCGCCCCCCGGCGATTCCCCGCCCCCGGGTCCCGTCGACGGCCCGGTCTAGGCCGCGTAGCTCCGCTCCGTTCGAGAGCTAGCGACGCTTGCGGATCTGGCTGAGCCGCATCCGCTGGTCGTAGCGACCGTGATAGCTGGCGCGCGGACGCGTCGCGAGCTCCTCCGACAGCAGCGCCGACAGCACGGGCGGATAGTCGAGCTCCAGATCGTCGAGGATCTCGCCGGCGACGAGTGCTCCGGTCTCGGCCGCACCCTCCATGTACCCCTGATAGTCCTCGGAGCAGTGCTCGCCGC
>JANOPP010000223.1:0-4412 GCA_031421915.1 Myxococcales bacterium | reverse complement strand
ACCTTGCCCTTGAGCGTTCCCGAGCGCGTCTCGACCGTTCGGAGCGCGGCCTTTGCGATGCCGAAGTCGGCGACTTTGACGCGGCCGTCGTAGCCGATCAAAATGTTTGCAGGCGACACGTCGCGATGCACGATTCCAAGCGGCGAGCCGTTCGCATCGAGGGCGCGGTGGGCATGGTCGAGCCCGGCCGCTGCGGCCGCGACGATGCCGGTGACGAGTGCGATCGGGAGTTTGTCGCGCCGGCGGTTGACCTCGACGAGGACGCGCCGCAGATCTTCGCCGTGGACGTACTCCATCGCGAAGAAGTGCTCGCCGGCCTCCTGGCCGATCTCGTGGACCTTGACGATGTTCGGGTGAGCGAGGCCGGCCGCGAGTGTGGCCTCGTCGATGAACATCTTCACGAACTGTGGATCCGCGGCCTGATCGCGGCGGACGCGCTTGACCACCACGTGGTCGGCACCGAACGGCCCCTGGCACCGCGCGATCAGGACCTCGGCCATGCCGCCGGTCGCCAGATGCTTGAGGATCTGGTACCGGCCGAGCCGGGTCACGTCGAGGGGAACCGCCTCTCCCACAGTTGTAAGCGTGAGTGGTTACGTCCCCCGGCGTCAAGCGAGGAGCCACTGGGTCCCGATGTGGGTGGTGGTGGGTACGCGGTCAGCGAGGGATCACGACGGTGAACGTGGTCTCGCCGTCGGTGCTGGTGACGTCGACGCGTCCGCCGTGGTCGAGCGCGATCTCGCGGACGAACGCGAGGCCAAGGCCCGTCCCCTTCTCGCGGGTCGTGAAGAACGGCTCGAACAGCTTGCCCGACGTCTCCGGTGAGATCTCCTTGCCGCGATTCCACACCGAGAGCGACAGCTCGTCGCTGGTCGCCGTCGCGGTCAGGCGCACCGCGTCCTTGCCGGTATGGCCCGCCGCGGTGGCTGCTTGCACCGCGTTGCGCGCGAGGTTCAGCAGTGCGCGGCGCAGCTGTGCGTGATCGGCGCGTGCCGTGATGCCGCTCGTCGTCGCGGCGACCTCGATCCCATCGGTGCTCGCGAGCTGCGCGATCTCCGGCAACAGCTCGTCGAGCACGACAGGGCCGAGCTCGGGGCGCGGGCGCCTGGCGAACTCGAGGAACTCGTTGACCACTCGCTCGAGGTAGCCGAGCTCCTTGCGGATCCGGTCGACGTGACCGCGCCGCTCGTCGCCCTCGGGGAGCTCGTCCTGCAGGATGCCTGCGAACAGCGTCATGCCCGCGAGCGGGTTTCTGACCTCGTGCGCGATCCCCGCGAGCATCTGCTGCATGCGCGCATCGCGTTCGGCGAGCAGGACCCGCATGCGATCCATCGTTTGCCCGAGGAGGCCGAGCTCGTCGCGCGACCTCACGGCGACTGGCTGCGCCAGATCGCCCGTACCGATCCGCTCTGCCGCCGCCGCGAGGCGACGGATGTTGCGCGTGATCAGGAGCGTGGCGATCACCGCCGCCGCGATGCTGACGAGCATGAGCCCGGCGCCCCACAGGAACAGCTGGCCGCGCAGCTTCGCCAGGCGATCGAAGTACGACGCGGGCGCCTGCGCTCCGAGCGCGAGCACCACCGGGGTCGCTGGATCGAGCTCTGCGTGAACCGGTGCGTACCCGGTCTTGTACGTGATGCCGTCGTTGCCGACGAACGTGACCGACGAGACCTTGGCACCGCGCTCGAACACGCGCGCGAGCTCCGCGCGATCGAGCTCGGCCCGGTAGTAATGCGTGCCGATCTCGACACCCGGGACGCTGTCCGCGCGGCTGTTGAACGTCGCATCGAACACGAACAGGTGCGCGCCAGTCGCCGCGGCGACGGCTTCGAGGCGCTTGACGTAGGCCTGGTGCGAGCCCTGGCCGTCCTCGCCGGGCGCGAGGTCGAACAGGTACTTGCCGCGGAGGTGCGTCGTCGCAGAGGCCGCGATCGCTTCGAGCCGCTTGCCTAGCTCGTCATCGAGATCGCGGCGGCTCACCTCGTACGCGACGAACGCGAACAACGTGAACAGCACGAGCGCCGGCAGGACCAGCGCGACGAGCAGCTTGACGAGGATCGTCGCCCGGAGGCGCACGCTGCGAGCCTACACGAACGGTGAGGTCACCTGATCGGCGGGCACGGGCCCTTTGCATCCGGCGCCTTCCGTAGCAGAAGAGAGGCGGATGCCCGAGCCCGCGCCCGCGATCGTCACCATCAGCAAGCTCAGCAAGACCTACGCGAGTGGGTTCCACGCACTCAAGAACGTCGACCTGACGATCCGGCGTGGTGAGATCCTCGCGCTGCTCGGTCCCAACGGGGCAGGCAAGACCACCCTGATCAGCATCATCTGCGGCATCGTCAAGGCGAGCGGCGGCACCGTGGTCGCCGACGGTCACGACATCGTCAAGGAGTTCCGGGCCGCGCGCTCGAAGATCGGCCTCGTTCCCCAGGAGCTGTCGACCGACGCGTTCGAAACGGTGTGGTCCACCGTGACGTTCTCGCGCGGGCTGTTCGGCAAGCCGAAGAACCCGGCACACATCGAGAAGGTGCTGCGCGCGCTGTCGCTGTGGGACAAAAAGGACGCCAAGATCATGACGCTGTCGGGCGGCATGAAGCGCCGCGTGCTGATCGCCAAGGCGCTGTCGCACGAGCCGACGATCCTGTTTCTCGACGAACCGACCGCCGGCGTCGACGTCGAGCTCCGCCATGACATGTGGAAGATGGTGCGCGAGCTGCGCGAGAGCGGCGTCACGATCATCCTCACGACGCACTACATCGAAGAGGCGCAGGAGATGGCCGACCGGATCGGCGTGATCGACAAGGGCGAGCTGATCGTCGTCGAGGACAAGGACGTCCTCATGCGCAAGCTCGGCAAGCGCCAGCTGACCCTCCAGCTCCTCAGGCCGCTGACGCAGGTCCCAGAGCCGCTCGCGGATCTTTCGCTCGAGCTGTCCTCCGACGGCAACGTGCTGACCTACACGTTCGACGTCCAGAGCGAAGGGACCGGGATCGCCGCACTGCTGCGGCGCCTCGGCGAGCACGACATCGACTTCAAGGATCTCCACACCAGCGAGAGCTCGCTCGAGGACATCTTCGTCAGCCTCGTGAAGGGGGCGCGATGAACATCCACGCGATCAAGGCGATCTATCGCTTCGAGATGGCGCGCACGTTCCGGACGATCGTCCAGAGCATCGCGTCGCCGGTGCTGTCGACGTCGCTCTACTTCATCGTGTTCGGCTCGGCGATCGGCTCGCGGATGGGCGAGGTCGGCGGCGTCGACTACGGCTCGTTCATCATCCCGGGGCTCGTCATGCTGTCGCTCCTCGGCGAGAGCATCTCGAACGCATCGTTCGGGATCTACTTGCCGAAGTGGTCGGGCACGATCTACGAGCTGCACTCGGCGCCGGTCTCGTTCGTCGAGGTCGTGATCGGCTACGTCGGCGCAGCCGCGACCAAGTCGATCATGCTCGGGACGCTGATCCTGATCACCGCGCGGGTCTTTGTCCCCTACGAGATCGTGCACCCCATCTGGATGGGGAGCTTCCTCGTCCTGACCGCCGTCACGTTCAGCATGTTCGGCTTCATCATCGGGCTGTGGGCCGACAGCTTCCAGAAGCTGCAGGCCATCCCGTTGATGATCGTCACGCCGCTGACGTTCCTCGGCGGCGCGTTCTACTCGATCAGCATGCTGCCGCCCGTGTGGCAGACGATCACGATGTTCAACCCGGTCGTCTACCTGATCTCCGGGATGCGCTGGGCATTCTACGGGACCTCCGACGTCAACGTCGTCGTCAGCATCGGCATGACGTTCGGGTTTCTCGTCGTCTGCCTCGTCGCGATCGCGGTGATCTTCCGCACCGGCTACAAGCTGAAGTCGTAGCTAGCAACCGTCGGGGAGGCCGACCAGCTCGCGCGCGACGCGAAGCCGGTCGAGCGGCGCGCGAAGCAGCGCGCCTGACCAGGCTCCGAAACGAAAACAACCGCCGAGCGAGCTGCGCGGCGGTTGGTGCGGAGCGATTTCCGATCAGCGCTTGCTGAGCTGGAACCGAGCGCGAGCGGCCTTCTGGCCGTACTTCTTGCGCTCCTTCTTGCGCGGGTCGCGGGTGACGTACCCGGCGGCCTTGAGCTTGGGACGGAGCTCGCTGTCGATCTTCATCAGCGCGCGCGTGATGCCGTGGCGGATCGCGCCGGCCTGCGACGAGATGCCGCCGCCCTTCACGGTTGCGTCGACATTGTACTGACCGATCAGGTTGACCTCTTCGAGGCCCTGGCGAATCACCATGCGGGCCGTAGGGCGCGAGAAGTAGTCCTCGTCGCTGCGGTCGTTGATCGTGATGCGGCCGTCTCCAGCGGAGAGCCACACGCGGGCGATCGCCGTCTTGCGGCGGCCCGTTGCATACGTCTTCTGCGTCGCCATGAGATTTCCTTAGC
>JANOPP010000222.1:0-25110 GCA_031421915.1 Myxococcales bacterium | reverse complement strand
AGCCGCGGTTGCCGTACGCAGGCACAAGTCTCGGGCATCGCGTTCGACATGGTGTGCAACGGCGCGTGTGGCCCCAACGGCGAGCGCGGAGCGTGCGCGAAGAACATCGTGATCGGTGACGACTGCCGGTTCGATGCAGCGCTGAACCGGGTCAACCCCGACGGTCCGATCAACCCCAACAAGTGCGCGCCGCTGGTGCCGAGCAGCCTCTACCGCGTCGCGGTCAACGACTACATCGCGGGCGGTGGTTCCGGCTTCGAGGTCCTCAAGCGCAACACGTCGAAGCAGGACACCGGCATCTCCCTGCGCGATGCGCTGCGCGTGTACCTCAATCTCCGCAGCCCTTGTACGACGCAGGTCGACGATGCCCAGGTCCTCGTGACCCAGAGCTACGGTGACATCTCGTGCCTCAACGAAACGATCGAGCCCCACGACGGGCGGATCAGGCCGGTGTTCGAGTGAAGAATCTCCTCCTCGCCAGCGTTCTCCTCGTCGGCTGTAACACCGAGAACGGTGCGATCAACGGCACCCAGTCGATCCGCGTCGAGATCGTCTCGCCGACGACGACAGGCACGGTCGATCAGCGGCTGCCGGATACCGAGCGGATGCTGACGGTCAACCTCAGCGCGATCGATGCCGCGGGCGAGATCGACACGTCGTTCAACGACCCGCTCCGCGTCTATGCGCAGTTCCTCGGGACGCTGACGCCGTCTCTCGACAAGATGCCGCTCGTCACGATCCCGCTCTCGAACGGCGTCGCGATGGGGCGCCAGATCATGCTGCCGGCGTCGGTGCTCGGGCCGACGACCCTGTGGTTCGACAACGGTACCGGCCTTGGCGCCGACTACCAGTTCGGTCAGGTCACCGGAACCTCCGATACGCTGTGGTATCGCGATCCGTTCATTGCGGATCTGCAGACGCCGCGCAGCGAGACCGATGTCGACGCGCTGACCATCACGCCGCTCACCGACAAGCAGATCAGCGTAAGCGCCTCGCGCTACGGCGCGCGCGGCAAGCTGGTCGTCACGAGCGTGTTCTCGCAGGGCTACACGGTCAGCGACGTCGAGTGCGCCGATACGAATGGCACGCCTCCGTGCACCGCGGGGAGCTACGACCACGTGCTGGTGTTCACGTTCTCGGCCGCGCGCGATCAGTTCGGCCGCTTGCTCGAGCCCGGCCGCATCATCAGCAAGTTCAACGGCGGCCTGACCGAATTCAACGGCCTCACCGAGATCGGGTTCCCGCGCACGTTCGCGCCGGAGACCGAGGAGGACGCGCCGAACGTCAACCCCGGGCGGCTCCCGGCGCCGGTTCGGTTCAATCAGACCTGGTTCGAGCCGCTCAGTGATCCGATGGGACGGATCAACTTCGAGAAGAACGAGGCCGGCGCGATCGAGATCGTCGGCGGCATCGTCTGCCCGACGGACGACGACTACGACACGTACAAGCAGTGGAAGATCGATCCGACAGGCCTGGGCGGCGCCGCGTGTAACGGCACCAAGGTGCTCAACGTGATCACCTCGGGGACGGACTTCACCACGGACCCGAAGACGCTCGTCGGCCGCGTTCTGCCTCGGATGGTTGGCATCGTGCGCCCCGTGAATATTGGCTCGTTCAACGTGTGGATCATCTATCCGCGCGGCGCGGCCGACGTGACCCTGTAATGAGAGGCTTCGTGGCGAACTTCACTAGATTCCTTGTCGCAGCGGTGATGGCGGTTCCGGCGCTCGCTACGGCACAGCCCGGTGGTCCTGGTTCCCCAGTGGACGGCCAGCCCGGTGCCGGCCCGACGGGCAATACCACCATCGACGAGGCCAGGATTCGCGAGATCGTCGATCGCGAGGTCGCGCGGATCCTCGCCGAGCGTGGCGCCAAGGACGCGGCGGATAAGGCCGCGAAGGAAGCGGTCGAGAAGGAGACCTCGACGGCCAAGGAGACGGGGGACCTCACCGGCAACTCCGGTTTCATGGATACCCGCCTCGCGTTCACGATCACGAACGAGAACATCCTCGCCAAGCCCGGCGAGACGATCCCGAGCGTACCGGGCTGGCGGTTCGGTACGCCGAACTCGCTCGGTGTGCTGTTCTTCGACAACTACGACACGCGGTTCTCGGGCTTCGAGACGCTGTCGCACGCGACGATGTATCGCAACTACCAGAAGGGCCACCTCCAGGCCGAGGGCGCGATCGTCCTCCGGATCAACGAGCTCTCGGAGAACGTGATCTCGCTGTCGGACGCCGGAACGTACCTCGTGATCTCGAACTGGAAGGATCCGACCCACAAGGATCCGACCCGGATCAGCTTCACCGCGTTCCCGGTCTCGGCGGACCGGTTCCGCCTCGGCTACAGCTACCGCCTGTCGTGGGGTGGCAACCCCGAGTACCGGCGCGCCCGGTCGTCGACCCCGGGCTTCAAGCTCCAGTACGATGGCAACGGGTTCTACGGGTTCGTCGGCGCCAAGAGCGGCGTGATCGTCGACCCCAACGACGGCGAGCAGAAGGCGGCACTCGCCGGCCTGGCGGGCTTTGGCATCGATCCGATGCCGGGCATGCGGTTCGAGCTCAACGGCGGCTACTTCGATCGCGGCTACAACGAGCTGCAGGACGTCCAGGCCGAGAAGGTCCAGCTGTTCGGCGCGTCCGCCCAGCTCTCGATCAACAAGGGCATGCCAGTCCGGTCATCGATCGACTACCGGCTCTACAAGTTCAACAACGAGCAGGTCAGCCAGCTGTTCACCCCGGAGAAGTATCCGGGCGGTCTGTCGTGGCTGGCGATGGCCGAGTTCACGGCGATGGGGCAGACCCTGAAGCACCCGGAGAAGACCGGCACGACCACGATTCAGAAGGGGTACGCCGGCGACCTCAACGTCCGCGTCAAGATCGACCGCGTCCGCCTCCGCCTCGACCTGTCCGCGCGCAACCTGGCGTTCATTCTGCACAGCCAGCCGGGCCTGCCGCCGTACTCGGACTTCCCCGCGAGCTACGACCTTCAGCCCAACCTGTTCGCGGCGTTCGGTGTCGACAAGAACTGGGGCGACTGGCTGACGATCGGGCTGATCGCAGGCATCGAGAAGCCGGCGACCTTGGCCACGGACAAGGGCATCCCGGGCGCGACCACGACCGGCAAGTCGACCGCGGTCATCCGCAACAACAACATCGACACGCTGATCACGATCCTCCCGGCTGGGGAGGACGCCGTTCCGCAGATCGCGGTCAAGGCGACCGCCAAGATCGACTTCGGCAAGATCTTCTCGACCGTGCTCGAGGTCTTCTACAGCTACGACGGCAACCAGAGCACCTACGAGCGCGTCTGCGATGACCCGGACACCTGCCAGTTCCAGTACAAGTTTGGCGAGTTCAACCAGCTCGGGATCAACGCCACGCTCCAGGCTCGGTTCTAGCCCGCCCTGCCGATCCCCCAGGCTCCAACCCCGCCCAGGGTCCGGATTAAGTCCTGGCTGTAGAAATCAGCTAAAGGTGATTTTTCCAGCCGTTCGACCTGGTGCCGGAACGATCAGGGCTAGACTTGACCGGTCCGGCGACTTTTGGCCCGGGCGGCCATGGCGAACGCGTCTTCGAACCTAGCGACCCGCTTCATCGATTCAGTCGAGTCGGCGGTCGACTACCTCGCGGAACTGCTTCGCGGAATCTTCAAGGGAATCAAAGGCATCGCGCCTCTCGTTCTCGGTCTCGCGGGCTGCCAGTCGGGCTCCGTCGATGCCTCGGTCTCGCCACCGCCGATGACGCGCGAGATCGCGAAGGCTCCGGCACCCATCGTCGAGGCAGAGCCTCAGCCGATCGGCCAGTTCAACATCACCTTCTACTACGTGATCGGGGAAGAGGAGGTCGCCGCGAGGGCGGCCGCCAAGTCCGCGAAGGCGGTCAAGGTCGCCAACGACAACCGCCTCGATCCCGAGGCCGAGCCGGAGCTCGCGTCGATCACTCCGCCCGACCTGGTCACCCTCTACACGGGGACCTGCGAGCCGATCACCGACGTGACCCGTGACTTCGCGATGCAGATTGCCCTTCAGGGCACCGGAAAGCTGAAGGACGGTCGGGTCCTCAACGTCTGGGGACACTGCCGTTGCGACCGCACCCCCTGCTTCAAGGTCACGAACGAGAAGTGGGGGACGGCCGGGACCGGTCGCCCGCTCCAGCCGTTCCGCACGGTCGCCGTCGATCCCAAGGTCGTGAAGCTCGGGAGCCTCCTGCACGTGCCGCTGCTCGAGGGGCGGACCATGCCCGGCCGCGCGCCGTGGGGTGGTTTCGTTCACGACGGCTGCGTGGTCGCGGACGACACGGGCGGCGGCATCGACGGCAACCAGCTCGACCTGTTCGTCGGTCGTAAGTCGTACTTCCTCGGGATCTCGGGCACCGCCGGCAGTCATGCCTGGGCGCGCGGCGTGCCGGTGTTCGACGGCAGCAAGGTCTGCGAGCGCAACGGCCGCAAGGTCGCTCGCAAGGCCGGCGCGATCTAACCCGTCCGAGACATGGGGGCCGCCCCCGTTTTCCAAGCTACGGCGTTGGCGGCGTGGTCGGCTCGGCCGGAGTCGGCTCGGTCGGCGGCACGGGGTCGGTCGGTGGAGTCGGCTCGGCGGGCGGCGTCGGAGCCACCGGCGGCGTGGGAGCCACGGGATCGGTGGTCGGGGGCGGCGGGGCGGTGGTGACAGGCGCAGTCGAGACCTTGTCGTCGCCCGCGGTCGAGACGGTCACGATGAAGCCGACGAGGCCGGTGAGCACGAGGCCCAGGCCGATGTTGCCGAGCAGGGACGCCTTGTCCTCGCAGTCGGCGTCCGGCATGCCGGGGATTGCGGTCATGCAGTCCGCGCCCGAGTTGACGACGAACAGGAGGCCGATGCCCCCGAGGAGGACGCCGCCCTCCGCGATCTTTGCGTAGGTCTGGTGGCGTGGGTTGTTCGGAAAGCAAGCACCCGACATCACGGTCAGGGACAACACC
The DNA here is from genome assembly GCA_031421915.1 of Myxococcales bacterium. Taxonomy (GTDB): domain Bacteria; phylum Myxococcota_A; class Polyangia; order Haliangiales; family Haliangiaceae; genus JABFXX01. The sequence goes on along the minus strand of JANOPP010000222.1, from coordinate 20,154 downwards.
AGGGCAACAGCGACGCGCATGGCGGCGGTTGTATCAGACTCAGCGGGGGAGCAAGGCCGACGAAACGATCTTCCGGTCCGCTCGCTGGGCGAAGGCAACGGCGCCGACGGATCGCCACGCAGGATCGATCTTCACGGTGATCGTGCCGCGCACTCCCGCGCGAGCGACACGCTCGAGGCGCCGCACCGCGCGCGCGTTACCGAGCGTCTCGCCGGCGTTCTCCCCGCGCTTCACCGACGTCGCGGCCGCATCGTCCCAGACGACCACGATCACGTCCGCATCGGCCGGTGCCGTTGCGGTGACCTCGAGCGAGTCCTTCGACCAGGTCGCGGTCGCGGGCAACAGGGAGGGCCGTGCGGCGCTCGCGATCGCGTTGGTCACGGTAACGAGGTTCGAGCCGACCATCCCGGTCGCTCCGCCGACCACCAGCTGTGGCGTGTACACCCGATCGTCGCGCAGTGCGCGAGCGTAGTCGCGCTGGCGCTCCGTCCACGCCGGTGATGCGTGCGGATCGGGCCAGCCGAGGTCGTCCCAGTAGTCGACGTGGAACGAGAGCGGCGCGAGTGTCTTGCCCTCGAAGCCCTTGGTCGCGAGCTTTGCGAGGATTCGATCCGCGGGCGGGCACGAGCTGCAGCCCTGCGAGGTGAACAGCTCGATCACGAGCGGGCCCTCGGCGGTGCGTGACTGTCCCTCGGCGGTCGACCACGCGAACGCGATCGGGAGGAGGACGAACGGCAGGGCAACGAACGACCACAGGGACACGGGGCGCATGGGAGGCCTACGCGCGGGCCGGTCCGCGGTTACAGGCTCAGTCCTTGCGCAGGGCGCGGACGATCTCTTCGCGAACGATCGTCGAGAGATCGTGGCGAGCACCGCCGGGAGACATCGTCGGGACCGAGGAGTGCGGGGCAGGGGCGCACGCGACCACCGGTCGGGTCTCGCCGGTCGTGCGGCCGAGGAGATGCGAGGCGGTCTCGACGGCACGATCCGCGGCACGGCCGATGTTCGCCTTGGCGCGTGCGGCGAGGAGGGGCGCGATCGCGCTGTCGGGAAGCGGCTCGATGCCGCCGAGGGGCGCCGCGGCGACCGCGATCTTCGCGAGGTGCTCGACGAGCTCGAGGCGCATGAGCGCCTGCTCGGGATCCGCGCCCCACGCGAACACGCCGTGGTTGCCGAGGAGGACCGCGTCGACGAGCTCGCACCAGGGCGCGAGGGCCGAGCGCGCCGCGTCCCCGGGCTGTGCATACGGGATCTTGGGGATCCGTGGTCCGAGCGAGACCAGCGCCTCGGCGATGAACGGCTGCTCGATCGGGTTCTCGCGCGACGCGCTGATCGCGGTCGCGTTCGGCGGGTGCGCGTGGACGACGCAATGGATGTCGGGTCGGCGCTCGTAGATCGTCAGGTGCAGCCCGATCTCGCCGAACACCTTGCCGTGACCGACAACCTGGCCCTTGGCGTCGACCTCGATCAGCTCGCGATCGGTGATCAGTCGCTTCGAGGTCGCGGTCGGCGTCGCGAGGAACCGCGAGCCATCGCGTGCAGTCACGTTGCCGTCGTGGTTTGCGACCCAGCCGCGCGTGTGCAGGTGGCGGGCGACCTCAGCGAGCTGATGACGGAGCGGATGCCCGCCCTTCACGTGCCCGTCTCCACGGCGTCGACGATACCGACGATGATCGAGCGGATCGGGACCTGATCGCCCTGCGCGAGAATCTGGCGAACGCCGTTGCCCTCGGTGAGGACGAGTACCATGTCACCGACGCCGGCGGAGACGTTGTCGATCGCGACGAAGCTCGCGCCTGTAGAGGTGCCGTGTTCGTCGAGTGGCTGCACGACGAACAGCGTGCGGCCCGCGAACGCCGGATGCTTCACGGTCGCCCACATCGGCCCGACGACGCGGCAGCACTTCATGGCTGTCGATTCCCCTTCGCCGGGTCCGGGACGTCGATGCCATCGACGATGCCGACGATCGCGGCATCGACCGGGACGAACCACGGATCGCACGCGAGTGCGGCCTCGCGCGAGCCGACCAGGTAGACGAGGTCGCCTTCGCCGGCTTGCACGCGATCGACCGCGGCCTGGAGATCACCGGTTGGTGCGCCGTGCTCGTCGACCGGCTGCACGAGCAACAGCTTCGTACCCTCGAGGCCGGTGGCCTTGCGGTCGGCCACGACCGTGCCCTTGACGATGCCGAGGTACATCGCGCGGCAGCCTACCACGCCTCAGCGGATGCCGACGCCGAGCTTGGTGCGTAGCGGCAGCCAGGCCGGCTGACCGAGTGCCGAGATCAGGTGCTGCGTGGTCGATCCGCGCGCAAGCGCGTGTTCGACGATCGTCTTGGCGTCGCCACCGAGGAGCAGGGCGGCGCGATCCGCGGTGCGCTCGCACGCCGCGAGGTAGTGCCGGACATCGAGGACGAACAGCGACATTTGCGCGAGCACCTGCTCGAGGCGCGTGCGGATCTTCACCGAGAGTGCGGCCTTGACCATCTCGTCGTGGCCGCGCTGGACGTCGGCGTCGTCGACGAGCGCCTGGGCGGCATCCTTGAGCGGCTGCGGTCCGAACAGGCGGATCACCGAGACGAGCAGGCGCGTCGCATCGGCCAGTGGCATACCGGCGAACACGACGTGCTCGGGGCGGGTCAGCTCGACCGCACGCGCGAGCTGCGCACGGACGACCTCCGACGGAGCGCCGCTGGATCCGGAATCAAGAGCCAGGCGCGGACCGAGGACGATCGTCGGCGTGGCCGCGCAGATCACGGCGACATCGGGACCTGCGTCCCGCTGGTAGAGCATGACGGCGCCGGTGCCGAGCACCGTGGTCAGGCGTGAGAACATTGCGGTCGCGGCCGTGTGCTGAGTCGCCGGGACGCGGCGTGCACCGGCGGCGCCACCGCGCGCGAGAGCCTCGTCGAGATCGGGCCACAGCAGGGCGGCCGCCTCGGCGAGCGCCGCGGCGATCGGTGCGAGCGAGCTCTCTGCGGGCTCGGTGCCGGACAGCAGCGCGCGCTCGGTCGCATCGATGTTCGCCTTGTAGCTCTCGTCGTCGCGCATCGCGTACGGCTTGTGGATCGAGAGGAAGGCGTTCTGGTGGACGTCCGGCGTGTGGCCGGCGGCGACCGCGAGATCGAGCGTCGCGCGGCCCGCATCGGGCTTGTCCGTGCGTCGCAGCTCCTCGGCCCACATGACGAGGTCGGGCAGGGCGCCGGTCGCGGCGGTGATCGCCTGGAGGTGACCGACGATGCTCTCGCGGCGCGCGGGATCGTCGCTCGCGCGTGCGAGCTCGACGAGGCCACGCCGCGCACCTGTCGCCCCCTCGGAATCCGGCGCGATCTGGATTGCGCGCTCGTACGCTGGCTGCGCCTGGCGGTTGTCGCCGCGCTGGTGGCGCGCGTGACCCAGGCGGAACGACAGCATCGCGCGCCGCCCCATCTGCACGGGGCCGACGCCGGTGCGATCGTCCTTCGCGGTGAGAAGGCGCGTCAGCATGCCGGCCGCCGCCTCGACATCGCTCTGATCGATCGCGAGGCCCGAGGCGAGATCGACCGCGTCGATGTCGTACGGATCGCTCTCGACCGCGCGATCGGCGGCGGCGCGGGCACGCACGCGATCGCCGGCACCGAGGTAGTCGCGCGCGGCACGGAGGTAGCGTGAGCAGCGGTCCGCCGGCGTCGATCCGAACGCTGCCATCAGCTCTGCGGTGCGCGCAGCACCCGGATGATCACCTGCGAGATCCTGGCGCTCGAGGAGCTTCTCGAGCAGCGGGACGTGCTTCGCCTCGATCGGCTGCGCCGCGGCGACGGCAGCAGTGAAGCAGGCCCGCGCGCGTTCCTCGTCGTGCAGCATCATCAGCGCCATGTCGCCGAGCGCCTCGAACAGGCGCATCCGCTCCGCCGGCTCCTCGGTCGAGGTAGCCTGGCGCGTCAAGAGATCTGCGGCCTTGGTGTGGTCGCCTTGCTCCATCGCGATCTCCGCGAGAGCCTGGAGCGCGGGCGCGTAGTTCGGCTTGAGCTCGAGGGCACGCACGTAGAGCGGCGGCGCCTTCTCGGGACGGAGGCTGCGGATTTCGGCGAGCGCCGCGTGATAGAGGCCCTGCGCGACCTCGCTCGGGTAGCGCGCAGCATCGTCATGGCCCGCGAGCGGTGAGAGGTGGAGTGCGGCTTCGCGCCAGCGCCGCGCTCGGTAGCGGTTCTCGCCGAGGGCGAGCTTGATCAGGAGGTGACCGCGGTGCAGGCGATCCGCGGCGACGAGCGTCTGGAACGCATCCTCATCGCGCCCGAGCTTCTCGTGTGCGTTCGCCATCCTGCGATGGAGGTCGGCGATCAGCGCAGCGGGGGCCGCGGCAAGCAGAGTGCCGGCAGAGGCGGCAGGGGCCCCATCCCCGCTCGGCTCGCTGTGCTCGCCGAGGACCTCGCGGAGGAATGCCTCGAGGTCGGTCCACCGCTCGGCATCGGCGTAGAAGTCCGCGAGCGCGACGATCGCGGGGATGTGATCGGGCATGCACCCGAGAGCTTCGAGGAGGCGGCGCTCCGCAGCAGGCTCGACGCCGGCGGCCCGCGACAGCGCCGCGAGCTGCGTCATGATCCGTGCCTTCTCGAGTGGCGTCAGCGACTCGTCCTCGAGGCGCTTCTCGAGGACGCGCGCCGCGGTCTCCGGATCGCCGCCTTTCTCCACGAGACCCGCGAGGGCCCACGTTGCATCGGAGTGGTAGGGCCGCTGCGTCAGGACACGCTCGTACGCGGCGCGTGCGCCGGCCGTGTCCTGCACGCGCGACTGCAGCACCTCGCCAGCCGCCATCAGCGCGGCGATCCGGACGTCGTCGTCCTTGGCGCTGTCCGCTTCGCGAAGCTTGGCGTCGGCGAAGGCGCGTGGATCGTCGTCGGGTGACGCCACGCTGGCCAGCACCGCGAGCGCGGTCGGGTGCTCGGGCACGAGCGCGAGCGCCTGATCGATCGCGAGCTGCGCGCCGGCCTTGTCGTCCAGGCGCTCGAGCCGGATCTGCGCGAGCCGGATATGCAGCGCCGCGAGATCGCCGCGCGACACGGGTACCTCGGGATCCGTCGAGGTCATCGCATCGATACGGTTCTCGAGGATGCCCGCGGCTTCTCGTTCGCGGCCCGCCTTGACCAGCGCGGTGACGAGCTGATCGGCGAGCGCCGGATCATCGGGCGCGATCGTTCGCGCGTGGCGCAGCGTGGCCGCGGCTTCCTCGGGATTGTTGAGCCAGTCGAGCAAGACCTGCGCCCGGCGTGAGAGCAGCTGGGCGCGTAGCGCCGGATCGCGCTCGAGCGCGGCGCGGCGGCGCAGCACGTCCGCGAGGTCATTCCACCGCGCGTTCGTGGTGTAGATCGCGTCGAGCGCGGCCCATGCCTCGACGTCGTCGGGCCAGGTCTGGCTGATCTGGTTGTACGCATCGAGCGCGCGCTCAGGCAGCTCGAGCTCGGTGACGTAGATCAGCGCGATCCGGCGCAGAGCATCGCGCGCCTCGGTGCTGCCCTCGGAGACCTCGCCAACGCGCGCGAGCGTCTCGATCACCTTTGACCACCGTGCGACCGACACATAGAGATCCGCGAGCTGGAACAGGACGGTCGTATCCGCGGGCGCGAGCATCCGCAGGCGCTCGAACGCGTCGATCGCGTCGTGCGGGCGCTTCAGCTTGTCGACGTACATCTGTGCGAGCTCGCGCAACAGCTGCGGGCGCTCTGACTCGGGCGCCGCCGTGCCGAGACGTGGGTCCGTGCGCTCTTCGAGCGAGGCCGCGAGCTCGACCCAGCGGCCCTCTGCTCGATATAGCTCTTCGATCCGTGCGCGCGCGACGGGCTCGTTCGGCAGCATGCCGAGGATCCGGCGCAGCTGTGCTTCGGCCTCGCGTGGCTTCTTCTGCTCGGTGCGGATCGTCGCGACCTCCATCAGAAGATCCGCCGCTGCGATCGCCGTGTCCGCGTCCTCGGCCATGCCTTCGTAGAGATCCGCGAGGCGGTCCCACGCCTTGTGCTCCTGCGCGATGCGGTGGAGTCGCGCGCGAACCTCGGTATCACTGCCAGGCGTACGGCGCGCCTGAGCGAATGCACGGGCGAGTGCGTCGAACGCGCGCGTGATGTCCTTGCCGCCGGTCTCCCAGACCTCGGACGCGCGGTACAGCCAGCGCAGCCGCGACTGCGCATCCGTCACCGGCATGCTCTCGTACGCGACCGCGAGCTCTTCCCACGGCGACTCGAACGCGCGGTTCGGCAACGTCGGTAGCGGTGCGCGACGCACGACCGCCTGCGCCTTGCGCATGGGCGGCGCGCCGGGCAGCGGTGGCGCATTGGTTGCCGAGCGCGCGCGCGGCGGTGGCATCGGAGGACCCTTGATCGACGGGGGGCGCGGCGGCGCCACCCGCGGGGAACCCGCGGGACGAGGTGGCGGCGGCCCCTTCGCACCGGGCGGGAGCCGCGGCGGCACGATCATCATCTTCGACAGCTCGCTCTGATCGAGCGCCATCGTGCGGTTCTCCTGCACGAACTCGCCGACCGGAACCTCCAGCTTGCGCCCCGACGCCATCTCGATCTCGGTGAGATCGAGCGGTTGGGTCGAGTCACCGACCCTGAGGTTGAGCTCGGCGTCCGTGGTGTCTCCGATCCCGAGATCCGCGTCGGCGAGTGGCTCGGTCTGCAGCCGCCGCGGGATGTACGGGCGGCCGGGCCCGAGGATGGAGGGCCCAGAATTCATGCCCGGGCTGGGGCTCGGGCCCGAAGTCGCGCGTGTCGAAAGCGCGACGGCCTCGGCGATCGCGAGCTCGGCCTGCACCGTTGCCGACGGAGGCTCGGTGTTCGGCGTCTTGTCGGTGTCGCGGTACTTGCCGACCACGCGCGCGAGGCGCCACAGATGCGATGCCGTGTCCGCGTCGTCGGGCTGGAGCAGCAGCGCGATCAGGTGCGTGCGGAACGCGCGGGGGGCATCCTTGAGCTGCTCCTCGATCACCTGCGCCTTGCGCCTCAGCAGCTCGACTCGCTTCTCCGCGGTGGCAGCGCGCTCGACGAGCGCACTGTCGACGGCGACCACCTCGATCCACGAGCGTGCCTTCCCGGCGAGCGCGACCAGGATCTCCCGCGTGTCCTCGCGATCGGGCGCCCACGAGAACGCGTGCAGAGCCTCGACTACAGCCGCCTTCGGATCGTTCAGCTTCTCGTCGAGGACCTTGGACCGCCGCAGGTACAGCTCGACCCGCTCTGCCGGCGCCGCCGCGAGCAGGGCGACATCGTACGAGTCGAGCAGCGACTTCCACGTCGCGCGAACGTCGATCTCTGCGGCCAGGCGATCGAGCTCCGCAAGCAGCGATCCATCGCGCGGTGCGACCGCGAGGCCCTCCGCCATCACCGCGAACGCGCGCGGCTTGTCACCGAGGCGGCGCTCGGCGAGTCCAGCGAGCTCGCGCGACAGGGCCACGTAGCGCTGCGGCTCCGATGGGACGCCCGTGCCTCCGACCGCCACCAGCCGCTTGCGCTCGTCGGTCAGGACCTCCGCGAGCTCGCGCCACAGGCCGTACGCCTCGGCCGCACGGCGCACATCGGCGAGTGTCTGCTCGTCGGGCGCCTCGTCGTGCGCACGCCGCCACCAGCGGAAGGCACCCTTCGGATCGGCGAGCTTGTCTGCGGTTGCAGCCGCGATCCGCTGGACGATCGTCCGCCGCTCCTCGGCGTAGTTCTCGGCATCGGGCGCGTCGCGACCCGGCAACAGCTGGAGCGAGCGCTCCAGCATGACGACGTATTCCTTCCACCGGCCGAGGCGCGCGAGGAGCTCCGCGGTCGCAGCGAGCGCCTCGGGCTCGTCGGCATCCAGCTCGAGAACGCGCTTGAACGCTTGCAGCGCGCGCGTCGGGTTGTTCAACCGGTCGCGGCAGATCATGCCGATCTCGATCCCGCGCGCGACCTTCCGTTCGGGCTCCGGTGACAGGTACATCTCGCGCTCGGCGATCCGCACCGCTGCATCGAAGTCGCCGCGCGCCTCGTGCAGGCGACGCAGCGCGGTGTGCGCTTCGAGGTGATTCGGGTTGAGCTCGCGGATCAGGTGATCGAGAACCTTGATCGCCTCGGCCGGCGTGCCGAGCCGCTCTTCGAGGATCTCCGCGCGCTCCATCGCCGCGTCACACGCGCGCTCGCGATCGTCCAGCGCGACGAGCTGCGAGAACGAGACGATCTGCGAGCCGAGGACATCGGCGAGCTCGCGCCACTTCGTGGCGGAGCGGTACAGCGTCACGAGCGCGGCGAGCGCGGTGCGATTCCGCGGCGTCAGCTCGAGGACACGGTGCCATGCCTTGACCGCGCGGGGCGCGTCCTGCAGGTGCATGTCGACGACGATCGCATAGCGCTCGAGCTCGACCGCGCGCATCGCCGCCTCGGTCGTGCCGGGGGCGGGGAGTGGCCGGCCACCGTCGAGCCGCTCGATCACCTGCGCGAGCTCCGGCCAGCGCTGGAACTTCTCGTACAGCTCGGAGAGCGCCGCCAGCGCGTCGGGATCCGACGGCGACGCCTTCATCGTCTGCTCCCAGCGATCGAGCGCCGCGACGTCGTCCTGTCGCGCGGTCGCGAGCTTCGCCAGGCGCTTGAGGAGCTTCGCCCGCTCCGCCGGGGAGCCCGACGCTGCGGCGTGATACTCGAGCGTCTGCTCGAGGCGCGGATCGCCGGCCTTCTCGAGCACCCGCTCCATTCGCTCTAGCGCATCGCGATCGCCCGTCAACAGCTCGAGGACCGCGCGCGACGCGTAGACGACGCCATCGACATCCGCGAGCCGTGTCTCGTAGAGCTGCGCCAGCCGCCGCAGCTGCGTCAGGCGCTCCGACCGCTTCGCGACCGGCCACTCCTTCGGCGCATCGGCTCCCTTGCCCGACCTCATCATCGCCTCGACGACGCGCTGCTCCTCGAGATCGAGCGTGCGGCGCAGCGAGTTAGCAAGGCCGGCGTCGTCGCCCTCTTTCTCGTACATCTCTGCGAGCGCCTTGAGCGTCGCGTCGTCGCCCGGATTCTCCGCGAGGATCTGCTCGAACAGCTCGATCGCGCGCCGCGGATCGATCTGCCGTTCGCGATACGTCTGCGCCATCTTCTTGAGGATGGAGATCCGCTGGATCGGATCGTTCGCGGTCGCGAGCTCGTGCTCGAGGCTCGCGACGAGCTGCTGCCACATCTTCGAGCGGGCGGTCAGCCGGCGCATGGCCTCCGCGACCTTGGGACTATCGGGCTCGAGCTCCGCGATCCGGTTCCACGCTTCGAGTGATCGGTCGATGTCGCCGAGCCGCAGCTCCGCGAGCTGCGCGATCTCTTCGAGCCGCCGTACCAGCTCGTCGGGCGGCATCCCCGCCTCACGCGCGTTGTCGAGGGCGAACTCGTAGAGCTCGATCAGGCCGCGCCAGTCGCGTCGCTCGCGGAAGTGATCGACGTAGCGCGCGAGCGCTTCCTCGTGCATCGGGTCGACGCCGAGCGCCTGGTGCAACAGCTCCGCCGCGCGGTCGCGATCACCCATATGCTCGCGCGCTACCGTAGCGAGCTCGAGAATCTCGGCGACGATCTCTTCCGCGGGCGTCTCGGGGTTCTGTGCGAGGGCGTTGATCTCCGCCTCCATCAGCCGGGACATCGCCTCCCAGTCCTGATCGTCGCGCAACAGCCCACGCAGCTCGTGCGATGCCTTGCTGCCTGGCTGCTCGTAGGCGACGAGGTCGCTCAACACCTCGATCAAACCGGGGCGATCCGGCAGCTGGTTCCGGTACAGCGCCGCGCGCCGCCGCAGCACCGCCGCTCGCTCGCCCGGATCGCTGACGACCGCGCTGCGATGCCGCAACGCTCGATCGAGCTCTTGCCACTGCGAGGACTCCTGCAGTGCATCCTGCAGCGCTTCCGACGAGCCCTTCGAGTACGGATCGATGCCGACCGCGCGCCGCAGGTAATTGATGCCCGTCGCGTCATCGCGCGTCTTGAGCCGTTGACGGCCGAGCTCGACGAACAGCTCGCCGGCCTTGCCCCGCGTCTGTCCCTCGCGGAAGCCCGGGCTCGCATACACCTCGGCGAGCTTCTCGGCGATGTCGTCCGAAGTCGGATCGAGCTTCGCTGCCTCCTCGAGGTGAACCGCCGCTCCCTCGAGGTCCTTGGCTCGCAGCGCGAGCTTGCCGAGCTCGAACCGCACCACCGAGCGCCGACCGGCGGTCTCCTTGTGGTTGCCGAGCACCTCGAGCTCCGCCTGGTACAGCTTCGCGACCATCCCCTCGTCGCCGAGTGAGATGTAGAGCTGCCGCGCGGCCTCGAGTGCCTCGGTGCGCTGCGGTTCGAGCTTCCACGCCTGCTGCCAGTGCCACAGCGCGCGATCGACCCGCCCGAGATGATCGTTCCACAGCTCGGCCGCTTTGCGGTGATGCGCGCCCCGTCGCGCGGTCACCTCGGCCTTCGCCTTCGCGCCGGTCCCGCCGGCCTTCTTCGCGAGCTCGGTCAGCTCCTGCTCGATGATCTCGACCGCCGCGGCCGGATCATTGGGCTCGACGATCTCCAGCAGCCGATCGGCCGCCCGATCGTTCGTCGGATCGAGATCGAGCGCAGACCGCAGATACTCGATCGCCGTCGCCATCTCGCCGAGCACGGCCATCGCCTCGCCTGCCTCCGACCAGGCGTCCGCCGCGCGCACCGGATCGCGCTCCTGCGATGCCCAGGTCGCGCACAGCTCGGCGAGCAGCTCGCCGCGTCCCGCGTCCCGGAGCTCCTGCCGGAGCTGCGCGAATCCCTTGGCCTCCGGCTGCTGCCGGAACGCCACGACCCGCTCTTCGAGCGCGTCGTGCAACGGCGTCTGTGCGGTGTCGTCAGCCATCCCCGCTCGGCGGCGACGATAGCACGATGCTTCCAGGGATTTCTCGTGCGGGGCGCAGAGTTGCGAGCTAGTCGGGCTGGAGCGCGAGCGTGATTTCGAACCGCGTCCACTGTCCCGTCGGCGCCGGGAACCGCCAGGTCTCCACGGCGCTCGTCATGCACGTCGCCAGCCCCGCATCGAAGGCGGTGACCGAGCTGCTGCGCCTCGTCCCGACGAGGTCGATCCACAACAGGATCGTCACCGCGCCCTTCGCCGTCGGCGTTCCGACGAGCAGCTCCTGGTAGCAGCGCTTCAGCCGCGGGAGATACGCGGACTCCACCTTCGTCAGCACCTCCGCCTTCGTCAGCGACGGTCGGCCTTCGGCACGACGTCCGCGACGGTGATCCGGCCCGACGGTCCGGTCGCACGCACACGGCACTCGAGCTGCCGCTCGAGATCGCTGCCGGGTTGCCGGCGCGTCTCGCGCGCGTCGACCTCGCCGCCCGGGAGCATCTCGGCACGCGTGGTGGCGTCGCCCGGCCTCGGCGGGGGCGGTGCTGGTGGTGCGGTCGTCGGCGTCGGTGTGGTCGTCGGTGTTGGTCCAGTCGCCATCGGTGCGCTCGCCGGCGCGGTTGTCGGCGGTGGGGGCGCTGGGCTCGCTGCGGGTTCGCCGGCCTTGGTGCAGCCGGCCGCGACGCCGATGATCAACAGCGCACGTGAGGAGGAGGCCAACAGCCGTCGAGTGCTCACGTAGCGACCATAGCAGAGCGGCCCTGCGCGCACGCCCGACTTGATTCCAGCGGTGTTCTCGACCCGAGCACCATGTGGCACCGACCGAGAAGGAGTGCGATGGAGGGGCGCCCCCGCTCTTGATTGCGCACTCATCCCGGCCGACCGCGGCGCGAAGCCGCGCGCTCACCGTCCACTTGATTCCGGCGCTCCTTCCAGCCGACCGCCGCGCGAAGCCACCCGCTCACCGCTCGACTTGATTCCGGCGGTCATTGCGGTTCGCGACCTCATCGCCGCCGACCGCGGCGCAAGCTCACGCTCGAACCGTCGACTTGATTCCGACGATCATCTCGGCCGACCGCGGCGCGAACGAACGCACCTCGCTGCCAGACTGGATTCCAACCTCTCGCCCTGGATTTCTGTCCCAAACCACCATCGTTGCCGCCTCGGAAGAACGCACGTGTTTCGTCGGTCGGTGTCGCCCGCGCGGGAGATTCACGGTCTCTCCTCCCATCGGAAAATCGCCCGGCCGCTGTGCGTGGCAACGACCGATGTGGGGTGCGATGGCGGGTCGCGCCTGCAGTGCGTTTTGCTGCATGGGTCCGCCCCGCGTCGGTCGCTCGTGCGAGCGCACCGTTGCTCTTGATTTCGGCGCTCGCCCGTCTCGTTGTGTCTGAGCGATTCCTCGTCGAGGAAACGCGATCTCGATGTCAGATCGATCTGCGACAGATCTTCTTCTCGTCATGAAACGCCGACCTCGTAAGCGACACATTCAGCTCACGCTCGACCAGGCACGGAAGCCGGCCAGCACGCATGGTGGCTGGCGGCCCGGGGCGGGGCGACCGAAGACGCGCGCGGGCGTTTCCCACGAGCGGCGCGCCACGATCGCATCCACGCATCCGCAGCACGTGACGCTGCGGATCGTTGCCGAGCTTCCGTCGTTGCGGCGAGGCGTCATCGTCGAGGTGATCCGGACCGCGATCGCGCGGGCGCACCGGCCCGAGTTTCGTGTCGTGGAGTTCGTCGTCGAAGCGAACCACCTCCACCTGATCATCGAGGCGGCGAGCAATGACGCGCTTGCGCGCGGCCTGAGAGGCCTGAATGCTCGCATCGCGCGCGGGGTGAACCGGGTACTCGGTCGCGCGGGCAAGGTGTTCGCGGAGCGCTTTCATGCACGTGCGCTGACGACGCCGCGCGAGGTGCGCAACGCGCTCCGCTACGTCCTCAACAACACGCGGCGCCACGAGCCGTCGTCCGAGTTCCTCGGTCCGACGTGGTTCGATCCGTTCTCGAGCGGGGCGTGGTTCACCGGCTGGAAGGCGTCGATCGAGCCGGATGCGCCGTGGAAGCAGAAGCTGCTCGCGCAGCCGTCACCGACGGCGAAGGCGCGCACGTGGCTGCTCTCGGTCGGGTGGCGACGTCACGCTGCGATCGCGTTCGACGAGGTGCCGGGGGTGTCGCGTCGGTGACAACTCCATTGGAGCTGCGGTCGACGTCGTCGGCCGTTCCCTCCGGCCACGGTCGGGTTGCGACGACAGTTCGACGCGTTCGACGAGATTCGGGCTCGTCGTCCACGCAGTGACGACACACCATCGACCGCGCAGCCGCCGTCGGCGTCGGCAGGCCATCGCTCCTCGCGCGCCGAGCTCGTGCGAGCGACCGATGAGGACGCATGATGCAGGGAAACGCACTGCGGGACGCGACCGATCATCGCACCCCATATCGGTCGGGGTTACGCGCGGCGTCCGGGCGATTTTTCGATGGGGAGAGAGACCGTGCACCTCCCGCGCAGGCGACACCGACTGACGCTGAGCGAGCGCTTGCAACGACGCGGCAACGATCGTTGTTCGGGGAGCCCTGCGCGACGAACAGAATGAGCGCCGGAATCACGTCGACGCTCGGCACGCGTGTTCGGCCGAGGTCAGCGGGAAGAGCGCGGGAATCAAGTCGGTCGGGGACGGCCGACCGCGACGTGAGGCGGCGCCGGCTGCGCGATGAGCGCCGGAATCACGTCGACGTTCGGCACGCGCGTTTCGGCCGAGGTCAGCGAGAAGAGCGCGGGAATCAAGTCGGTCGGGGACGGCCGACCGCGACGTGAGCCGGCGCCGGCTGCGCGATGAGCGCCGGAATCACGTCGACGCTCGGCACGCGTGTTCGGCCGAGGTCAGCGGGAAGAGCGCGGGAATCAAGTCGACGCTCCGCACGGTATTCGCGCCGAGGTCAGTGCGATGAGCGCCGGAATCAAGTCCGGCAGTGAGACGCGGCCGGTCGCGGCGGCGGGGGTGGGCCGCGGATTCGGCTGGCGCCACGACGAGGTTGTTCCGGTGAGTGCGGCTTCGTGAGCTGATCGGTGGGCGGGTCGCGGTGGTGCGCGATGAGGGCCAGACCAAGTCGAGCGTTCAGCGCGTGAGTCGCACCCCATCTGCGTCTAGCCGAGCAGTACGAGCATCGCGTCGCGCGTCTTCGCGTCACGCTGACGTGTCATCGCCCCTCGAAGCAGGGTCGCGACGGCCGGGTCGTCCTTGAAGGTCGCGAGGGCACGCGCGGCGGCGAGAGCATCAGCGGCAGATCTCCCACCGACGATGTCGAGGAGGAATGCAGTCGAGGCCTCACTGCGAAGGAGCGCAACCGCGAGGTAGCCGCTGCGATGACGGTCGGCGGGTGGACAGCTCTTGCACCACACCACGAGTGGCGTGAAGGCGTCGGTGATACGGGCGCCCGCGAGCGCGAGCGCCGCCATCTCTGCCCGGAGGCCGGACTCGGCGAGGATCTCGATCAAGAACGGGATCGATGGCTCGCGCGCGAGTAGCAGCAGGGACTCCATCGCAGCCGACAGAACCTCTGGCTCGTCGTCGCCCTCCGCGATCTTGTAGCGGAGCAACGCCGTCGCGTCGGGGCGACCGGCCTCGCCGAGCCCCTGCGCCGCCGCGAGTCGCGCCGTTCGGTGGGGATCGGCGAGTAGTCGTGCGAGGACGTCGAGAGCGTCTCGTCGGTTGAACCGTGCGTGAGCGAGTCCACAGACACCTCGCAGCTCGGCCGCCGTATCTTCTGGTGGCGGCATTCCCTCGAGCTGGGTGACGCGCAGACCGACGACGAGCACGCGGTCGTCCCAGCGCTCGAAGCTATCCATGGCGCGAGCGATCGCGATCTTGGCGCGGCATTGCGGATCGCGTTTCACCGAATCTTCGAGGAACCGTTCAAAGGCAGGCTCGACCTCGCCGAGCAGTGACTCGATTCGATGCTCGACGATGCGCCGCACGGCTATCGCAGCGAGGATGCCCGACGAAGAGCGGAGGGCCGCACGCAGCGTTTCGTGCGCGTCAGGGGCCGCGATGTCGAGGCTTCGCAGTGCTGCGAGCTTCTGATCGAACGACCGCACGGCGCATCGTAGCCGGGATTGCGGGAGTGGGAGAGCGGATCATCGTCGCCGTCCCTTGCTGCGATCACCGGTGGGCGTGGAACATCGTCGGCCGGGGGAATCGACGATGGCCACGACGAAGACCAAGTCTGCCAAGGCACCGGGTGCGCCCGCAGCGAAGAGGGCGGCACCTGCGACGGCGAAGAAGTCCGCGCCTGCGACGGTGAAGAAGTCCGCGCCTGCGACGGCGAAGAAGTCCGCGCCTGCGACGGCGAAGAAGTCGGCGCTACCGCCGAAGAAGGTCGCGTCACCTGTCGCGAAGACCGCGACCGCGAAGGCAGCGGCGACCAGGCCCGGCGCGGCTGCGACGAAGGCTGCTGCCGCGTCGAAGCCCGCCACCGCCAAGACCGCGTCTCCGACCGCCGCCACCGCCGCAGACACCGCGCTCGCGAAGCTCGCCGCGACGAAGGCTGCCGCCGCTGCGAAGACCGTGACCGCGAGGCCGGCTTCGGCGAAGACCTCCGCTTCTGCAACGAGATCGTCGGCCGCAGCGAACGCCGCAGCAGTGACGAAGGCTGCCGCCGCGACGACGACTGCGCCGCCGGTCGCTGCCTTCGCACCGAAGTCCGCCAAGCCGGGCAAGGCTGCCAAGGCGGACAAGGCGACCGCGGCCGCGAACACGCCCGTCGTGGCAACGACCGATGATGCCGGCCTCGGCTGGACCGATGCGGGGAAGGGCTATCTGCTCACGCTCGACGGCGGCAAGCTCGCCGCGAAGAATCCCGCGGGCAAGCGGATGGCGTCGGTGCCCAAGGAGATCAAGGACGGTGAGGTGGCCGATCAGCTCGAGGCCTTGCGCGACTGGCTCGTCGAGCATGACCGCGAGTGCATGGCGACGGTGGACCAGTGGATGCTGCGCTCGCTCGCGGTGCCACGCACCGTGCTCGAGGCGGTGTGGGACGATCCGAGCTGGCGAAAGCCGCTCGAGAATACGGTGGTGGTCGCCGTGCGCGCGGATGGTGGGCACGATCATGCGAAGGCGGGGTTGTTTCGCGGTGTCGATCGCAAGAAGGGCGTCGGCGTCGTCGATCTCGATGGTGAAACTGCGTGGCTCGATACCGAGCGCGTCGCCATTCCGCATCCGATCTTGATCCAGGAGCTCGACGGGTGGCGCGAGCTCGTCACGCAGCTCGGTGTGACGCAGGGAATCTCGCAGCTCCATCGCGAGACGCATCCCAAGCCAGATGGTCTGACGTCGTCGAGCATCGATCAGTACGAGAACGGGAAGTTCGCGATGCTGATGCATGCGCTCGGCAAGGCGCGCTCCCTCGGGTTCAAGGTGCGCGGTGGCTATGCGACCTGCAAGGTGTGGGACGGCGGCGGCGTGAGCGAGGCGCGGTACTGGATCGGTGCGGACAGCCCGGACTCGGAGACGTACACGGGACAGCTGAGCTGGGTCGATGCACGCGAGCGCGGGCTCAAGCTCGGCGACGTCGGGCCGGTCGCGTTCTCCGAGGGGATGCGGATGGCGTCGTCGATCTACGCGGCGCGCGTGGTCGAGAAGGTCGAGGAGGCGTCGTGAGCGCAGATCAAGCGCAGCTCAAGGCAGGTGGCCTCGTGCCCGCGAACGCGAAGCTCGGAAAAGACGACGTCGTCGACGCGGTCGTCGCGCGCGCGTATCACCATGCGGTGCTGCCGGGCCGGACCGTGATCCGGTTGACGGCGGAGAACGTCGCCGCCGGAGATGACCTGGAGATGGCGACGCTGGGGTTCGGGGCGGGAGAGGATCGCGGCGCGGTGGCGAAGGAGCGCAAGCGACCCCTCGGGTTCCCGGGCTGGGCGCTGGTCAACGATCCGAAGAATGCGCGGTACGCGCTCGACGTCGTGAAGGAATTCAAGAAGCACGCGCGCAAGGCAAAGAGCAAGCCGGGGCACGCAAAGGAGGGCATCGACGCACTGGCCGACAAGCTCGGCAAGACGGTGCCGCACTTCCTGCCATCGTTCTTCGAGGAGGCGGGTCGAGCGTTCATCGAACACGGTGCGCAGTCGTTCGCTGCGGCGATGTTCGGCAAGGCGCGCGAGGCGGAGGCGGTTCATGCGCTCGAGGTCGACGAGCAGCATCGGGTGGATGGGTTCCTCGAGTTCGCACTGGCCGGCGCGGTGACGACCAAGGCGCTGACGCAGTACGCGAAGGAGCTCGCGGAGCATCACAAGCCGGACGTCGCGTACGCGCACTTCCGGCAGCTGTGTCTGCAGCGGACGCTGGGCGGCATGCCGCCGTGGTCCGGGATGGCGAAGGAGCTGCGGCGGCTCGCGAAGGCGGCCAAGCTGGACGTGGACGCGGAAGATCGCGCGTTCGTCGTCGAGATCATCGAGTCGCCGGCGCTCGGGAAGGCGGCCGGTGAGTTCTGGCGCGCGTACATGGAGCCGATCACCGAGCTCGGCAAGCAGTCAGCGACGGCGCGCGGAGCGCTGCTGAACCTGTTCCCGACGGGCTCGGCGTACAGCGCCGATCTGGATGCGGCGTGGCTCGATCTCGTCGAGGCGACGGGTGCCGTGCAGGCGCTGGTCACAAACGATGCAGCGGCGGAGGTCAACGGCGGGCGCGCTGCGTGGTTCGACAAGCTGACGTCTCACCTCGCACGTGACTATCGCGAGTCGGAGATTCCCGATCGCGCGTTCGCGCTGCTGCGACGAATGGCGCCGATGCTGATCGCGGACGGCAGGCCAATCTCGTGCGTCGGTCGGTATCACTGGACGGATCTCGATCTGTGCGAGCTCGCCCTCGAGCTTGGGGTGCAGGTCGCGCCCGAAGGGTCCCACGCGCGGATCGACCTCGGCCGGTGGAGCAAGCGCGCGACGCAGCCGGGGCACGGCGTCGATCCAGTGCGTACCGCGGCACATCCGACGATGGGCGCGCTGCTCGCGACTGCGGTGGCGAGCGAGATCGGCGACGAGCCGTTCGACTCGGTGTCGCGCGGCAAGCAGGGCTTCCTCGCGGCGAAGCGCGTGTGGCTGGAAGGCCTGATCGATCGCGCGGAGAAGGGTGGGCTGGTCGGACTCGGCGAGGCGATCGCGGTCGTGACCGCGAAGGTGAAGGCGGAGACGTTCTCGGACGTGCCGGATCTGCACGCGCGGTTCGCCGCGATCGATCCGGCACCGTCGCTCGCGCGGAGCCTGCGCGCGGGGTTGATCGACGAGCTTGGCTGGCCCGCGCTCGAGGAGGCGGCCACCGAGCTGAATCCCGATGGGAAGACAGAGCTGACCGTGCACGGTGGTCCGCCGGCAATCGTGCTGGTGACGAGTACGAAGGCGATCGCGGTCGGGCCGAGCGGACGGCTCGGGACGCACGATCTCGTGATCCCGCCAAAGCACGAGCTGGTGACGGTGCGGTTCATCGGCGGGCAGTTCCTCGTCGTGATCAAGAACGGATACAAGGCGCGCGGCTACTGGAGCGGTTCGCCACACGACGTGTTCGACAGCGAGACGAGCGTGTGGAGCATCGCCGGGATCGCATCTCGCGCGGCGGTGTTGCCCGATGGAGCGTGGATCGAGGGCGCGACGGCGATCCGCCTGGGCGAGCGGCGCGTGCCCGACGGCCAGGGACTCCTCGGATGCGATGGAACGACCGCGTGGATCGGCGAGTGGGTCGGCGAGTCGAAGGACAGGGACTATCGCTGGCGAGAGGTGTCGGCAAGTGGCGAGAAGGGACGGCTCAGCTGGCCAGCGTTCATCGAGGGCGCGGCCGATCCGGACGGGAAGATCGATGGTGCGGCCTCGTACCTGCTGCCGGCACCGGGCATCACCGCGTCGCCGCTCGGTGCAGCGAGTGGAATGATCGGGATCCGGGTGCGGTTGCTGAGTCCGTCGGAGAACGCGGAGCCCCGGTGGGAGCTCGAGACGATCGATGGCACGAAGACGATCGCGATTGGTGCACCGCGACCCGAGCACCTGCTGTTGCTCCCCGGGAGCGACAAGCCGCGGTTGATCTCCGAGGAATCGAAGTATCGGGCGGGGATCACGTCGACCGTCATCGATCCCGAGACGCGGATCCACGGCTCGGCGATCGGGTGGGGCGAGCGTCGGTACTCGCGCGGTCAGGTCGCGCCTCTACCGCCGACGTTCTGGCACGCGATGACGGTGCGCGACGAGACGGGCTCGCGCCGGCTGCGCTCGATCGGCGATGCAGAAGCGCGCGCGCTGATCGACGCGATGCCGGCGGGCGATGGCGCGCCGTCCGCGGCGCACACCACGAAGCAAACGGCCGCGGCACTCGCGCAAGCGCTGACCTCGGGCGCAACCGTGACGAAGCCGGTCGGACCGACCGTGGTCGATGGCGCGGTCTCGCCGGACGTGGTCGGGCGCGTGCTTCCCGACGTGACACACCAGCGGCTGCGCACCGGCGTGATCGGGTTCGCGCAGCTCGCGAAGCAGTACCAGGCGGATCGCGATCGGCTCGCGCTCGATCGCGCGCCGGGCAAGGTGGCCGCGAAGGCTGCGGGGGCGGCGGGGCCCGACGACGCGACGCTGCTCGTCGCTCTGGGCGGCTGGCACGAGCGGCACTACCAGCCGGAAGGCCGGGCGTGGTCGCAGATCGAGCGGGCCGCGGAGTGGTTCGCGAGCGATGATCGCGCGGACCGCTACGTCCACGACCTGCCGGCGTCGATCGTCGAATGGGATGGCTTCGCCGTGTCGCGCTCGGCGCTCGCGTTCATCGCGACGGCGATCGGGACGCCCGCGGACAAGCGGAAGACGATCGCGGAGCTGTTCTCGATCCTCGCGAGCACGTTGCCCGCGCCGGAGCTCCTGCGGAGCTATCGCGCGACGGGCAAGCTCGCGCTTCCAGGCGAGGGCATTGGCTTTCGGATGCGGTGGCACAACGGGAATGCGTACGCGATCAAGAAGGTCGGCTGGCATGGCGAGTCGTACAGCGTCCTCGAGTACGCGCCGAGCGGAGCGTTCGCGCCGCTGCCAGGCTTCGCCGTGCACTCCGAACTGCGCGGCGCGAAAGGCGGCCTCGGTGCCGATGCGGTGGCCGAGCTACTCGCCGCGATCGCTGGGGGCACGACGAGCTGGCTCGCCGATGCGCCGGCGCGAATCTCCGCGGCGACGGGCCTGACGCCCTCGGAAGCGGCGTTCTCGTGGGCTGGTTGTCCCAACGCGAATGACAACAGCCAGAACTTTCTCGACAAGGAGCTGCGCGAGGCGATCGGGCTCAAGGCCGCACAGGCCGCGATCGCGCGCGACGGGATCCGGACCATCCCG
>JANOPP010000221.1:0-17730 GCA_031421915.1 Myxococcales bacterium | reverse complement strand
CACTACCGCGGCTCACGCGTCGAGCATCTCTGTAAGCATCACCAGCGGGTGCTCGCCGATGGCGGCTATCGCGGCGTCCCCGAGCTCGTCACGCCCGTGTTTCACAAGAACCGCATCATGCGCAACCGTGCGTGGCGTCGTCATCGTCGACGTCGGGCCCGCGTCGAGCACGCGATCGCCAGGCTCAAGACATGGCGCGTGCTCCGCGATCACCGTCGGCGCGGGCACCACCTCGATGACACACTCCGCGCCGTCTCCTTCCTGCACAACCTCAAGCTCGACCAGTTCCGGGACAACCCTTAGCGACACATCCGCAGGGTCGAGCGGATGCTGCGCAGATTCTGGAGGTCCGCGAGCTTGGGGTTCTTGCGCGTGGCCTCATCGCTCACCCGTGCGCGCTCGAGCAGGAGCCTGTCAGCGCAGGGCCTGCACGCTGGCGAGTTGATCCCACCTGGCTTGCGGTAACCGCTGGCGCCGCGTCGGCTGGAATGCGTACGGCCAGCTCGACGTGGAGACGACGACAAACAACACCGGCGACCTGGTCGACCTCTGCCCACGAGGAGCCAGGCGACTGTGGGGTTCGATCGAGTTGATCAAGGAATCGTCAGGCGGAGCGACTTCATCTCTCACGCGCAACACTGCTTCGCCGACGTGGTGCGGTGGGGAGGAACACCTCGAACGTGGTGCCGACACCGACGGTGCTTCGGACTTGAACCCATCCGTGGTGGAGCCGGGCGATCGAATCCACGGTATCGAGGCCGAGCCCCGTACCTTGGGCGGCGTCCTTCGTGGTGAAGTACCGCTGCCAGATTCGCTCCATCGCCTCGGTGTGAATTCCGCAGCCCGTATCGGCGACCGCTTTGAAGGTGTGGTCGAGATGCGGCCACGTCGACGGTGGTCGCGAAGTACCCTCCAGTCCTTGAGGCGCGCGAGCGCGTGCTCGACGCGGGCCCTGAGCTCTCCAAGCGCCAGGAGAAGCGTGCACGATGACGCGAGGCGGCCGGGCTCGCAGCCACGGAAGAAGCCTCGTGGCGCTTCGTGCGGGACTTCGCTTCGGTGAGCTGCGTGCGTTGCGCTGGCAGGACGTCGATCTCGTCGCCGGGCGACTCGTCGTTCGTCAGAACATCGTGAACCGGATCGTGGGCACGCCATCAGCGCCTTGCCGTCGCGGTAGATCTTCTCGGCGGCCGCCGGGTTCGCGTGCGGAGGAGCCGAGGCGGCAACCGCAACGACGACTAGAACCGAGCGCATCGACACCACGTCGCATGCAGGTCGGCATGCGAGGTTTGGCGGCGAGGGCGGGCAGTTCGAGCACTTGCGCTCGTGCGCGAACTGCATTCTCATGGCGCATGCTCAAAGCGATCGTCATCCCAGCCATCATGCTGGTGACCACCCCGTCCATCGCGCACGCCGACGACACGGACACGTTCTGCAAGTACATGAAAGCTCAGAGTCCCAACGAGCAACTCGCTTATCAGACGATGAGGGACCTGTGGCCGAAGGTGAGCTGCGATCTACCGATGGCGAACGAGCTTCCCGACCTGTTCGACATGCCCGTGGTCATCCACGTCGGCCGAATGATCCAGACGTTCGGCGCGGACGCGACCCCGGACACGATGGACCGGTCGCGCCGACGCGCGACCGATGCCGCCTACTCGATGAGCAAGCTCGACCGCGCCCGCTTTGAAAAGGAGATCGCGAAGGCACCTGCAGCCGCGAAGACGCAGCTCATCCGGGCGTTCGAGATCGCGACCGCCCAGGCCAAGGAGGTCAACGCGTGGCGCGCCAAGCAGACAAAGAAGGTCGCCAAGAAGGTCTGGCAGACCGGCTGGGACGACGCGATCGCACACGTCAACAACGAGTGGTCGACCTATGGCGCCGACTTCAGCCTCGCGATTGCCGCGCTGCAGAAGGCGAAAGAGGACGAGACCTGCCCCGACGTCCGGAGTCGGCTGTTTGATGTCGTGAAAAAGGCCGCGCCAAAGACCCGAGACGAGATCCAGATCCTCCTACATCGCACCGACTTCGAGCTCCTGCTCGTGGCGACCGCGAGTTGCGAAAAGGATCCGCACCTCGCCGCCCTCCTTGGCAACCTCCACGATGTGCTCGACCTGCGCACGAGGTTCGAGGGGCCCGCGGCCATGGTCGGCTCGATGATCTATGGAGCCTTCCGGGAGCTGAAGGACCAGGGCAAGACGGACGGCGTGACCGAGCCGAAAGATGTGGCCACCTACATGGTCAACAACGTCGAGCTCCCCCGTCTCAAGCCGTACTACGAGAGCACGAGCGACGGCGCGAGCACGGGTCTGTACCAACAGGCGGTCTACGGCGAGATAGCGAGCAAGAAGCCCTCCAAGCAGAAGGGCTTCACGACGGTGACCTTCAAGAAGGTCGACGTTGACGCCCGCGAGATGAACTGCAAGAGGACCAACCGTATCGCCCGCATCACCGAAGACGGCTCCATCGAGTACTTCGAGGACTGCACGCCCGGGAAGTCGTTCAAGTCGACCGTGTCACCGTCGCCGATCGATGTTCCGACGCTGGTCGCCGATCAGATGAAGCCGAAGAACTTCGTGATGCTTGCCGCACTCGAGAACGGTCAGCAGAAGGGCCGCCACCGCATGGCGTTCCCGCTCGAGCTGTACAGCGACAAGTCGCGCAAGCAGTTGGTCGGCCTGTTTGGTGCGCGCTGGAAGTGAGCGCCTGATCGTTCAGGTAGCCTCCCGAGGACGACACCCAGTCGGGCCCGAGCTCGATGAACGGGTCGAACAGCACGAGCGTGCTCTGGGTCGCGAAGTCGTTGTCGCATCCGATCACACCCTGACGCGGGCCAAGGTGATGAACGCCCCTTGGACTGCGTCGTCGAGATCCTCGGGCCGACAGAACCGCTTGCCAAACCGATACACGCGGTCGTGATGAATGCGGACGAGAACATGCGCCTCACAGAACCAAGTCCCGCAACCCCGGAAAGGATGCAGCCTTTCGGAGAAATCTCGTAAGTTCTCGATCTTCAAGACGCGTCGTGACGAACGTGACCCGGAGTGACCTTCAGGCCACGTGGATCGCGATCTTGCCGGCGACGAGGCCGGCCTCGAGTCGGCGCATCGCCGCGGGAACGTCGCGCAAGGCGAAGGTCTGATCGACCACGGGGCGGACCTTCCCTTCATCGATGAACGTTGCGATCCGCACAAGGTCGGAGAAGTGTTCCTTCGCAGCGATCATGACGAAGCGCTGCTTCACGAACAGCCCGAGGATCATCGCGCCGATCGGACGACCGAACCCCGCCGACCAGTCGCCTCCGTGCTCTCCGCCGACGAAGACCAGCGCACCGCGATCGGTCAGCACGCGCCGCAGCCGCGACAGCGCTACGTTCCCGCCGAGGTCGAGGATCACGTCGTACTTCTGCGTGCCCTCGGTGACGTCGGTGGTGCGGTAGTCGATGACGTGGTCCGCGCCCAGCGAGCGCACGAGCTCCATCTTCGTGGTGCTGCACACACCGGTGACCTCCGCACCGAGCGCTCTGGCAAACTGGATAGCGAACGAGCCAACGCCGCCCGAGGCCCCGATGATCAGCACGCGCTGACCTGCCTCGATGCGTGCCGCGTCGCGCACGGTCTGAAGCGCGGTGAGCGCCGAGACGCCACACACGGCCGCCTGCTCGAACGACAGCGACGACGGCTTGTGCGCGAGTTTGTCTTCCCGCGCGACCGAGAACTCGGCGAACGAGCCCTCGCTGATGCCGAACACCGCGTCTCCAACCTTGAAGCGCGTGACGGCCGTGCCGACGGCGATCACCGTGCCGGCGACGTCGAGACCTGCGATCGGATTCTTCGGGCGGCTGAAGCCGAACCCCATCAGCCGCATCAGGTACGGCCGGCCGGTCATCAGGTGCCACGTACCACGATCCATTCCGGCCGCGTGCACCTTCAGCAGGACCTGCCGCGCGCCAACCATGCCAACCACGGGCCGATCGATCGCGCCGAGCTGCAACACGTCCACGGCTCCGTACGCACGCTGAACGATCGCTTGCATCGTCTGGGTTCGGGTCTGGGTCATCACCGGTTGCACCGTCGTGGTCATCGCGTTCATCTGCAGGCCTCTCGTTGGTTGTGAACTTACTTAGTAAGGTTGATAGCCTTACGTTGTACGGATGTCAAGACGGTGGCAGAATGCCGCCATGGCGAAGCGCGGAAAGGCGAAGCAACGCGCACCGTTGACGCGTGAGCGGGCGATGGAGGTGGCGGTGACCGTCGCGGATGAGGAAGGCCTCGCGGGGCTCACGATGCGCAGCCTGGCGCACGAGCTCGGGGTGGAGGCGATGTCGCTCTACCACCACGTCAAGAACAAGGACGACATCCTCAACGGCATGGTCGACGCGGTGTTCGCGCAGATCGCGCTGCCCGATCCGAGCTCGACGGATTGGAGGCAAGGCATGCGGGTGCGGGCGCACTCGGCGCGTGCCGTGCTGAATCGACACCCGTGGGCGATCTCGCTGCTCGAGTCGCGCGCGAACCCCGGGCTCGCGACGTTGAAGCACCACGACGCCGTGCTGGGTTCCTTGCGAGGAGGCGGCCTCTCGCTCGAGCTGACCGGTCATGCCTACGCGGTTCTCGATGCATTCATCTATGGCTTCGTGCAGCAGGAGCTGAGCCTGCCGTTCCAGAGCCCGAAGCAGGCCGAGGACGTCGCAACGCAGATCATGAGCCAGATGCCGGTCGGTCTGTTCCCGCACCTGGCCGAGTTCGCGACGAGCCGGGTGCTCCAGCCCGGCTACGCATTCGGCAACGAGTTCGGCTTCGGCCTCGAGCTGATCCTCGACGGCCTCGAGCGCGCGCATCGCAGCGGAACGTGAAGAGCCGGCTACTCGCCAACCCTGAGCAGACGACAGCACGCCGTGGAGCCTGGTGGTGTCCTTCGGCGCGGTGGAAGCAGGGTCGCGAGCCGTCGGCACCAGGTCGGCCCGTCGGTGACCCACGACGCGCGACCGGACGGATCGGGTCGTCGGAAGTGGTACTCGACGCGACCCTCGGGACGCAGGATCAGGCGGTCGGACGAGATCAATGTGCTCACGGAGCACGTAGCGGACGAGCCGTTCGAGCGCCGGGCGATGGAGCGAGAACCCATCGATGAACGCGCAGCGGCGGCGCGACGCCCGGGTTCGCGGCGAGGGTCGGCATGCGACATCGGCAGATGCACGGTCTCGGCCTGGGCGTCTGCGAGCGCGTCGGGCTCGTCATCGACTGCATCGCCGTCGCGACTCGCGAGCAAGCGGCGGATCTTGCCCACGATGTACGGATCACGACGATGCCGTGTGCGGCGCGCATCGTCGTGGGATCCGGTGCGGATCGCCACAGTCAGGACATGAAGCAAGCAATCGCCGTCCTCGCCGTCCTCGCTGCCACTGCCACTGCCACCGCCCACGCGGACGCCACGCTCTCTGCATCCGCGAAGCCGACCCAGGAGCTGGTGTCGTCGTGTGGCGCGATCTCAAGGCGGTGCCGCCGCGGCCTGAAATGCTTTTGGCGTCTGTCCCGTCCACCGTACTCCGGCGCGGTCGATGAGAGTTCCGGCCCCGATCATGCTCAAGCCGAAGGAGAAGACGAACGCAGGTTCGCTCAGCTGTGCGTGGAGGACGGTCTCGCCGAGACCTGCGGCGATGTGCTCCATCGCGGGGACATGAACGCCCATGGCGAGAGGTCCGAGCGCCACAAACGTCACAGCGCCGTGATGTGCACGGGGAGTCCATCGGTCGGCTTGCCGATCGGCATGAACTGGAAGGGCAGTTCGTATCCCGCGGGCACCGACCAGCGGAACTTCTTCAGCATCTGGTGAAGCGTCGAGCGGATCTCGAGCTGCCCGAAGCGCTTCCCCACGCAGAGGTGACGGCCTCCACCGAAGGGCGCGAACGCGTAGGGGTGCCGCTTGTGTTCGGCGCGCTCGCTCGAGAAGCGCTCGGGATCGAAGGTGTGTGGCCGCGTCCAGTGGCGCGGGTCGCGGTGCACCACGAGGGGCGCAAACCCGGCCAGGACGCCGGCGGGGATGCGGTAGCCCGCGAACTCGGTCTCCGCCACGGTCACGCGCGGCATGAACGGCAACGGTGGGTGGAGCCGAAGGGACTCGTCCATGACCCACGTGTGCTCCTCGAGTTGCTCGAGCTCGTCGAGTGACAGCTCGTCCGGGAGCTTCATGCTCTGGGCTCGGAGGCGCTCCTGCCATGCGGGGTTCTTCGCGAGGTGATAGATGGCGGTGGAGAGCGTGCTCGTGCTGGTGTCGTGGGCTGCCATCATCACGAAGACCATGTGATTGATGACCTCGTCATTGGTGAAGGCCTCGCCATCCTCGGACCGGACGTGACAGAGCTTGCTGAACAGGTCGGCCGTCTCCTTCGTGCGCTTCTTGCCAAGGAGCTGGCGGAACCGCTCCGCGAGGAAGGCCTGCCCCCGCGTGCCCTTGTAGTAGCGGAGCGGCCACACGGGCAGGCGCACGAGCGCGATGGACGCCTCGACCGCGTCGACGAACGCGCGGTTGATCCGGTCGGCATCCGCGCCGGGCTCCGCACCCATGAAGACGCGTGTGGCGATGTCGAGTGCGAGCGATTTGACGAACGGGTAGATGTTTGTTGATCGTTGCGAGCGCAGGGCTGTGAGGCGCCGACCGATCACCGGGTTCATCTGCTCGACATAGCCATCGAGGTTGGCGCGCGTGAACGCCTCCTGGAGGATGCGCCGGTGGTGGCGGTGCAGGTCGCCGTCCATCGCGAGGATGGCCCCCGGAAACACGTGATCGAGGAAGCGCTCCCAGCCAAGGCGGTTGGAGTACGCGCCGTCCTTGTTACGCAAGCCGACCTCGAGGCCGTCCGCGCTCAGAAACGCGAGCACGCGGAGGGGGCCGAAGATATGGATCCAGACGAGATCTCCGTGATCGTCGCGGATCTTCTCGAGCGAGCCGAGGTTGCTTCGGCGGTAGCTGAGCGCCCGTCCGAGGAAGGGAAGGGATGGTGCCTTCGGGGCGAAACGTACGTCCTTCACGTCAGCGTGCCTGACCACGATAGTACGCCTTCGAGCGAGCAGCGTTGTGCGGTCGAGGGCTGCCGGATCCCGCGGCTGGGGTGCGGGCGATGATCGCTGCACTCCCCGTATTCCTTTGAGGTTCGATTGTACCCGAGCGCTCCGTGGATCGTGTTCCTCAAGGCGAAGCGGGTGAAGGCGAAGTTCATCCTGCCCGAAGGGGGACTGATCGGTCTACCAGATGCGCGGTGTGGGCAACCAACCGAGCTATCCGGGCATCGGCGCTGCACCTGCGCGCTGCCACGCCGATCGCCCGCGTCCAACCTGGCCTGTTTACCCACGGAGGTGAGACCACATACACTGATGCGGTTGACTCGGCGCTGGTTGTTGATCGTCGGTGTGGTCGCAGGTTGCGACACGGTCTTTGATCTCGATCGGAGTGCACCGGTGTGCGGCGACGGACGCGTCGAACCGGGCAGCACCGAGCAGTGCGATGATGGGAACCTCACCGACGGCGATGGGTGCTCGGCATCGTGCGTGCCCGATCGCTGCGGTGATGGCTTGCTCAGGGACGTCGAGGCCTGCGACGACGGAAATGTGCTGAACGGCGATGGCTGCGACAGCGACTGCTCGTTGACTGGATGCGGCAACGGCATCCAGTCGCGAGGCGAGCTCTGCGACGACGGGAACACGATCGAGACAGACTCGTGCACGAACCGCTGCCTGTTGTCGCTCGTGTGTGGCAACGACGTAACAGACGGAGCCGAGGCGTGCGACGACGGCAACGCGATGAACGGTGATGGCTGCGATTCGAACTGCACCGTCTCGGGCTGCAGCAACGGAGCGGTCGCTCCTGGCGAGCAGTGCGACGACGGCAATACCCTCAATGGCGATGGTTGCGACAACAACTGCACGGACACCGGCTGCGGCAACGGCGTGGTGACAGGTGAGGAGGAGTGCGACGACGGCAATCTCGATCCGAACGATGCATGCACGGAGCTGTGCTTCTCCCCCTTCTAGAGCACATCGTGCTGGTCGAAGATGAGCCGCAACTGCAGCACGTGTTGCAGCGAAGCGCCCTCCCAGCGATCGACGAGCAGATTCGCCATCCGCTTAGGATCGGCGTCACGGCCTCGAGACGTCATCGGCCTTCGGTGCGGCATCGATGTCAGCGGGGACGAGCGCGCGCAGCTTCGAATACACCGTCACCGATGACGTTGGACTCCAGCGATTCTTAGAGAGAGTCGTACAGCGGCGAAGCATGGACGACGCGGCGCTGCTGCGCGGTAGCCTCGAGCCCGATCCCGCCGGTCGCGCCCCAGAACAGTGGGAACATGATGTTGCGGGCGTCGGGGCAAGTCGACGCGTTGCTCGTGCACGCCGCCGTGTCGCTCAGTGGATCGTGGATCGCCGGGTTGGCCTCCGTGGTGTGGAACAGGCCGAGGAAGTGGCCGAGCTCGTGGAGCATGGTCATCCCGTCAGCCGCGGCCGGCTTGCCGGCGGAGACGTCGACCACGATGCCCGACAGCGCATGGCCGGCATGGGTCGCCGTGCCCGGGACCCACGCGCTGTTGGCCCAGACCCGCGTTCCAAACAGCTCGACTCGGGTGGTCCATACGAAATGGGCCGCGAACCCCGTCAATGGCGCCACGGTCTCGGCGAGCGCTCCGAGCCTGACCGCGTCGCTCTCGATCGCGTCGAACTCCCTGTCGATCGCGATGAACTCGACGTTGCCTCGACCGATACCGAACAGGTTCTCGAGCGTGGCGAAGAAGCTGTCGACACGCGCGGCGACACACGGGTCGGTCGCGGCCACGGCGGCGGTGATCGCGTGCGCCGGCGTGGGATCCTGGATCACGAGACCGTCGGGGATGTAGATGCGCACCGACAATGTGCCTCCGTGGAACTCACCGTCGACGCTGGTCCGCACGTAGGCCCGGGCCCGGGTCACCCGTCCCGCGGGCGCGGCGAACACCAGCGACCAGTCGCCCGGCTCGATCGGCATGGCGACCTGCGCGCTGGTCTGGGGCACCGCCACGGCGATCACGCCATAGGGACTTTCACCGATCGGCGCGGCGTGGCCCACCGGTACGAAGTCGGTGAGCACCGCCTCCCCCGACGGGCTTCGGATCGATTGGACCCCGACCGTCTCCGACCCCGTGCTGCCGTCCACGACAGCGACTACATGGAAGCCGAGCGTATGCGCGGGGACCGCGAGCAGCGTGGCGACACCACTCGTGACGGGGCCGAGCTCGATGATCTGTACACCTTTGTTGGCGACGGGCGCGTCGGCGCCTGCATCAGGAACGGGAGCGTCGCTCATGCCACCCGGGTTCGAGCACGCGATCGCGATCGCGCCGATCGCGAGGACCCACGACGTGACGATGAAGCTGCGTTGCATGTGCGCCCGCGGAGCATTGACCGTGCCATCGCGAACTTCTGTGTGGTGGTCGATCGGCGCGAGCTCCGAGCCTCAAGCGCTCTGCGGATCCAGCGGGCATCTGCCGATTCAGCAGCGTCGATGCTGCAGATGCTGCAGGCACGCCGAATGGCCGCGAGGTCAGATTCTAGTGCAAGACGTCGCTCTCCGAAACCAGGTCATCCGCGGGCCGGGGCATCGGCACCGACGTCGGCAGTCAGAAGCCCGCGTCGTCAGGGTGAACGTTGACGTACTTCTTGGCCGCGCGAGCCTCGGCCATCATGACCGCGACCGTGTCGCGCCAGCGCTTGTAGTGATCGGTCTCCTTGTGTGCGGCTGGTGCATCCTCGCTCCGGTAGACCTCGACGAGCACAAACCGCCGCGGGTCGTCCCGATCCTGAAGGACGTCGAAGCGAGCGATGCCGGGTTCGTTGATGCTCGCGCGCGCATTCGCCATGGTTGCTTCGCGAAATGCGTCCACGGAGTCGGCCTTGATGTGACAGGAGACCGAGACGACCAGCAGGGTGTTCGACATGGTCAGCCGAGCTTACGTCGGCGTGCGGCGCCGCGGACGCGACCGGCGTTCCGCTGCGAACGTCTGTCTCGGACGGGTGCCCCCCCAACGTACGGCCATGGTCGCCGTGTAGTGTCGCTCGAGGCTCCGTCCCCCATCGCGGTGAGCGAGACCGTGACCGTGATGGCGACGTTGAAGGGGCTGGCCGGTAGCTCGGCGACCTGCACCTTCGGTACGAACAGAGGAT
Organism: Myxococcales bacterium; assembly: GCA_031421915.1. Classification (GTDB taxonomy): domain Bacteria; phylum Myxococcota_A; class Polyangia; order Haliangiales; family Haliangiaceae; genus JABFXX01. The sequence goes on along the minus strand of JANOPP010000221.1, from coordinate 7,543 downwards.
CGTTCGATATCTACGAAGTCCCCATCCTGCTCGACATCAAGGGAACGGGACGGCAAGCGTGAGCTTTGCTCATGGCCAACGGCGAAAACGGTATCGACGGGGGCGTCTGTTCGGTACGCAGTTCGTGGTGATCTCGCCGATCACGCTTCGACAGGTTGGCCTCAGGTCGCTGGTTGCAGATCCTGGCACCCTGGCGCGCATCGGGCTCTACGACGTGAGCCGCAACCTGATCGCCGCGACCGGCCCCGTCCCGGTCATCCCAGGTCGCAATCTGTACCCGCTGCTCAGCGCCCTGCCACTCGCTGCGGGGCCGATCTGGATCATCACCGTCTTCGATCGAAGAACGTCGGTCTATGGCAGGGGCGTCGGCGCCAACACCAACTACTTCGGACTCTCGACGGGCATGTTCAGCGGACCGCTGCCCGCGATGTTGCCGATCGGATCGGTGCCGAACATCGAATACTCGCAGTTCCTCCTCGGATTCAACTAGCGTCGGAACGCGACCATCAACACTCTCTTCACCTCAGCCCGGCGCGATCGGGTGCCAGCCATGCAGCTCGTCGCCGCGGGTCACCACCACCGCCATCACGGGCAGCTCGAGGGTTCCGCTGCGGATCGTCCGCGTGAGAGCACGCACGCAGACCTCGAGCCGCGAACGAGTGCCATCCTCGTACTCCACCTCGCAAACATCGATGCGCGCTCGCGCAGAACGGGACAGGTCGCCCCGATCGATGAACTTGGTCTCCTGGGTACACGCGATGATTGCGACGAGCTCGCGCGCGACGGGCAGCTTCGCCTTGGCGCGCTCCTTCGCGTACATGACGAACAGCACGACCGCGAACCCGGACAGGGTGAACCCGATCGTGAGCACGCTACGCTCGTCGAGCGCGAGACCGAGACCGACGAGCACGGCGCCGAGCGCGAACATTGAGATGGAAACGACGTTGCCCGTGCGGGGCGCAGGCGGAGTGGGCGCTGCCATCGCGGCCGCATATGCGGGGCTCGCCCGCACCACGGCGAAGTCTGCACGTTCGGCGGCCATCGCACCGATAGTAGCCGATGCTGCAACGATCTAGAGAGGACCCGGAGGAGACCCCGAACCGAAGCGGTCGCTCGGATCAACGACCCTTGCGCGCGGCGCATTGCAGCGTCGAGCCGTCGACCGAGATCTGCACGAAGCGGCCGTTGTACGACACACCCGCGAGCGTGACGTTCTCCGCATCCGGCACGGCTGGAGCAGCGTCATTCGCTCTCGGAGATCGTGATCGCGTTGCGCGTTCCGCCCGAGGACGTGCGCGACCTGTATCACACGCCACGAAGACCGGCCACGAAGACCTGACGAAGACCGGTACTGGGTAAGTTGGACCGTGTGGCGCGCTACCGCCATTGCACGAGTGAGGGCTCGGGGTGCGCGACCGTTGGCCTGCCGCTTGTCCGATGTCCGAACGGATGCCGGACACGACGTCCGAGCGGCGGCCAAATCGGGGGCGTTTGCCAGTGTTCTCGCGACCCGCTCGCTGGTGTAGCGCTTGCTGCGCTCGAGCTGCGATGCCGAGACCTCGCCAGATCGTCGCGAACCAGTTCTACCTGCTGTCGCGCCGCTGCACGCAGCGCTTGTTCCTGCTCCGCCCGGACGATGCGACGACCAACGCGTTTCTGTACTGCCTCACGCGCCTCCTCGATCGGGAGACCGTGATCCGCGTGCTCCTGACCTACGGCTCCATCGGCACCGGCAATCCGCGTCGCGCGAGTTCGGCCTTGGAGTAGTCGCGGAACTGCGCGCGCGTAGGCTGGCGGCACCTTCCATCGGTCTCGACGACGGTCACCCACTTCACGAGGTGGTCCTGAAACGACGAGATCTTCCTGTAGCCGGTGGTGCCGTTGCGCAGGTCGGTTTGGAACTGGAAGAACCGGTACTGAAACCCCGCCTCGTGCAGCGCGACATACGCCGCCGGCGGATCCTGCAGCATCTTGCGCAGTCGGTAGTAGCCCTTGGCCCAGCAGTCGAGATTTTCCTGATTCACCGCGACCGAGCCGCCGCTGTAGCTGAGAATCCGCGGCATCGTGGTCGGCGCCGACAGCTGGCCGTACACGTAGGTCACGCCGGTCGCGGTCGTGCCCAGCTCCCAGGCTCCCAGGCTGATGGACTGACCTCGCATGGGGGCGGCCTGGGGCGACTGCGGCACAGGAGGGCACGCCGCCAGGTCGACGTCCGCGCCATCCATATCCTGACCATCGAGGCAGGTGTCCTCGGGCGGTCCGGCAGGCCTGGCGTCGACACTCGGAGCATCCGGCGTCAGTTCAGACGTTCTCCCGGTGCTGTCGGCGCAGCTTGCGAGCACGACCACGAGCGCAGAGGTCATCGATCTCATCGGCGCCCGATAGCACCGCTCCCGACTGAAATGCTAGCTGGTTTTCTCACACCGGCCCCGCGAGGGCAGGGGCGCCCGAAGATATCTCCGGGGAGAGGCTCGTGAGGTCGAGGGCTTCGGACGAACGCTGCTTGGATTACGTGGCCGCGTCTGAGGCGATCACAAGTGGCCTGACTGGGGGGAGACCGGTACTGGGTACGTTGGATCGTTTGTGGCGCGGCTACCGCCGTTGCAGCGCGTGAGGGTTTGGGGTGCGCGATCGTTGGCCTGAAGCTTGTCCGATGTCCGAACGGATGGACACGACGTCCGAGCAGGGCGATGACGATCTGAAACTGGCGGCGCTCACGCGCGATGACGTGGCCAAGCGTCTCGATGTCAGCATCTCGACCGTGCGCCGCCTCGAAGGCACGCGGTTGCACCCGTCGATCGACGACAAGAGCGTGCGTCGCTTCAAGGCATCAGACGTCGAGCGACTCGCGAAGGAGATGCAAGCGGAGCAGCGGTCGCCGCGCAACGCACAGCAGGCGGTGGTCCGCGCGGCGGAGATGCCGAACGGCGAGCTCGCGGCCGAAGAACCCGAACGGGGTTTGTGTCGTTCATCGTGTCGAGACGGAGTCGCCAATCACGTGCAGAGTCGATCCAGGTGCGAAGGCGACGCAGCGCCAACGAGATCGGTGCTCGTAGATCCGGAACGCAGCAGCGACGCACGGAGCGGTGATCGCATCCGAGCGTTGAGGTCGTTCAGGAGGTCGTCTTCAGGCGGAGGTCAGTTCGGGACAATAGAAGCGATCGGGACAGCGGCGAACCTCGCGAGCCAGTAGGTGCCTGGCGGGAACATCGTCTCCTCGCGCTGGAGCCAGCACGCGCGTGCGCGGCGATACGCGGCGAGAAACGCCCGATACTCGAGTAACGCCGTGATCCGCGCGACGACGCCCCCCGCGAACCGCGGGCGCAGGTTGCGGCGGGGCTCGATCGACGTTGGCGAGTCCTTCCACGACTGCGCGAGCACGCGGCGGCGCCCCAGCACGCGTGCGCCGGTGCGCATGCGCTCCTTGGCGACTTCGCGCTCGACGGTTTCGACCCCGGCGCGGACCTTGGCGATCACGTCAGCGCGCTCGCCGAGCTCTTTCTGGATCGTCATCTCGAGCGTTGCCGATTCGGGCGTCGGCCCGGTCGCGCGGAAGAAGTGGAGCGGGCGTCGCGCGACGATGGAACGGCCCGACAGCAGATTTGGATAGGTGTTCGCGCCCGGCCAGTGGTGAACGCGCTCGACCAGCCGATCCTTGACCGGGTTGGTCGCGGTGTAGACGAGCTTGTCGATCACCGTGTCGGGATCGAGCAGGCGGGTGATGCACGGCTCGCCGACGGCCCAGAAGTTCTCCCACCGACCGCGCAGCGCGTTTTGGCTACGCGCGAACAACTTGTGGAAGTATTCGACGAACGCGGGGCAGTTCCCGTAGCGGTCGAAGAACACGGTGTGGTGGTGGTTCGACTCGGCCAGGGTCAGCAGGACCTCGATGCGGAACCGCTGCGCGGCGACCGCGAGGCAGTAGAGGAACGCGTTGGTCGTCGGCTCGTCGGGGCGGAGCAGGAACAGGCGCTGCGTGCAGCGACGCGACAGCAGGTAGAACTGGTTCGCGAGGATCTGGCGAGGTCTCGGCATCGCAGCTCGATCGCAGCAAGCTCCAAACCAGCGCCGTGGGTCGCGAGATCATTGGCAAACGACGCCGGCTTGTCCGCCGCTCGGACGTCGTGTCCGGAATCCGTTCGGACACCGGACAAGCTGCAGACCAGTCGCACCCCGTCACGCCGGTAACGCGTGGTAGCGGGCCACACGTTCCAACTTACCCAGTACCGGTCTTTCGCGGTCTTTCGCCGCAGTACCGGTCTTTCGCCGCGAACAATCCGCGAACAATCACCCCCGTCGCGGATCGCCCGCGGATCGCCGTGTCACGCTCGCCCAGTCGACGCGGCGACTTGCGGCGCGCCACCTCCGGCATCCTCGCGCAGATCGGCGCGGCCGGAGGTTCCATCCATGTCCAGCAACGAGAAGAAGCACAATGCGATCAATGCTCGAGGTGTACGGCTTTGGTTCGAGCTCGTCGGCTACGGCGTGCAGTCAGCGGGACAGATCAAGTAGTTCTCGAGCCCAGCCTGACAGGTGGCGTCGCCGCATCCCGGTCCGTCGCACGTGATTCCAGGCGCGCACAGCGGGGCGCAGCGGGCCCAGCAATCAGGATCGGCGCAACCCGCGAGTCCGTCGCCGTCGCTGTCAGTGTTCGCCACGCAACTTTCGCGGACGTCGATTACCTGCTCGAAGTGGTAGCGGTGCATTCTCCCGGCGGATGACGCCACGTTGCCGCCGACTACCACCAGGCCACCGGTAACGTCCGGTGCTATCGCCATCGTGGTCTGTGGCGGTGGGGCCACGACTGGTTCCACTTTGCTCCAGATCGTCCCATCCCATTCCCACGTGTCAGAGAGCCGCGTCTGTAACCTGGTGCCACCGAACAAGACCACGCGCCCGCGTCGCGCGTCGAACGCCATCGCGTGATCGCTTCGCGCGACCGGTGAGGTCGCGGGCGTACGCTCGATCCACGCCGTCCCGTCCCACTCCCACGTATCGCCTAGCTCGACGCCGTTTGACGAACCGCCGAACAGCAACGCGACCCCGCGGCGCGCGTCGAAGGCGAGCCTGGTGTGGGAGCGCGGGGAGGGAGCGAGCGCGGGCTGCGCGGCGGACCATACGCGCGCGTTGCACGTCGCCCCTTGGTACCGCCAAGTCTCGTTGCTCTCGCCCGTCGCGGTCGCGCCGCCGAACACCACGATCGCGTTGCGAACCGAGTCGTAGGTCATCGCGTGATGGGACCGCCCTGGTGGCGTGGGGCCGAGGTCCTGCGACCACGCTCCGTCATAGCGCCACGTCCCCGAGGTGAACACCGTGGGGGTGATGAACGGGTTCTGGCCACCGACCAGCACCGTGGCCCCGCATGCTCGATCGTAGGCCACGGCGCCGCCCGTGAGGAGCGGCACGCCGTCGATCCGCGCACGGCGCCAGCCGATGCCGTTCCACTCCCACGTGGCAGGATATTGGAAGGTCCCGCTTGCGGAATCGACGGCGACAGTCACGCCGCGACGCGCGTCGTACGCGGCGAACGTGTAGCTCGCCTCGCCAGTTGCATTGATCCGCTGGGCCGCGGTCGCGGTCCACGTAGCATCCGCCTGCAACGAGAAGGCAGTCAGCTGTGAGTCGGCGATGGCGAGGACGCGACCGAGTCGCGGCGCGTACGCAATCGTCGTTCTTTGATTCGGTTGCGGGCCCCGTGGCGACCAGGTCGACCCGACCAGCTCCAACGTCGGCGCCACCCTGTCGCTTTGAGCCGTGACGATCACGCGGCCGGTCCCCGGCGGTGTCGTCGGATCGTAGGCAGCGGAGGGCATCTCCACGGTAGGCAGCGGAACGGGCGCGAGAGGTTGCCACGTACCGCCCGCGACGAGCGTCCACGTCTCGTCCGTCCAGCCGCCGCCGTCAGCTTGGGTGTCGCCGCCGATCAGGACGAACCGATCCGCTGACTGGTCGTAGACCATCGCGGCGCTCGCGCGCGCTGTCGGACCGTTCGCGGCCTGCAGCGGGCTCCATGCGGTACCGTTCCATGCCCACAGGTCGCGATAGATCTCCGCGGCCATGCCGGTTGTGGTTCCGCGGCCGCCGAACAGCACGCAGCGTCCGCCCCCACACGCCAGGCTCGCAGAGGCGCGAGCCGAAGGCCGGGGCCCCGATGCTGGGAGCTGCGACCACGAGACACCGTCCCATTCCCACAGCTCGTCCGTGTCCGTGGACCCTCCGAGCTCATCCTCTTTCACGCCGCCGAACATGACGATGCGATCACGATCAGGATCGTACGAGCTCGCGAACAGTCTGCGGCTCGAAGGCAACACCGTCGGGGACAGCACCTGCAGCCACGAGACGCCGTCCCACGACCAATGATCATCCAATGCGGTCCCGAACGTTCCTCCGAGCAGCGCGACGTTACCGTCGCCAGCGGTCACGAGGCGGAACCCATTCCGAGCGGGTGGGACCGTGGTCGTCACGTCTTGCCAGATCGGGTACTCGTCCTTGCAAACGGACGTGCATCCGTCGCCAGACAGGCCGAACAAGCCGCGGTCGCACTGCTCCCCCTGCGCGAGGTCGATGGTCTCGTTGCCGCACGTCTCGACCGAACGACAGTCGCTCGAGCAGCCGTCGCCCGCGCGGACGTTGCCGTCGTCGCACACCTCGGGCGCGTCCGTGGCCTCGTCGCCGCACAGGGGCACGATGCACGCGCCGCCCTGACACGTGCCGATGCCGCCGTCGCTGACCGCACACTCGGCAGCTTGGGCGAGCCCGGCGCAGGCGGGGAACACGTCCGGATCCACGCATCTCGTCGGGACGCCGTCGATCGCGACGCAGCGCAGGGCCTCCGGACATAACGTACCGTCTCCGCAGCTATGGCTATTCGACCGCACGCATCCGCTCGACGCAGCGGCGATCGCCACCATCGCGCACGCGAGCGCTCGTATCCACATCCGCCGATGATACCAGGGTCGTCATGCGCCGGGTCAGCGCGGCTTCGGCGGCAGCGGGATGAACTTGCTGACGCGCTTCTGGTAATCGCGATACGCGTCGCCTCTGCTCGCGATTGCCTGTTTCTCCGTCGGTGGAATCCCCGTGACGCCGAAGATCGACGCGAGGATGATCGCCTGCGGCACGATCGCGATCAGCCCCCACGGCGCAAACGCGATTCCATACACCGCATACCCGACCCACACGCACCACTCGAAGAAGTAGTTCTCCGCGTCGATCCAAGTGCGGAAAATCGTTCGATCCTCGACGGCGCGTAACGGGAGAACGAGGAACGAATCCTCGTCGGAGGCGTGATCGTTGAGGAATGCGCTGGGTACAACCGGTGTAGAACCACGCGCCTGTCAGAGGTGCTCGCCAAGCGGTGTCTCGCCCCTGTCTCGCGAGTGCCAGTGCCTGCCAAACGGCGGGGTTTTGGCCTGTTTCTGACATGGTCGCGATTTCCCGCGCGGCTTTCTCGGCGGCTGGAGATCAGAGGGTTGCGGTATCAATTCTGGATGCCGAGGCCCGACGTGTCGTCGCGTTCGTCGAAGAAACAGGGCGATGACGA
>JANOPP010000220.1:0-7057 GCA_031421915.1 Myxococcales bacterium | reverse complement strand
GGTGTGTGCGCGCCAGCGGGGCAGGTCGGTGCACCGTGCGCTTCTACGGAGAACTGCGCGCTGCATCTCGTCTGCGATGTGTATCAGCGGTGCGCCCGCGGTCCGCGCGTCGGCGAACGCTGCGACTCGCTGTGGGGCAGTGACGAGTGCTACGACGCGAATGCCTACTGCAGCTCCTCGACGGACACCTGCACGGTCTACACACCCGGCGACCCGACGTGTGTCTCTCAGCCAGATTGATCCGACCCGTTCAGCAACCTCGGTGTCGCCGGATCCCGATCGGGCGCGGCTACACCGAGCTCGCGAGCCTTCGATCAGGGACGCCACCACTCGTACCAGCGGCGGTGCGATCGGATCACATGGACGCTCGACCGGGTGTAGTAGAGCCACACCCAGAACGAGACCAGATAGAACGGCCCGAAGATCGCGCCGACCCCCAGGCCGATCAGTCCGCCGATGCGCGAGTCGCGACCGGTGTACTGGTGGAGCCACGCGGTGCCAAACGCACCGACGAGAGCCCAGAGCAGAGACCACCACGTGAACCACATCGCCGCCGAGCATGGGGCGGCGACGTGGCTCGATCAAGTGGCAACTAGTAGCGGTAGTGGTCGGGCTTGAACGGACCGTCGACGCTCACGCCGAGGTACTCGGCCTGGACCTTCGTGAGGGTCGTCAGCTTGACGCCGACCTTGCCGAGGTGGAGGCGGGCGACCTTCTCGTCGAGCTTCTTCGGCAGGACGTAGACCTTACCGGCCTCGAACGTCATGCCGGTCATCTCGTCCTTGCCCTTCTGCGCGTTCGTCCACAGCGCCATCTGCGCCATGACCTGGTTGGTGAACGAGTTCGACATCACGAACGACGGGTGGCCGGTGGCGCAACCGAGGTTGACGAGGCGACCGCGGGCGAGCAGCGTGATGCGCTTGCCGTTCGGGAAGATGAACTGATCAACCTGCGGCTTGATGTTCTCTTCCTTGATCTCCTTGTTGTTCTCGAGCCAGGCAACCTGGATCTCGCTGTCGAAGTGGCCGATGTTGGCGAGGATCGACTCGTCCTTCATCGCCTGGAAGTGCTCGCTGCGGATCACGTCCATGCAGCCGGTCGCGGTGACGAAGATGTCGCCCTGCGGAACGGCGTCCTCCATCGTCGTGACCTCGTAGCCCTCCATCGACGCCTGCAGTGCGCAGATCGGATCGATCTCGGTGATCAGCACGCGGGCGCCGAGGCCGTGCGCGGCGTGGGCGCAGCCCTTGCCGACATCGCCGTAGCCGGCGACGACGACGACCTTGCCCGCGACCATCACGTCGGTCGCGCGCTTGATGCCGTCGAACAGCGACTCGCGGCAACCGTAGAGGTTGTCGAACTTCGACTTGGTGACGGAGTCGTTGACGTTGATGCACGGGAACATGAGCGAACCGGTCTTCGCCATGTCGTAGAGGCGGTGGACACCGGTCGTGGTCTCCTCGGAGACGCCCTTGATCTCCTTCGCGATCGACGTGAAGCGGGTCTTGCTCGCTGCGAGGGACGTGGTGAGCGTCTGGAAGATCACCTGCATCTCCTCGTTGGTCGCGGTCTTCGGATCCGGAGCCTTGCCGGTCTTCTCGGCCTCGACGCCCTTGTGGACGAGGAGGGTGAGATCGCCGCCGTCATCGAGGATGAGGTTCGGGCCCTTGCCACCCTTGAACGCGGTGAGCTGCATCTCGATGCACTGCCAGTACTCCTCGAGGTTCTCGCCCTTCCAGGCGAAGACCGGAACACCCGTGGCCGCGATCGCCGCCGCGGCTTCGTCCTGCGTCGAGTAGATGTTGCACGAGGTCCAGGTGCACTCGGCGCCGAGCGACGTCAGCGTCTCGATCAGGACCGCGGTCTCGATCGGCATGTGGATGCAGCCGGCGTCGCGCGCGCCGGCGAGCGGGTTCTTGCCCTTGAACTCCTCGCGGAGTGCCATGAGGCCGGGCATCTCCTTCTCCGCCATCCGCATCTTCTTGCGGCCGAGGTCGGCGAGGCTCATGTCTTTGACTTTGTAGGCGGGGAATTCGGTGCGGGTGTTCATGGTCATCTCTCTGGTTGCTAGTTAGTTACGCGGCAGCTTGTGACCTGCCGCGATCTGCAGCAGGGGACGTCGAGCGGACGAGAGCGGGGAAACGGTGATGCCGGCGAGCTGCGCGCCTTCGAGCCAGGCGCGGAGCTTGGCGGGCTCGAAGCCGAGCCAGACGTCGCCTTGCTCGCGCATGGCTTCGTCGTCGTGCGGCAGGTAGTCGACGATCACGAGGTGACCGCCGGGACGCAAGAGGCGCGCGGCCGCGGCGATCGGATTCTGCGGTTGTGCGTTGTGGTGGAGCACGCGCGCCATGACGACGAGATCTGCGCCACCGCGCGGACCGATCTCCTCGGCGAGCCCGGCGTCCTCGACATCGCCTTCGCGCAAGCGAACGTTCGGCAGGCCGAGCGACGCGATCCGCGCGGCGCAGCGCGCGAGGCGAGCTGGGCTGCGATCGACGGCGATCACCCGCTCGTAGATCGGCGAGAGCAGCGGGAGGAGCGTGCCCTCGCCGGTGCCGACGTCGATCGCGAGTGCGCGACCGGGCAGGAGTGGAGCGAGCACCGGGAGCCAGCCAGCGAGCTCGGCGTCGGCGCGCGGCGCGACCTCGAGCGCGACGGCGGAGGCGCCGCCGGCGTCATCGAAGAATCGGCGCGACAGCTCCTCGCGGGCGGCGACGATCGAGGCGACCTTCGCGAGACTCCCGTCCTTGCTGCACAGGACGCGGCCCTCTGCGAGCGCGGCGTCGACCACCACGTCGGAATCGAGCGAGCTGCGCAGCAGGGTCCGGGTGCCGTCGCGGCGGGCGGACAGCAGGCCGACTTCGCGCAGTGGCTGAGACTTCTTGGTGATCTGGGGTTGGCTCTCACCGAGCAGCGAGGCCAGCTCTCCGACGGTGAGCTCCTCTTCCGCACACAGCGCGAGGAGGCGCAGGCGGTCCTCGTCTCCGAGGAGACGGAACAGGTCTGCGCGCGGCGCCGGGGTCACAAGAGATCTTATATTCCATCATGCGCATGATGGCAATACGCGACCGTTTGACTCGAACCTGGGGGCCGCCTACCATCAAAGACAGACAGCAATGTCCACGGGTTCGGGCGGCAAGCCACCGAGTGGTAGCCAACCGGGGCGGCCTGCGGCCGACACCCCGCAGCGCCTCGTCGTCCGTTCGCAGTCCTCGAATGACACGGGGATGATGGGCGGCGACACCGCCGTCGCGATGGCGCACAAGAAGAGCGATCCGGCGATGGAGGCGACGGGCACCGGCGACACCGGCGTCTCCGGAGAGGTGGGGCCCGCGGCGACGACGACGTCGAGCGGCGGTTCGGGCGCGCTCGCGATGCCCGAGGTGATCGGCACCACGCTGTCGGGTAAATACCTCATCGTGCGCAAGATCGGCCAGGGCGGCATGGGCGCCGTCTACGAGGCGACGCACACGGACATCAACAAGCGCGTCGCGGTGAAGGTTCTGCTCGAGAAGTACGCGCAGCGCGAGGCGATCGTGAAGCGCCTCAAGCAGGAAGCGCAGCTCGCGTCCTCGGTCGACAACGAGCACATCATCTCCGTCACCGACTTCGGCACCACGGTCGACGGTCGGACGTTCGTCGTGATGGAGTACCTCGACGGCGAGTCACTCGCGGAGTGCCTGTCGCGCGAGACCAAGCTCAGCGAGCAGCGGATCCTCGGCATCGTCGCGCAGACAGCGTCGGCGCTCGCCGCCGCACACGCGAAGGGCATCGTTCATCGCGACATCAAGCCGGAGAACTTGTTCATCCTCCGTCGCAAGGACGCCGACTTCGTCAAGGTCGTGGACTTCGGCATCTCGAAGTCGCTGCGCGCGAGCGGCGAGGAGGAAGAGACCACGCGGCTCACGCAGACCGGCATGGTGCTCGGCACGCCGCTGTACATGTCGCCAGAGCAAGCGCGCGGCGACGACGAGCTCGACCAGCGCGTCGACATCTACGCGCTCGGCGTGATCATGTACGAGGCGTCGACGGGCCGCGTGCCGTTCGTCGGCAACAACTACCTCAGCGTGATCTCGCAGGTGCTCAACGAGGAGCCCAAGCCGTTGCGCGAGCTGCGCCCCGAGCTGTCGGAGGAGTTCGAGGCCGTCGTCCTCAAGGCAATGTCGAAGGACGTCAAGGAGCGCTACGCGAGCGCGACTGACATGCTCGCCGACGTCACCGCACTGCTCGACGATCCGACGCACTCGACGGAACGAGCGAAGATCACGGGGCCACGCCGCCGGTTCAAGAGGAACGCGGAGTCGTCGACCTCGCGCTATGCGATCTGGATCGCGGGCATCGCGGTCGTGGTCGCGGCGGTCATTTTCAGCGTGACCCAGATCGTCGGCTCCGCGAAGTCCAAGACCAAGAACCCCGATGGCTCGGGCAGCGCGGTGATCGTGACGCCGCTGCCCATCGATGCCGGCGTTGCAGCCATCGTGATCGATGCGGCGCCGGTGCCGGAGACGCAGTTCCTGAACGTGCAGATCCGGACGATCCCACCGGGCGCGACGATCTACCTCGACGGTCTGGCGAAGGGCGACCCGACTCCGACGACGATTCGCGTCGTCAAGAAGGAGAAGGACATCGTCGGCTTCGCGCGGCTCGAGGGCTACAACGACTACGAGTTCAAGTTCAACCCGCTCGAGCACGACGAGAAAGACGTTCTCCAGCTCAAGCTCGTGAAGCCGCCGAAGGGCACCCCCGTGAAGACGGTGAAGCAGCCCGAGGGTACGAAGAAGGGATCCGGCTCGGGATCCGAGGACACGTCGCGGCAGCAGACGGGTGGCGATCTGAGTGGCGATCCGTTCAAGGGCAGCGGTACGGTTCCCGACAAGAAGTGAGGATAGGGCTCGCGATCTTCCTGGTGGTTGTCCTCGCCGCGTCTGCGCGCGCGGAATCGGACACGCCGTTCATCGGTGGACGCGCTGCGCCGGTCCTCGAGATCGATGATTGTCGCCAGCCCGATCCGTCGCTGACCGACGAGCAGCTGCGTGCGCGCGGCTCGGAGCACTACCAGCGCGGCGTCACGCTGTACATCCAGGGTGACTATCCGGGCGCCGTGAGCGAGCTCGTCGCCGCTTATTGCCTGCGGCCGTATTACACGATCCTCAAGGACATCGGACAGGCGTACGAGCGTCGCCTCGAGTACGAGCAGGCGATCGGCTACCTCTCACGCTACGTCGCGGCCGTTCCCGACGACGCGAAGGCCCCCAACGCGTGTGAGCCGCCACCGAAGGAGGACAAGGCGAACGTGTTGCGGCGGATCGCGGTGCTCTCGAACCTGACAGCCAAGATCTATGTCGAGACCAATCCACCCGACGCGAAGATCACGCTCTCGAACGACGGCGGCGCCAAGGCGTTCGGCAAGTCCCGCAGTCAGATCGACGTCGTCGGCGGTCGCTACGAGATGACCGTCGAACGCGACGGCTTCGAGTCCGAAACCAAGACGATCGAGGTCAACATCGGCAAGCCCTACACGACGTATGTCGAGCTCGAGCCGCTCAAGGGCACGCTCTCGATCCAGGTCACCCCACCCGATGCGCGTCTGTTCATCGGCAAGCTCTACGTTGCCGTCGGCAGCTACACCACCACGTTGCCGAGCGGGAAGTACCGGATCTCGGCGGAGGCGCCGGGGCGCGTCCGAGCGGACTACGAGGTCGAGGTGCTGCCAGGCAAGACCCGCCGCGAGCTCGTCGAGCTCGATCCGATTCCCCAGACGGGGCGCCGCCAGCTGATCGTCGCAGCGGGGATCGCCGGCGGGTATGCGGCCGGCGGCCTGCTGTTCGCGTTCAACGAGGGCGAGATCGCGTTCGCCGGCAGCGTGCTCGGGATCAGCGCGGGAGTCGTCGGCTCGTACTTCCAGGTCCCTCGCGATCTTCCGCTCGGCACGAGCAACCTGACGATCACCTCGACGATCACCGGCGGCGTCGCCGGCTACTACGCGTCGCGTGTGTTCACCGACAAGCAGGCGTTCATCCAGCCGATCGCCGGCGCGAGCATCCTCCTCGGTGGCGCGGTGGGCTACATCGCCGGCGATCGCATCAAGATCTCGCCCGGCGACGCGGCGATCTTCAACAGCACCGTGGTGTGGGGCACGACGACAGGCTCGCTGTTCGCTCTCTCGTTCGATGGTCCGCGCGATGTCAGCTCGGGCCTCGTGCTCAGCGGTCTCGGCATGGGCGTCGTCGGCGGCATCCTCGTGACGCGCTACTACGACCTCAGTCGCAACCACGCGCTCCTGATCGACATCGGCGGTCTGATCGGCGTGGTCGGTGGCCTCGCGACCGCGAGCATCGCGAGCGAGACCCGCACACCGGAGCGCCTCGCGAACTACTCGCTCGGCGGCATGGTCGTTGGCCTGGTCGGCGCAGGCATCCTGACGCGCGACATGGACCTGCCCAAGGTTCCGGTCACCCCAGCGCTCGGTACGGCCACGTCGCCCGACGGAAAGTCCACGACGACGTACGGACTTTCTGGTACGTGGTGACGCGATGGAACAGCACTCGACCGCGTGCCCGCTCGACTGTCCCGATCTGTGCGGCCTGACGGTCAGCGTCGATCAAGGGCGCGTCGTCGACATCCAGGGCGATCGCCGCGGCCCGATCACGGACGGCTTCATCTGCGGCAAGGTCCGCAAGTTCACCGATCACATGTACGGCGAGCACCGGATCGCCACGCCGCTCGTGCGCGACGGCGCCAAGGGCAGCGGTCTGTTTCGCAAGGCGACCTGGGACGAGGCCCTCGCGATCGTCGCCACCCGGCTGCAGCTGATCCGGTCGACGAGTGGTGCCGAGGCGATCGTCCCGTACCACTACGGTGGCTCCAACGGCTGGCTCACCGAGGGCGCGCTCGCGACGCGGTTCTTCCGCCGGCTCGGCGCATCGAACCTCGATCGCACGTTCTGCGCGGCCGCCACGACCGCGGCTACGCAGGGTCTCTACGGCGTGATGCCAGGCGTCGCGCTCGAGGACTACGAGCACGCGAAGCTGATCGTCCTGTGGGGCGTCAATCCGAC
>JANOPP010000219.1:0-13999 GCA_031421915.1 Myxococcales bacterium | reverse complement strand
CTGATCGCGGCACCCGGCGTCGACCAGGGCGCGACGCGCGGAGTGACGTTGCACACGGCCGCCGTGACAGCTCTCGATCCACCGCTGTCGGTCGCGTTCGGCAACCCATTCGTCGCCAAGGGATGGCGGTCCGTGTTCCTGTTCTCGACGGTGGCGAGCCGCGCGGTGACACCGGTCGGGCAGGCGCTGCCGGTCACGCTGCGCGCGGAGCTGTTCACGTATACCGAGCCGACCGCCGGGATGACGATGACGTTGCCGGCGGGCCTTCCGGAGCTGATCACGATCAACGGGATGCCGCTGTCGACCGACAACCTCTCGATCCCCCGGCCAGTCGCGCCCGTGATGGTCTCTTTCGTCGCGAACGGCTCCGCCACGATCTACTCGGTTCAGCTCTACGAGCTCGTTCCGAACACGGCGGGCACGGCGCTCGAGTACCGACCGGTGATGGAGGCGGTCGGGCCGACGAAGGAGCTGATGCTTCCCGCCGACGTCTTTGCCCCGGGCAAGTACTACACGCTGCGCGCGGCGTCGTACTCCGGCGGTTTTCCCAACGCCGCGGACGGTGATCTGTCGGTGCGCAGCTTCCCACTGTCCGTCGGTTACCACGACAGCGGCGTGTTCACGGTGATGCCGTGAGATCCCTCGTCGTGGTCGCGCTCCTCGCAATGGCGAGCTCGCCGGCGAGCGCTGACAAGGCCGACAAGCTGTTCAAGAAGGGCAAGAAGCTCCTCGCGGAGAAGAAGTACGCCGACGCCTGCGAGGCGTTCTCCGAGGTCGACAAGATCGATCCTGGCATCGGCGCGAAGCTCAACGTCGCGCGCTGCTTCGAGGAGTGGGGCAAGCTCTCGGTCGCGTATCGTTGGTACACGGACGCCCAGAAGATGGCGACCGACACCAAGGACGACCGCGCCGCGAAGATCAAGGAGCTCGCCGAGGAGCTCGATGGCAACGTCCCGCGCGTCACGATCAAGGTCCCCGAGGGCGCGGATCCCGACGTGCTCGCGACGCTGACGATCGATGGCAAGCCGGTCGCCCTCGAGACGCTCAATCTCGAGCAGCGCGTCGATCCGGGGCCGCACCGGATCGAGTTCGTCGTCGACGGCGTGACGAAGACAAAGATGGCGCCCGTCGAGCGCGGTGGCAGCTCCGAGGTCTCGCTCGACATCCCCAAGGGGACGGGCAAGCCCAAGCCAAAGAAGCTGCCAGGCGTGGTGAAGAAGCCCGGCGAACCAGATCCAGTCCCAGAGCCCGAGACGCCGTCACCGCCCGGTCGCACGCAGCGGATCGTCGGCGCCAGTCTGGTGGTTGCGGGTGGCGTCGCCGTCGGTGTCGCCGCGGGGGTGACGTTGTCGGCGCGTGGGAAGTACAAGGACGCGCTCGAAGAGCACTGCATGGGCTCGACGACGATGTGCAACTCCACGGGCAAGGACATCACGGACGATGCGCGGAGCCGCGCGAACAAGATGACCGTCGTCAGTATCGTCGGCGGTGCCGCGATCATCGGCGGCGTCGTGCTGTACCTCGTGGCTCCGAAGGCCTCGAGCAGCACCGAGCACGCGCTCTACCTGACTCCGACAATCGACGAGTCAGGCGGCGGCATCGTGTTCGGCGGCCGCTACTAAGGCCGCACCTGTGACATGGGGGTACATCTGCGCAGGTTCTGCGCAAGAATACCTGTGACCTCGCGAGCCGCTGCTCCCACTAGATCACCATGACGAACTTCACCTCCGCGGCCGCGATCGCCTTGCTGGCCCTCGTCGGCTGCTCGGATGACGAGGCAACGATCGATTCTGACGAGGAGGCGCGCCGCGCGTACCTCGGGCTCGACGAGTCGATCGAAAAGTCACTCGCGCTCGGGTTCGCTGGTTTCAACGCAGCGAGCAGCGCGAACATCCCGCCGCAGACGACCGCCGGGATCGAGGCCGGCACGCTCGTGATCACCGGTCAGGTCGATCAGGGGAGCTCGGACAACAAGGGCATGCGCTTGCGGGTGGGCATGACCGCGTACACCGATGGTGTGCTCGTGCTCGAGACGGAGAACGAGGAAGTCACGGTCGAGATCACGTACGACACGGATCCGGATCCATCGCTCCAGCCGTACCTCCAGCTCTCTCTCAAGAACATTCCGACGGGGACGCTGACGGGGACACTGACAGGGACGTATCACCTGCTCGGTGACATCGAAGGCGACATCGTTCTGAACCTCACGTTCGCCGGCACGCTGCAGGCGCAGGGCGCTGGCGTGATTCGCGCGCCCGGGACCACGACGGTGACCGGCACCGCGACCAACGGCGACGGCGGCGTCTACGACGTTCAGCTCACGCTGTAGCCGCAGGAGCACATCCCGCAATCGATCGAGCGTAGCGCCCACGGCGCGGCGTCTCGGAGCGCACCGCCGGTTCTCGGTTGGCTGGTTCGCGGCGTCAGGCGCATCGTCCCTCCGCGGGTCTTGGGTGCTCTGATCCGGTCCGCCAGCCCGGAGGGTGAGCACCAAGAACCAGAGAAACCCGAGCAGAGGGTCAGTCGCGCCGATCGAACAGATCGGCCTTCTTCTTCTTGGTCGTCGCCGGCTTCTTGGTCGTCGTCGGCGTGGTCGCGGCCTTCTTGACGGTTGGCGTGGTGGCCTTCGCGGTGGTCGCGGGGACCGTGGCCGCGGTGGTGGTCTTCGCGGTGGTCGCGGGGACCGTGGTGGTCTTCGCGGTGGTCGTGGGCACGGTGGTGGTCTTCGCGGTGGTCGCGGGGACTGTGGACGTGGTGGTGGTCTTCGTTGTGGTCTTCGTTGTGGTCGCGGTGACGGTCGGCGTGGGGGTGGTCTTCGCGGTGGTCGCGGGACCGGTTGGAATCGTCGGCACGGTTGGCGCGGTGGTCGTCTTCGTCGCGGTCGCGGGAACCGTCGGTGTCGTTGGCGCGGTCGGCGCGGTGGTCGTCTTCGCTGCGGTCGCGGGAACCGTGGGAACCGTCGGTGTCGTCGGCGCGGTGGTCGCTGTTGCCGCGGTCGCGGGAACCGTGGGAACCGTCGGTGGCGCGGTCGGCGCAATGGTCGTTGTTGCCGCGGTCGCGGGAACCGTAGGAACCGTCGGTGGCGCGGTCGGCGCAATGGTCGTTGTTGCCGCGGTCGCGGGAACCGTGGGAACCGTCGGTGGCGTTGGCGCGTTGGCAGGTGTTGTTGGTGGTGCGGTCGCGGTCGACTCGGTCGGCGTGGCCAGCTGTGTGGGGTCCGCGGGCTCGTTCGTGGTCGGAACGGCCGCGGCGGGTGGCGGCGCCTCGACGACGGCACCCTCGCGGTGATCATCGTCCTTCATCATCCCGTTGACGATGTAGCCGCCGGCTCCCGCGAGGATCGCGAGGCTGAGCGCGCCCGCGACGAGCCAGCCCTTGCCGCCTCGCGTCTGGTGCGTCATCTGTCCGCGACCCTGCGACGTGCTCGTCGACGGTGGCCAGCTCCGCGGCGTGAGCTGCGCGGGGTGTAGCGGTACCGGTGTTGCGAGGCCGCCACCGGCGGACAGCGGAGAGCCCTGCTGGCCAAACCCCTGTGGACCAAAGGTCGGTCGACCGTCGTTGGGCTGGTTGTGCTTCGCGGTGAGGATGCGAGTGGTGCGTGCGGCCGCGGCTGCGGCGACGTTCGGATCCGTCGCGAACGGAGCCAGCATCCGCGCGAGCTCGCCGACGTTCTGCAGGCGGTTGCGCGGATCTTTTTCGAGGCAGCGAAGGATCACCTCGCCGAGGCCAGCGGGGAGTTGGACGTCGAGCGGGGCGGGCGGCTCGGTGCCGACCTTGAGCACGAGCTCGGCGTAGCTCTCGCCGGAGAACGGCGGCCGACCCTGGAGGAGCTGGTACATCACGACGCCCATCGACCAGATGTCGCTGCGTGCGTCGGCCTGCTTGCCGCTCTTCATCTGCTCGGGCGACATGTAGCTCGGCGTGCCGATCACGGTCTGTGTGCCGGTGAGCTCCTCGTACCCGACGGGTGTCTTGGAGATTCCGAAGTCGAGGATCTTGAGGAGCATCGAGCCGTCGGGGCGGCGCGTGATGTAGTAGTTCGACGGCTTGATGTCGCGGTGGACGATGCCCATCGCGTGCGCTTCGGCCATGCCCTCGCACGCCTGCAGCATCAGGTCGCAGACAATCTCGGGGAGCTGCGGGCCGTGGTGGCGGAGGATCTGGTTGAGGTCGTTCCCCTCCAGGTGCTCCATCACCATGAACGGGAGGCCGTCGGGCATCGTGCCGACGTCGATCACGCGCGCGATGTGCTCGCTCTTGAGCCGGACCGTCGCCTGCGCTTCGCGGAGGAAGCGCGCGACCGTCGACGGGCTCTCCGCCATCTGCGGCAGGAGGATCTTGATCGCGACGGACTGCTGGAGATAGAGGTGCGAGGCGCGCACGACGCGGCCCATGCCACCCGTACCGATGACCTCGTCGATCCGGTACTTGCCCAGCAGGATGGTGCCGGACGTTAGCTCCACACCTGCGATTCTAGCAGGTTACTTGAGGCAATCCGGGAAAGTCTTCTGCATCTCTTCGACGATCCGCGTGTTCTGGGACTTACACGTGCTCCGCATCTCGTCGACGGTCTCCTTCGGGGCGGCGTCGAACCCACCCGCGTCGTCGACCATCTGGAGCATGTCCTTGATCTGCTTCGCAGCGGCGCCCACGCTCGAGCGCGCCGACTCGGGGAGCTTGTCGCACTTCGCGAGCTTCTCCGAGGTCTTCACGAACTCGTCGCACTCGGCGACCCGCTTCTTGCTGCATCCGGACATCAGGATCGCAGCGACGCCACACGCCAGGAGGAGCTTGTTCATAGGTAGGTCAGCCAGTGATCGTGCTTGGTGTCGTTGCCCTTGACGACCGAGAAGTACGCTTCCTGGAGCCGACGGGTGACGGGCCCCGCCTCGCCGCGGCCGATCTTGCGGTGGTCGATCTCGCGCACCGGAGTGATCTCGGCTGCCGTGCCAGTCAGGAACACCTCGTCCGCCGTGTAGAGCTCGTCGCGCGCGATCATCTCCTCGCGGACCTCGACGCCCTGCTCGCGGAACAGCGTGATCGTCGTGTCACGCGTGATGCCCGACAGGATCGCGGCGGAGGTCGGCGGCGTGCGTACGACGTCCTTCTTGACGACGAAGATGTTCTCGCCCGTGCCCTCGGCGACCATGCCCTGCGGGTCGAGCATCAGCGCCTCTTCGAAGCCGCACTTGATCGCCATGCGCTTTGCGAGCACCGACGTGACGTACTGGCCACAGATCTTGCCCTTGTTCATCACCGCGTTGCCGTTGGAGCGGGTGAAGCCGGAGATCATGCACTTGATCCCCTTCTTGAGGCCGTCATCGCCGAGGTACGCGCCCCACTCGTAGCAGGCGACCATCGTGCGAACCGGCGGCTCGAACGAGCCGAGGCCGAGCGCGCCATAGCCGAGATAGATCAACGGGCGAAGGTACGCCGACGTCATCTTGTTCGACTTCACGACGTCCGTGCACGCCTTCATGAGCGCGTCGACCGTGTATGGAACGTCCATCGTGCAGATCTGCGCGGAGTCGAGCAGCCGCTCGATGTGCTCGCGCAGCCGGAAGATCGAGGTGCGGCCATCGGCCCGCTGATACGCCCGGATGCCCTCGAACGCGCCGACGCCGTAATGCATCGTGTGCGCGAGCAGGTGATCGGTCGCCTGGTCCCAGGGAACCAACGTGCCGTCCATCCAGATCGTGTCGAGCTTCTTGATGCCCATATGTGCTTCGTACCAACCGCCGGGTGGGATCACAAGGCGCACCGAACAGGCGATCTGATCGGCACAGATGTGACGCGGTGCGCAGTGCGCAGGCCGTTACGCACCGAGGAGCCGCACGAATGCCGCGCGAATGTCGTTCTGCCATCGCTCGACGTGTTCGAGAAGCGCGCCCCCGTCGAGAAAACCCGATCGTCGCGCCAGCTTGCCGAGCTCGTCACGCGTGTCCGGCAAGCGTTGAATCGCCTGATCGTGCACGACGCGCATCCGATGCTCGATCTTGCGAAGAAATGTATATCCTTGATCGAGTAGCTCGATCTCACGTCTGGGTGCGAGGCCGCTAGCTGCCGCAGCCCGCAGCGCGGTCGAGGTCGAGGTCGTGCGCAGCGCCGCATGGGCGTGGCCGTGAACCAGCTGCAGATACTGCGCGGCGAACTCGACATCCATGATGCCGCCCGCGCCGGTCTTCAGATCGTGCGCGCCACCGAGCTCGCGCTCGATCCGCTCGCGCATCGCCCGGATCTCCGCGGCCACCGTCCGCGGGTCTGCGACCGGCGCACCGTACATCGTGTCGGATGCGAGTTGCGCGACCTCGGCGCCGAGCGCGCGATCCCCGGCGACCGGACGAAGCTTGGTCAGCGCCTGCCGCTCCCATAGCCGCGCGTGCTCCGCGTGATAGCGCTGCCAGCCTGCGAGGGACGTCACGAGGAGACCCTGCGTGCCCGAAGGGCGGAGCCGCGTGTCGACCTCGTAGAGCCGCCCCCGCGGCGTGCGCTGGCGAAGTGCACCGAGCAGGCGTTGCGCGCAGCGCGTGTACCAGGCGACCGCCTCGTCATCGGTCGCCGAGAACACGAACACGACGTCGAGGTCCGCCGCATAGCCGAGCTCTCGACCACCGAGCTTGCCGAGTCCGAGCACCGCCAGCTTCCCATCGCCGGGCGGCGGACCGTGCGATGCGACGAGCTGCCCATGGACGATCGCGAGCGCCTGCGCGACGCACGCCTCGGCGATCGCCGTGAGCTCCTGGCACACCGCGAGCGGATCGAGCGCGCTGGCGAAGTCCGCGAGGCCGACGCGCAGCACGTGCCCGTTCTTGACCTCGGCGATCGCACTCCACGGCGCCTCGGGATCGGTGAGATCGACGGGCGTGAGCCGCGCGGTCAGGTCGCTCGCGATCTGTGCGGTCGTGCGCCCGGGCGGCGTGTGGCCGAGCTCCACGAGGAGATCGATCAGCTCGGGAGTCTCGACGAGCGTGCGCGCGAGGTATGCGCTCGCGCCGAGCACGGAAGCGAGCAGCCGGCAGATCGCGGGATGCTCGTCGACCAGCCGCCAGATCGACCACGCCTCGCCCCGCCGCGCGATCAACTCGCCGACGAAGCGCAGCGCCTGGTCCGGATCCGCGGAGCTCGCGATCTCGGCGAGCAGGGCGGCGCCGACCCGCGCGGCTCGATCGGTCGCGGACGCCGACAGCGGTGAGCCCACATTGCGCCGCGCGCGGTCCAGCTCCGCGCGGGCGGCGGTGACGTCGACGAACCCGAGCCGCGCCAGCGCCGCGATCTCCGCGTCCTCGGGAAGCTCCCCGCGGAGAACCGCGATCACGTCGGCGCGGTCGTCGGCGAGGACGCCGAGTGTCGCGAACATCCGGGCGACCGCGCTGGTGTGCTCGACGAGCGCGGTGGCGAGCTCCTCGTCGGTCGAGTAGCCGAGTCGGCGTGCGAATCGTAGCCGTGCGGTGGCGTCGGCCGGCACGCTCTGCGTCTGCAAGCCGGCCTCGAGCTGGAGCACGTGCTCTGCATGGCGCAGCCAGCGATACGCCACCGCGAGCTCCGCGTGCTCGTGATCCTGGAGGAGCCCGGCGAACAGCAACGCATCGAGGGCGGCGAGCGTGCCACGGACGCGGAGCGGCGGTCGCTTGCCGGCGTGGATCAGCTGGAGCGCCTGTACGAAGAACTCGATCTCGCGGATCCCACCGCTGCCGTTCTTGAGGTCGTAGCTACTCGCGCGCACCAGCTCGCGCTTGATCCGGGCGTTCAGCGCGCGCACCTCGTCGATCACCGTCTCGGCGACGAGCCGCGGGAACACGAACGGCCGCAGCATCGCGATCACCTCGTCGCCGAGCGCGCGATCGCCGGCGCACGCGCGCGCCTTGATCCAGGCCTGGCGCTCCCAGGCGCGACCGAACGTCTCGTAGTAGCGCTCGAGCTGCGCGACCGAGTTCGCGATCGCGCCACGGCTCCCCTCGGGCCGCAGTCGAAGATCGACGCGAAACACCGCATCGTTCTCGGTGACCTCGCCGATCGTCGCGGTGACCTGCATGCACAGCTTCGCGAAGTACTCGTGCAGCGAGATGTCGCCGACCACGCCGTCCGCTGCGTAGACGTAGATCACGTCGACGTCCGACGCGAAGTTGAGCTCCTCGCCTCCGAGCTTGCCCATCGCGATCACGGCGAGCGTGGCGACCCGCTCGGTCCCGTGCTCGTCCGTGTAGCGCGGCGTGCCGTAGCGCGCGCGGAGCTCCGCGTCGTGGAACGCGATCGCGGCGTCGAAGCACGCATCCGCGAGCCGCGACAGCTCGCGGCCGACCTCCGTATCGATACCGAGGGCGAGCTCGCGGACGCCGAGGCGCACCAGCTCGTCCGCGCGAACCCGGCGCAGCGCGGCGCGGAGCTCGCCTGAGGTCTTCACCGATGCGAGGCAGGTAGCTAGCTGTTCGTCGAGGACCTGGCGCGGCTTCTCCCGATCCAGGTAGGCATCCTCGGCGACCCTGACCCATCGTCCGGGGTCGCGCAGCAGCAGCACCGCGAGGTAGGGCGCGGACTGGCAGGCGAGGGTCGCGACCTGGCGGGCACGATCACTCAACCTGGTGAGATCCAGACTGGATTGCGCGGCCGCCTCCAGCAGCCGCTCCGCTCGACGGAGTGCGTCGGCCTCGTCCGCAGCGCCGTGTGCGAGATCGACTGGCCTCAGCACGCGGTCACCATACCTTGACAGCTTCGGGCCGCCGTCTTACCCAAGACGCTGAAATCCCAGGCCATGCGCGATCTGTATGAAGTACTAGAAGTCGATCGCCAGGCGACGGCCTCCGATCTCAAGAAGGCGTACTACCGCCTCGCCAAGAAGTACCACCCCGATCACAACCCCGGGGACAAGGACGCCGAAGAGAAGTTCAAGGAAGCCGCGAGCGCGTACCAGATCCTGTGCGACGACGATCAGCGCGCGCGCTACGACCGGTTCGGCTTCGATGGCATTCGCGGTGGCAACAGTGGCGGCGGCGGCGGCGGCTTCTCCAACGTCGAGGACATCTTCTCGGCGTTCGGCGATCTGTTCGGCGACTTCTTCGGCGGTCGCTCGAGCAGCAAGCGCGGTCAGCCGCGCGGTGCGGATCTGCGCGTCGATCTCGGCCTGACGTTTCCCGAGGCGGTGTGGGGGACGACCAAGGAGGTCAAGGTCACGCGTCAGATCGGTTGCACCACGTGCAGCGCGAGTGGCGCGAAGCCCGGCAGCAAGGCCGAGACGTGCACCACGTGTCAGGGCAAGGGCCAGGTCGTGCACGCGCAGGGCTTCTTCATGGTGCAGACCACGTGTCCGCACTGCCGTGGCCAGGGCAAGGCGATCAAGGATCCGTGTGAGGACTGTCGTGGTCGCGGCACCAAGGCCGAGAACACCACGCTCGCTGTCTCGGTGCCGGCGGGCGTCGACGATGGTCAGACTCTGCGCCTCGCGAACAAGGGCGAGACCGCACCGGGCGGTACCACGGGTCATCTCTACGTCGTGCTCCACGTTCAGGGCGACGAGCGGTTCCGCCGCGAGGGCGACGACATCCTCACCGAGATGCCGGTCAGCTTCGTCAAGGCCGCGCTCGGCGGCGAGCTCGAGGTCTTCACGCTCGAGGACGGTTGCACCGGCATGGCGACCGTCATGCTGGAGCCCGGCACACAGCCCGGTGACGTGATGGTGCGGCGCGGCCATGGCGTTCCGCGCGTCGGCGAGACCGGCCGCGGCGATCAGGTGATCCAGTTCAAGGTCGAGATCCCGAAGAAGCTCACGGGCAAGCAGGAGCAGCTGCTGCGCGAGCTCGCGAACGATCTCGGTGAAGACGTCAAGGCAGCGAAGCGCGGGCTGTTCGGCAAGAAGTCGTAGACCTCGCTAGGGAGCCGTCTCGTCGAAGCTGACGTGGACGTGGTCGAAGTGATTCGGCGTGATGCCGCCGCGATCCTCCATCGGCTTCCAGCCGGTTCCCGTATCGATCCGCTGGCGCCAGATCACGTACGTGATGCCGCTCGGCGCCTTGTTCGCGATCGCATAGGCAGCGACCGCATCGCCGAGCTCGTTGTCATCGATCGGTCGCTTGCCGTACTCGTCGCTGACGAGAATGTCGAGCGCGCGCGAGGCGACGGGAGAGTGACCGACGTACGTCAACATCGTGCAGGCGCCCGTCGCACCGCACGCGGCGTTCGCGAACCGCTGAACGTGCGGGAGAATGTCCGGACCCTCGACGTCGACCGTCCGCGGTGCGGGCGGTGCGTCGACGCCACCACCACCACCACCACCACCCGCGGGCTCGCCCTCGTCCCCGATCGTCCCGACGCCACAGGCGGCGCTCGCCGTGGCGAACAGCACGCAGGCGGCAAGCCGAGTGGCCAGTGAAGGGGTCACGCAGGCTTCGAGTGCAGCGACCGTGCCGCCGGAAAAGGCACTCCGACCCCTTTTCCGGCTGGCGCGAAAAGCACTCCGACCCCTTTTCCATCAACGTGGCCACTCCGGCGGCCGCCAGCCAAACGGGGTCCGAGCCAACGGGGTCCGAGTGCTTTTCCGGGTCGGGCGAAAAGGGGTCGGAGTGCCTTTTGGGTCAGGCCGCGGCGAGGCGGAGCACGAACGAGGCGCCACCACCGGCGAGGGCGCGGTACTCGAGGTCGCCGCCCATCGCGCGCGCGAGGGACTGTGAGAGGGCGAGGCCGAGGCCGAGGCCCGCGGGTCCGTCGGTGGTCACACCGCGGGTGAACGGGCGGAACAGCTTCGCGCGTGCGCCGGGTGCGATGCCCGGGCCGTGATCGGTGACGACGACCTCGATGCGATCGCCGCTCGCGCGCGCCGACAGACCGATCGTCCGGTCCTCGGCGTCGCGGCCGTACTTCTCCGCGTTGTCGAGCAGGTTGCCGACGATCCGCGCGAGCGCATCACGATCGAACCTCGCTGTGAGATCTGCGGGGACGTCGAGAGCGAGTGCGGCGCCGGCGCGATCGAGGGCGGGCTCCGCGCGCTCGCAGAGCTGGCGCAGCTCCTCGTCGAGACGCGCGACCCTGGCGTCGACGCTGAGGTTGCCGCGCTCGAGTTGCGAGAACCCGAGAACGTTCGAGACGACGCGGCCGAGGCGTGATGCCTCCTCGCTCATCCGGCGCGCGTAGTCGCGCTGCTTCGCGGGATCGCCGAGACCATCGGCGATCATGTCGCCATAGAGCTGGAGACCCGCGAGCGGCGTGCGCAGCTCGTGCGCGGCTGCCGCGGCGAACTGGCTGCGTTCACGTGCGAGCTTCTCGGCACGCGCGACGAGCCACACGACGAGCGCCGCCGCGAGCGCGGCGATGATGCCGATCAGGATGAAGCGCAGGAGAAACGCCGACGCGATCTGCGCCGCGCTGGCGGTGGCCTCGGCGACCGAGCGCGGGTTCGCATCGACGGCGAGGTACCAGCCTGGCGCGACCTCGAGCTCGCGCGCGCCCCCGTCGGTGCGCAGCTCGACGATCGAGTCGCCCGCCGTGGTGGCGAGCCAGGCCGTGAGCTTCGCGCGGTCGACGACGAAGCCCTGCGCGAGCACACCGTCGGGCGTCGCGACGTCGCGCACGGCGACGAGGGTCGGGACACCGGCGAACGGCAACGTGCGCCACTCGAGCGGCGACACGATGATCGTGACCGGATCATTCGCCGCGGCGGGCGCGGGCACGGGCGTCGGCCGCGGGCGCGGCGGCGTTGCAGTTGCCGTGGAGCTCGGTGCGTTCGCGGCGGGCTTGTGGGTGGTCGGCGCGCTCGTGGTCGGCGCGCTCGTGGTCGGCGTCCTGGCCGTCGCGTTCGGTGCGTTCGTACCGGTGGTCGGCGCGTTCGTGGTCGGCGCCTTCGCGGTGGCCGGTGCGTGCGCGGCGGGCTTGTGAGTGGTCGGCGCGCTCGTGGTCGGCGTCCTGGCCGTCGTGGTCGGTGCGTTCGTACCGGTGGTCGGCGCGTTCGTGGTCGGCGCCTTCGCGGTGGCCGGTGCGTTCGCGGCGGGCTTGTGGGTGTTCGGCGCGCTCGTGGTCGGCGCGCTCGTGGTCGGCGTCTTGGCCGTCGTGGTCGGTGCGTTCGTGTTGGTGGTCGGTGTCGAAGGCTTGCGACTGCCGAGCGGGTCCATCAGACCTGGATCGGGATCGGGGATGTGCCGAGCGGGCTTCCCCGGCGTGGTGGACGGCGCAGGCGTGGTCGGGGCTGGCGCGGGCTTCGGCGTGCCGGTGGGGCGCTCGCCGAGCGGATCCATCAGGCCGGGATCCGGATCCGGGATGGGCGATCCGGATTTCGGATCGGGTGCGGACGGCTTGGTCGTGGGCGGTCTCGCCGTCGACGGATCGGGCACGACCGCCGGATCCTTGACGGGCGCGGGCTTCTGCACGACGGGCGCGGGCTTCTGCACGATGGGCGCGGGCTTCTGCACGACAGGCGTGGGCTTCTTGGTGCCCTTGGTCTGCTGCTGCGGCAGCGGCACGTTTCGCTGGTAGATCTGATTGGAGTAGTTGTTCTGCAGGTAGCTCTCGTTATCGAGCGTGATCACCTGCGGCTCGACGCGCTGCTGCTGGATCGGCGCCTGCTTGACGACGGGCGCCTGCTTGACGACGGGCGCCGATGCGGGCGGGGCATCCAGGGGCGTCGGTGGTCCGCCCTCGGGCAGCGGCTCGCTCGGTGACGGCGGCAGCTCCGGCTCGGGCGCCGGTGTGCGCGGTGCAGCAGGGCGGGGTGCGCGGACCACCGGCGCCGACGGTGCGACGGACGGTGGATCGTTGAGCGCGACCAGCGGGCCCGCGACGGCGATCGGTGCGAGCTCGGGAGCGAGACTCTTCACCACCTCGCTGCGAAACTGCTGGTTGCCGGCGAGCTGCGTCTGCTCCGACAGCTCGGGCACATCATCGTTGATCGTCGGCGTCGTCGTCTTGCCCTTGTTGTCGAGCTGGAAGTAGCCCATCACGAGCGGATCGTTCGGGCCGCCGGCGAGCGGCGAGGGCGTGACGAACGTGCCGCGCGAGGCGCGCGGATCGCGCATGAGGTTCTGGTAGTGGAAGTACGGTCGCTCGATCTCGCGATCGAGCAGGCGCTCCAGCTCGCCGCGGAGATCGCGGGCGAGCTCGGCACCGCGCGCTGCGGCGAGCTCGGCAGGTGCGGACGTCTCGGCGTGCTGGCGCGCGCGGACGTCGGCCCAGCCCGATGAGAACCAGGCGACGAGGAGCGCGGCGAGCGCGACGGCGAGGAGGCCTGCCGCGACGAGCGTCTTCCTCATCGCGCGAGTCTCCATGCGTAGCCAGCGCCCTTGACCGAGACGATCAGCGACGGCTTCGCGGGATCGAGCTCGAGCTTCTTGCGAAGCACCGCGATCGCCATGTCGACCGCACGCGTCTGCAGATCGCCGCGCTGACCGAACACCTGCTCGAGCAGCTCGGCGCGCGTGACCACGCGATCCTGGTGGCGAAAGAGCCAGCGCACGATGCCAACCTCGCGCGGCGTCAGCGTCGTGCGGGCATCACCGCGCACGACCACCATGCGCGCGAGATCGATCAGCACGCCATCGACGTGGACTTCGTCGAGAGACTCTCCGGCGGGGGCACGGCGACCGAGCACGCGGATCCGTGCGAGCAGCTCGCGCGCGGAGAATGGCTTGGTCACGTAGTCGTCGGCGCCCTCCATCAGGCCGCGGACCTTGTCGTCCTCGGAACCGCGCGCGGTCAGCATCAGGATCGGCGTACCGGGCCGAGCGGCGCGCAGGCGGCGGCAGACCTCCATGCCGTCGAGGCGCGGCAGCATGAGGTCGAGAACGACGAGGTCGAACGGGTCGCGGAGCCCGGCCTCGACGCCGGCGATCCCGTCGCCGACCGCGACCACGTCGTGGCCGTCGCCCGTCAACAGATCGACGATGCCGGCGCGCAGGCTGGCTTCGTCTTCGACCACGAGGATCCGCACGCTGTGAGTGTGCCACGCGCCGTGTAAGGCGGACGTAAGGCATGGCCTTACGAACCCCTGACGGCGACGGCGGCGCCGCGACCCCAGGATGAC
>JANOPP010000218.1:0-7837 GCA_031421915.1 Myxococcales bacterium | reverse complement strand
TGCGGCGCTCGGCGCCGGAGCCGGAACGTGATGCGCGGCGACCTGCACCTGGGGAACATAGGTCGCAGCCTGCGCCTGTGGGACCCGCGCCGCGCCGGCGGGAGCGACGAAGTCGACCTGCGGCTGCATGTGATGGTCGGTGCGCTTGGGCAGGACGCGCGGCGCGCCGGGTCCCCAGTTCGCTGTCGGTTCGCGCTCGAAGGTCGATTCCTCGTCGAGCAGGCGCGGCGGGTTGCCCTTGCTGCCGGCGATCCGGCGCGCGGCCTCCTCGATCTGGAGCTTGACCTCCTGCGCGCGGCCGTCGGCCTGCTCGCCGACGTGGATCCCCCACGGGCCGTTGACGTCCGTGCCCGCGGGCCCGATCGCGAGCTCGACCCCGTGCATCATGATCGTCGGACGCGTCTGGTCGCGGCTCTCGGCGTAGGCGCGCATCAGCACGCGCTGCTCGGCCCACTTCTCCGAGATCACCATCACCGATCGGTAGTGGCTGGGCATCGAGCCCGGAGCACGTAGCCACACGTCGACGAACCGGATCTGAGCCATGCGAGCGGGGTAAATCATAGCCCGCTTCGCACCGGGTGTGGCAGCCTCGCCCGCAGTGGAATCGCGCTGGTTGCCGACGGGTGTGCTCGCTGTCTCGCTCGTGCTGCTCGTCGTCGGTGCGCCGGGTGGCCCCGGGTGGGACCGCGCCGCCGACCACGCCGTCCTGGCGACCTACCTCGAACGGACCGCGGTCGCCCCGCTCTACGACGCGATCGCCGGTGCGTTCGCGCACCTCCCGGTCGGCGAGGTCGGGTTCCGGCTCTCGCTCCTGGCCGCGGTGCTCGGGGCGCTCACGCTCGCCGGGGTGGTCGCGGCGGTGCGCGCCCTCCTCCCGAAGGATCCGTTCGCCGGTGTGATCGCGGCCGTCGTGCTGCTCCTCGCGCCTCCGTTCCGCGACGCGGCCGCGGTCGCGACACCCGCGCTGCTCGCCGCGTGCGGGGTCGTGTGGGCGCTCGCGGGTGCGGCCGAGCATGCGCGCACGCGATCGGCGCGCGACGCCGCAGGTACCTTCGCCGCGGTCGCCGCCGTGATCGGTAGTGCGCCGTGGCTCGGCATCACGCTCGCCGTCATGATCGTCGCGTGGCTCGCGCGCGCCGGTGCACGCCGTGATCACCTCGCTGCGTCTGTGGGTGGAATCGGAGTGCTGATGATCGCGTGGTGGTTCGGCGCGAATGGCCGGTTGCCCGCGATCGAGCTCGATCTCACCGCGATGGTCGCCGCGTCGGGACGCGGCGCAGCAGCGATCGTGGTCGGTGCGGGTCTGCTCGGTACCGCGTTCGCGGCAGCGACCGGCCTCCCGCTCGCGCGGTGGCTCGCCCTCGCGACTGGCATCACGGCGCTCCACGCGATCGCCGTCGATCCAGCGCCGGCACCGCTGCTCGCTGCACTCGCGATCGGCATCGCCGTGATCCCGAGCGCGATCGCGCGCGCCGTGCCGTTCTCGCGCACCTGGATCGGCCTCGCTGCCGGACTCCCGCTGGTCGGTGTCGCGCTCGCGACGGGTGGAAGCGTCGCGGTCGAGGATCCTGGGAACGCACCCGCGCGCGTCGCGACCGACGTGATCGGCGAGCTTCCGCCCGGTCCCGGTGTGATCGTCGCGACACGCAGCACCGTGTGGTCGGCGGTGCACTACGCACAGGCGATCGCCGGCGCGCGTCCCGATCTCCGCCTCGTCGTGCCCGCACTCCCGACGGTCACCGACGTCGCGGCGGCCGATGCGCTGCGCGCGAAGCAGATCGCCGGCGCCGATGTGCCCGCGTTCGGTCGACTCGATCCGACGCGCAGCGTTCCGCGCGGCCGAGGCTTCGAGCTGCGTGCGGAGCCGCTCGCTGTTGCGATCGCGCCTCTACCACCCGCGCGCTATGCGTCGGCCATCGGCGAGGAGCTCGCGATCCAGCTCGCACTGTCGCGCGCGCGCTTCGAGGCCGGGATGGGTCGCCTCGACGCTGCCGCGCGTGCGGCAGGCCTGACCGACCGGTTCCGTGCAGCAGATCTTGCCGTGCTGTCGACGACGTTGCCCTCCCGCGAGCGGCCTGCCCTCTACGGCTTCCTGCCGCGGCTCGACGATCTGCGGCCGGGTCCGTGGCTGCTCGAGCTGTTCGGCGATGACCTCGCATGGGTCGCCGGCCTCGCGCAACCGGCGGTCGATGGTCCGCCGGCGCGCCGCCTCCACGCACTGTGGCGCGAGCTCCTCGCAGGAGCGCGCACCGCCGATGATCCCGAGATCGCCGCGCTCGGACCGGCAGCCGTGGCTGCGTCCCGTGAGCTCCTCGCTACGGTCCGACCCACGCCAGCGCCCTGAAAGGCACTCCGACCCCTTTTTCGACAGCCTCTTTCGAGGGCCCGTTGTCCGGGGCGCGTCCGAAAAAATAACCGCCGGTAATCTGGGGGAGACTACCGGCGGGACCCGCTCGTGGCGGGGGTCAGGCGGCCGCGGCGTGGGTGGAACGCCGTTGTGGCTGCCGAGCGAACTGCTTGCTTGGTGTGCACGCCGAATACCAACGCAGCCGGCTTCCGAACTTCGAGATGTTGCGGCCCCGACATCGCGTAACGCCGCGGACCGCGACTGCGCGGCAGCGTCACATCGTGCGGAGCAGCGCGTATCAGGCGCGCACTCGTCTCCCCGATGAGCTGTGGCACCTGCGGTGCACAGGCAAAGCTCCATGACGAAGGCAGCCCAGACCTACGACGAGATCGTCCGCGCCACCGTTCCCGAGCCGGACTCCTCGTTCCGTACGGCCGTGGGCCAGGAGAACGTGCGCGTCCTCGACGAGCTCGAGCAGATGCTCTACGCGCGTGTCGTCGACTCTCTGCTCGGTATCGCGGACATCGATCCCAGCGGGATCGCGGTCGAGGTCGCTCGCGATCACGTCACGCTCCGAGGCCAGGTCAGCCAGGTCGCCCAGCTCGATCGCATCGAGCGTCAGGTTCACGGGGTGCCTGGCGTCGGCGTCGTCGTGAACCACCTCGTGGTCGGATCGTAGCCGTGGCGCGAGCGCGGACCTCTGGTGACCATGCCCCTGCCTGGCTGCGCTGGGTGACGCGAGCGTCGATCGTCGTCGGTCTCGTCGCGCTCGCGGTCACCGTGTGGGCAGTCGGCGTCGAGACGCTCGCCGATCACCTCCGCGCGATCGGTCCGTGGTTCCTGCTGCTCCTCGCGATCGAGGGCGCGTCGACGTTCTGCGAGGCGGGCTCGACATACATGATGACGCGCGGCACCGGCGGGCCCACGTTCCGCAAGGTCTGCGTCGCGCAGTTCGCCGGGCGCGCCGTCAACTCGGTGACGCCAGGCGCGAGCGTCGGCGAGGCACTCAAAGTCAGTCTGCTCGCTCGCGACTGCTCGACCCAGCGAATCGTCGCCGGTGTCATGTACACCGCGCTCGCGAGCGGCATCGTTGCGATGGCGATCGTCGCCGCCGGCTCGCTGCTCACCGCGCTCGCGTTTCCGATCCCGCGCGCCGCGATGATCATCCTCGTCATCACCGGAGTGATCGCGACCGCGATCGCCGGCAGCCTCGTCGTCCTGGTCCGCCGCGGGATGCTCGGCGCCCTTGCCCGCACCGCTCGACGGTTCCGCCTGATCTCCGCAGCGCGCCTCACCGCGTGGAGCGCGAAGCTCGAGAACCTCGACGATCGTCTCCGCGGCGATATCCAGGGTCAGCACCGGATGGCCGCAACGAGCCTCGTCGTCGTCGCGCAGGTACTCCAGCGCGGCGCCGTGTGCGTCACGATCTTCGCGACTGGCTACTCGCTCGGTATCCCGCAGCTCATCGCGATCCTGTCGGCCGGCGTGCTGCTCGGCTGGCTGTGCAACATCGTCCCGCTCGGCATCGGCGTCGCCGAGGGCGGGAACTTCGCGCTGTTCGCTGCGCTCGGTGCACCGCCCTCGCTCGGCGTCGCCCTGGCTCTCGCGAAGCGCGTCAACCAGGTCGTGTTCGCGGCGCTCGGCTTCGGAGTCCTCGCGGCGGATCGACTCGCGGAGAAGGTCGACGACGAGATCATCCGGCTACCCGAGATCGTCACGACGACGCAGCGTGTTCACGTGATGTCGTGAAGGAGTTCTTCCGGACGTTCGCAAAGCACACCGCCGCGGCGATCGGCTCGCCCTACGCGTTCGTACTCGCGTTCGCGATGATCCTCGTGTGGGGCGCGCTCGGCCCGCTCTTCGAGTTCTCGGACACGTGGCAGCTCGTGATCAACACGAGCACGACCATCATCACGTTCCTCGTCGTATTCATGATCCAGAACACGCAGAACCGCGACTCCAAGGCGATCCACCTCAAGCTCGACGAGCTGATTCGATCGATCCGCGGCGCCCGCAACGGCCTGATCGATTCCGAGGACCTCGACGACGACGAGATCGAGCGCCTCGAGGCCGAGTTCGCGAAGCTCCGCCACAAGGCGCCCCACCTCCATGGCGCTCTTCCCGTGGTCGAAAAGACGGCCTCCGTCCCCGACCACGAATGAGCCCGGCCGCACAGCCGGGCGTGCCAGCGCGCACGCCGGGCGCTGACGCACACCCCTGAGCGCCTATCTACCGACGATCAGGGAACGGCTGTGCGCCGCGGACTCGGCACAGTGCTGGCATGTGTGCTGCACCGTTCGAATGCATCACCAAAGGGAGAAATAGCCATGTTTTCCTGGGCAATTGCATTCTTTCTGATCGCTCTGGTCGCTGCGTTTTTTGGGTTCGCAGGCGCTGCCGCGTCCGCCGCAGGGATCGCGAAGATCATCTTTGTTGTCGCGCTCATTCTGGCGATTGTCAGCCTCGTTGCTGGCCGTCGCCCCGCCGTATGAGCGCGATTCGTAGGTCCACGTCGCTGCGTGGCCCCCTCGGCGGAAGAAAGGTATGACCTCCACGTGAACGGAACCATCCTCATCGTCGACGACGACGACGACACTGCAGTGCTCCTCCGGGATTCCCTGAGGAAGCGCGGCTTCGACGTAGACGCCGTGAACTCCGCCCAGCAGTGCCTCGAGCACCTGCGGACGGACCCGGCCGACGTGGTCGTCACCGATGTTCAGATGACCGGGATGTCGGGGATCGAGCTGTGTCAGGAGCTGCGGCAGCGGTATCCCGACCTGTTGCCGATCGTCCTCACGGGTCAGGGCGGACTCGAGACCGCGATCGCGGCGATCCGCGCCGGCGCCTACGACTTCATCACCAAGCCGGTGAAGGTCGACGCTCTCGCGATCTCCGTGGGTCGTGCCCTCGAGCACCTCTCGCTCAAGCGCGAGGTCAAGCGTCTCCGGACCGTCGCCGACCGCGACTCCATCGACGGCATCGCGGGCTCGAGCCCGGCGATCCGCGAGACGGTCGAGATGATCCGCCGCGTCGCCGATAGCGATGCGACGGTGCTGGTCACCGGCGAGTCCGGAACCGGCAAGGAGCTGGTCGCGAAGGCGCTGCACAACCTGTCGCCGCGCAAGGACCAGCCGTTCGTTGCCGTGAACTGTGCCGCGATGCCAGCGCCGCTCCTCGAGAGCGAGCTGTTCGGCCACGTTCGCGGCGCGTTCACCGATGCGAAGCGCTCGCGCGCAGGTCTGTTCGTTCAGGCCGGCGCGGGGACGATCTTCCTCGACGAGATCGGCGAGATGCCGATCGAGATGCAGGTCAAGCTGCTGCGCGTCCTCCAGGAGCGCAAGGTCCGGCCGGTCGGCGGCGACGAGGAAGTGCCGTTCGAGGCGCGCGTCGTCACTGCGACCAACCGAGATCTCGAGACCGAGGTCGAGGAGAAGCGGTTCCGCGAGGATCTGTTCTACCGGATCAACGTCGTCGCGATCCCCGTGCCTCCTCTTCGCTCGCGCGCAGGTGACATCCTCCTGCTCGCGCAGTTCTTCCTCAAGCGCATCGCGGGTCGGACCAACAAGCCCGTGCAGGGCATCTCGGGTCCCGCCGCACGTCTGCTCATGGACTACGACTGGCCCGGCAACGTTCGCGAGCTCGAGAACTGCATGGAGCGCGCGGTCGCTCTGTGCCGTCTCGACGAGATCACCGTCGACGATCTGCCGGCAAAGGTTCAGGAGCACCAGAGCAGCAAGATCGTGATCACGACGGAGAGTCCGGGCGAGCTGATCACGCTCGACGAGATGGAGCGTCGCTACGTCCGTCAGGTGCTAGGCGCGGTCGGTGGCAACAAGACCCACGCCGCGCGCATCCTCGGCATCGATCGACGGTCGCTGTACCGCCGGCTCGAGGAGCCGCGTCACGACCAGAAGCCGGCGGACGGAGCGACTGCCGCCCCGGCGCGCGAGCCGACGATTCCGCCTCCGATCAGTGGCAACGGCCACACGCCCAACGGTTCCTCTGGAGAGATCGAGCAGACATGAACCGATGCGTGGTGAAGCCATGACCGAGCGCTTGCACCTCTTGATGATCGACGACGACCTGGTGGATCGCCTGGCGATTCGCCGCGCGATCGATCAGAGCGAGCTGTCCGCTGAGGTCGACGAGGCGAGCAACGCCGAGGACGCGCTGCAGAAGATCGCCGCGAAGCGCTACGACTGCTTGCTCCTCGATCACGACCTCCCGGTGACGAACGGTATCGAGGTCGCCAAGCGGCTGCGCACGCGGGGCGACATGACTCCGATCGTGTTCGTCACCGGCCAGCAGAACGAAGAGCTGCTCCAGGCCGCCGTCGAGGCTGGAATCACCGACTTTTTCCCCAAGGGCGATCTCTCGCCGCGCCGGCTCGCGTTGCGGATCCGGTTTGCGATCCGGATCGGTCGCGCCGAGGCCGAATCCGCGAAGTCACTCGCTGCAGCGAACCAGGCCGCGCGGACCCGCGATGACATTCTTGCCGTTGTCTCGCACGATCTCCGCGGGCCGCTCCACGCCATCAGCCTCGCGTGCGAGGCACTGCGCGAGGAGGTCTCTGGAGGCGGAGCGCGCTACCTGGGTGCGATCGAGCGTGCATCGGTACGTGCCGAGCGGCTGATCTCGGACCTCCTCGAGGCGAGCGCGATCGAGAACGGCGCCCTCACGCTCGCGCGTGGTGCCATCGATGCGGTGGCGATCGTCAAGCAGGCCGCCGCCGACCACGAGCTCCTCGCCAAGGAGACGGGCGGCAAGATCACCGCGCAGGTCCCCGCCGACACGACGATCGTGTCCGCGGATCGCGATCGCGTCCTCCAGGTGCTTGGCAACCTGATCGGCAATGCGCTCAAGCACGCGCGCGGCGCACCGATCGAGATCAGCGTCGCCCGCAGTGACCGCGAGGCCGTGATCGCGGTGCGCGACAAAGGTCCGGGCATCGCCGCCAACGAGATCGAGCACGTGTTCGATCGGTACTGGCACGGCCGCACCAAGAAAGGCGGCGCCGGGCTCGGGCTCGCGATCGCCAAGGGCATTGTCGAGGCGCACGGCGGCAAGGTCGCCGTCGCGAGCAAGCAGGGGGAGGGCGCCGAGTTCTCGTTCACGCTTCCGCTCGCGAACCGATGACCCTCGACGGGGCCGGAGGTTCCCGTGGTTATGTCCTCGGAAAAACCGCTGTTTCGAGCACTTGTGTTGGGCTCACCGGGTCACCCAAGGTCCGGAGTGACTCTGACCTGACCTCGATGCAGCTGAACTACAACCACCTCTACTACTTCCACGTCGCGGCCATCGAAGGCACGGTCGCCGCGGCAGCAGTGCGACTCGGCGTGACAGCCGCGACCGTGAGCGAGCAGCTCAGGACGCTCGAGCGGTCGATCGGGATCGACCTGTTCGAGCGCACGCAGACCGGCCTCAAGCTGACCGACACCGGGCGCCTGACGCTCGAGCACACCTCGGGCATGTTTCGCCTCGGCGAGCGGC
>JANOPP010000217.1:0-10023 GCA_031421915.1 Myxococcales bacterium | reverse complement strand
GAGCCCGATCACGAGCTTGGTACCGGTCGCGGCGAGCCGGATGCAGCGACCGATGTTCTTCAGCATGAACCGGCTCGCCTGGTGGAACACGTAGAAGTCGACGTCCTCCTCGGTCCAGCCGACAGCCGCCCGGAGCGCCGCGATCATCGGCGGCACGTTCTGGATCGCGAACGTCAGGACCTCGGCCCCGTTCATGTACGTGTGGAGGTTCGCACGAATGATCCCATCGCGACGCTCGAACAGCACGTGGTCGTTCTCGCTGACCGGGTGCTTGCCGCCACCGGCGAGTGTGTGGAGATGGATCGCACCGGCGCCGTCGGTGCCGAACTCGAACACGAGCGGAGGAGCATCGGTCGAGAACTCGAGCGCGGTCGCCGATCCACCGTCGCCAAAGAGTGGAACGACGGAGCGATCGTATGGCGATGCGCCGCGCGACACCGTGTCACCCGCGAGCAGGAGGGCGCGCTTCATCCCGCCCGCCGCCAGCAGCGAGGCGACGACCCAGATGCCGTACGTGTAGCCCGAGCAGCCGAGGTTGATGTCGAACGCAGCGACGTGCTTGCCGAGGCCGAGCCGGTTCTGCACCAGGCACGCGGTCGCCGGCGACGGATAGTCGGGCGTCTGCGTCACCATGACGATCGCGTCGATGGAGCTGCGCTCCCAGCCGAGGCCGTCGAGCAGGTTCTCGGCGGCGGACTGGCACAGGTCGGAGGTGCAGAGGTGGTTCGCGACGGCGCGCTTGGTGACGCCGATGTTCTTGACGACGCGCTGCATCTCTTCGACGCCAAAGACTTTCGCGTCGTCCTCCCACGTCTTCGTGGAGTCGGGGACCGCGCTGACGATCCCGCGGATCGCGACGTTGTTCACGCGGACGGATGCCATGCGGAGAGCCAGCATACGCGCCGGCCCGATGACTGCCAAGTCCGGGTTACCATGGGCCGTGCTCTCGAAGCTGGATCCTTCGTACTACCTCTCGGAGGAGATTTTCCGTCGAGAGCGCGAGATCTTGTTCGGGCGGGTCTGGCAGTTCTTCACGCTCCAGGCGCTGCTCGCGAAGCACAACGCGTTCGTGGTGCGCGCGCTCTGTGGCCGCTCGATCGTCGTCCAGAACTTCCAGGGCGAGCTGCGCGCGTTCGAGAATGTGTGTCTGCACCGCCAGGCGCCGCTGCAGTGGGAGGCCGAGGGCGTACGCCCACTCGTCTGCCGCTACCACGCGTGGGGGTATGGCGCGGACGGCAAGGTCGACAACATTCCGTTCCGCGACGACGTGTATCGGATCACCGAGAGCGAGCAGCAGAAGCTGTGCCTTCCCGGGTTCCACCTCCGGGTGATCGGTGGCCTGGTGTTCATCAACCTGTCGGCGAACCCGATCCCGATCGAGGACCAGTTTTCACCTGCGATGATCGAGACGCTGCGCGCGAGCTCCGACAGCTACGACGGCGAGGTCGCAGTGACGACGTTTCGCCGCAAGTTCAACTGGAAGCTCGCGTACGAGAATCTGCGCGACGGCAACCATCCCCGGTTCATTCACACCAAGACGCTCGCGAAGACGTTCTCGTTTCTCCCCGACATCCACGAGCCGACGGTCGCCGACGCGAAGGCACTGCGAGCGTCGGATGCGACGCTCACGCGCGACGATGCGATGGCGCTGCTCCGCCGGCTCAGCTATCACGGCATGGATTCCGAGCTCGCGAGCTTCCAGCCACTCGAGTGGATGTACGCGGTCGATCGGTGGCAAGACACCGTCGGCTACTTCAACTGGCTCGCGTACCCGAACCTGCACATCGCGACTTCGACGGGCGGTCACGCGTTCACGATCGAGCACCACGTGCCGGTGTCCGCGGGCGTCACCGACGTGATCCTGTACTGGGTGATGGCGAAGAAGGCGGTGCCGTACGCGCCGACGCCCGCGGTGCTCTACGCGAACATGCTCGGCTCCGAGCGCGTGCTCTCGGAGGACTTCGAGGTCGTCGAGCGCGTGCAGTCGGCGCTACGACTGGACGGACCGCGCGCGATCCTCGGCGACTACGAGGGCGCGAACATGCTGGTCGACGTCTGGTACGCGAGCCTGATGGAGGGTCGCTTTGTCCTCTAGGTTGATCATCGGGCTCGAGCCCTTCCTCACGATCGCCGTGAGCACTTCGCGGATCGCGCGGCCTGACTGCGAGATCCGGGCGCTCGTCGCGACGCAGGGCATGGACTTCGTGTTCGACGTCGGCGTGATCGACACGCTCGGACCGATCGACGGCCCGGCGTTCATCGCGGTCGACCATCGCTACCTCGGGTTCAAGCGTCTGGAGCTCGCAACACTCGTGCACGCGCGGGGAGTGAGCCTTGATGGCGTGATCGGAATGCACGCGGTGATCGGGGAGGGCGCTCGGATCTCGCCGACCGCCTACATCGGAGAGGGCGCGGTCATCGGCCCCGGCGCCGTGATCGGGGACCACGTCTGCGTCGGAGCACGGTCCGTCGTCGGACCAGGCGCCGTACTCGGCACCGCGGTGTGGATCGACCCTGCGGTCGTCGTGGGAGCGGGGGCCAAGGTCGAGACCCAGACCGCTCTTGGAGCCGGCGTGATCGTTCAGGATGGGGCGCAGATCGGCGAGCTGTGTGTGCTCACCATCCCTGGCCTCATCCGCGGTGAAGTCAGGTCCAGGACCTACCTCCATCCGGCGTTCAGCGAGCCGATCAAGATCTTCGGCTGAGCTGACTCGCTCCGCGTGTTAAAGGAGTGGATGCTTCCGAGTACACGCTACGGGTGGGAACCGCCGGCCACGCGCGACACGCGCGAGCTCCTCGCCGCAGCGATGGCGCAGGCGACCAGAGATCCTGCCTTTGGTCTGCCGGCGTGGGCACGCTCGCTGCCCGAGAAGGGGCTCGAGGGGCGTCGCATCGTGATCCTCGGCTTCAACGAGTTCTCGTCGGCGTTCTTCAAGGCCTATGGGAGCGACGGGACGATCGCGAACCACGTCGCCGATGACCGCATCCACCTCCCGTGGGCGAAGAACGTCGAGTGCATCTCGAGCGATCACTTCGTCGATCGCTATCGCGGCCGCAAGGACATCATCGCGATCAACTGCGCGCGCTGGGATCTCGGCCAGCGGCACTTCGAGGCGATCAGTCTGCAGGCGGGTGTCGATAGCCTGAACGCCGAGCAGGCGCATCGCGCACTGCGCCCGAAGGGTCTCGACTACCGCCTCGCGGACTGGCTGCCGGCGTTCGTCGAGCACGCGCCGCGCTATGCGCAGCTCGAGGAGCGCATGGGCGACGAGCTCTCACGCGAGACGATGCGTCGCGTGATGCTGTATCACCTGACGACGAACAAGGAGTACTACCGCCACATCGAGCGGCCGTACGAGACGCTGTACTTCCGCAGCGGGTTGTTCGAGGTCACGACCGAGGAGCAGTTCGTCGACTGCGGTGCATCCCTGGGCGAGAGCATCTCCGGCCTGCTGGGCATCGCCGGCTATGATTGCAAGCGCGCGTGGCTGTTCGAACCCGACAAGTTCAACGGCGAGAAGCTGACCCGACTCCTGCAGAGGTTCGCCCGGCTGCCGTCGGGTTGCGCGAGCCGGATCTCGCTCCACCCCGTGGCCGTCGGCGAAGCGCCGGACCGCATGCGGTTCGCGCACTATGGCGGTCACGGAGGCTCGGTCCTCCCCGGTAGCACCGAGAGCAACGCGGCCGTGCAGGACATGGTCGACATCGTCCGGATCGACGACGTCGTCGATGGCGCGCCGACACTGCTCAAGATGGACATCGAGGGGTCGGAGCTCGCGGCACTCAAGGGGGCCGCCAACGTGATCAAGACCCACAAGCCGCGGCTCGCGATCTCGGCCTATCACCGCGCGACCGATCTGATCGATCTCTCTGACTTCGTGCTGTCGCTACGCCCGGACTACAAGGTCGGGCTGCGGCACCACACGCC
This sequence comes from Myxococcales bacterium, assembly GCA_031421915.1. Taxonomy (GTDB): domain Bacteria; phylum Myxococcota_A; class Polyangia; order Haliangiales; family Haliangiaceae; genus JABFXX01. The sequence continues at coordinate 6,095 of JANOPP010000217.1, read as the reverse complement.
GGTCCGTTGGGACACGTGCCTGTACTTCTACTAATCAGTCGTCGATGTGCGACTTGATCAGCGTGACGAGATCCTCGACGGACTTCGTCGCCTTGACCCTGTCGCCCGACAGCACGACGCCGAACAGGCCATTGCACGTTGCGATGTAGCTGACGACGGCGAGCGAGTCCCACGTCGGAAGCGTGGCGAGCTGCTCGGTACCGGTGATCGTGCCGATCGGAAGCTCGAGGATGTCGTCGATGGTCGCGTAGAGTTCGGTCCTGGTCACGACGGAACCATGCTAACGTCGCTCGCGCGTTCGTACCAGGGGCTTTCGCCGGAACCCAGTGATGAGCGCGCCGCGGGCCGATGAGGGTCGACGAGTTCTTCGCAACGCTGCCTCGTTTGGCGCGTTCGCGATGTCGCCGCTCCTGATGCTCCTGATGATCAGGGCGCTCGGGCCTGGTGGGTATGGTCGGTGGTGGTCGGCGTTCGTCGTACTCGAGGCCGCGGGCTACCTCGGGATGTTCGCCTCGGATCTGTGGGTTCGCCGCGAGGTCGCGCGGCTGACCCACGAGGGCAAGGATGCCGAGATCCCGGCCGTCGTCGGCTCCGCTCTCGCTGTGGTCCTCGGCTGCGGCCTGACCGTGCTCGGCGTGCAGATCGTGATCGCGTATCCGATCGCGGCCGCCCAGGACGATCCGGGCCTCGTGCCGTATCTGTTGATCCTCGGCTGCCAGCCGCTCCTCGTGAACATCGCCGGCGTGTTCGGCGGTGCGCTCCAGTCGCGCGACATCCTCGGCGCGATCGCGGTGTTTCGCGGCATCGTGTTCCCGCTGCTCACCGCGGCACTCCTGTTTCTCGCGTGGCGGTTCGACCTGTCACCGGAGACGGCGCTGGTCTTCATGGTCAGCGTCACCGGCCTCGGCTGCACCACCGCGATCGTTCTCTACGGTCTGCATCTGCCGCTCGGGGCGAGCCTGCGCGCAATGCTCGCACCGGTGCACGCGAAGGCCGTGCTGCGCTACGGCAGTCGCCTGATGATCCCGATCGCGCTGTTCGTGATCGGAGGCAAGCTCGATCTCTACGTGCTCGGTGCGCACGTCGATGCCGTGCTCGTCGGCGTCTATGGCGGGTGTCTTCAGGTCACGTCGGGGCTCCCGAACATTCGCGGCCTCCTCGATCCTGTGATCCAGACCCAGGTCGGAGCTCTGTACGGCGCGGAGCCCGCGGCGCTCAGTGCGTCGCTGCAGCGCTTGACGCGCCTCTGCATGTTCGCACTCGCGCCCGCGTTCGTGCTGCTGATCGCGATCGGGACGCCGGTGCTCAGCTGGTTGCTCGGCTTCCCCGTTCCGTACGCGTCGACGCCCTTGATCATTCTGGTCGCCAGTCAGTTGATCGGACAGATCGCGGTGGCGTCGTGGGTCGTCCCGATGATGATGTCGGGACGCGTGCTCGGCGCGATTGCTGCGGCGACGCTCGGGGTCAAGCTCGTCCTGTTGCTCGCGCTGGTACCGGGCTACGGCCTGATCGGTGCGGCGATCGCGACCGCCGCCGGTACCATCATCTCGATGCAGGGGCAGGCGCTCGTCGGTGCACACCGGCTGCGCTATCGCCCCTACGCGACGAACCTGGTGCCCATGCTGCTGATCGCGCTCGGCACCGCGATCGGCGGCCGCGTGCTCTACGAGACCCTGGCCGGGACGCTGGAGCCCGTCGTCGCGGTCGTCGTCGCCGGTGGCGTCACGCTTGTCGTGCTCGTCGCCCTGATGCTCGCCATCCTGACGGCCGAGGAGCGCTCGAGTCTGAGAAAGCTGCTGCGCGTCTGATACCCTGACCACCGCATGTCGGACGCCGCGCCTCCTGCCAGCACGCGCCCGCGGATCTCCGTGGTGGTGCCGGTGTATGGCTGCGAGAGCTGCCTGACGGCGCTGTACGAGGAGCTGGTTCCGGTCCTCGAGGCGATCTCGCCTCGGTTCGAGATCGTGCTCGTCGATGATCACAGCCCGCAGGCCGACTGGTCCGTGATCGTCGCGCTCGCAGCGCGCGATCCACGCGTGCGCGGTGTGAAGCTCACCCGCAACTTCGGTCAGCACAGCGCGATCGCCGCGGGCCTCGAGCACGCGGAGGGGCAGTGGGTGGTCGTGATGGATTGCGATCTTCAGGATCGCCCCGCGGAGATCGCCAAGCTGTACACGAAAGCGAAGGAGGGCTTCGACTGTGTGTTCGCGCGTCGCGTCGCGCGCGCGGACTCGGGCGCCAAGGTCGCTGCATCGCGCGCCTTCAACTCGGTCAGCGGTCACGTCGTGGGCGCGAAAAAGGACGCCTCCGTCGGCAACTTCTCGATCATTTCGCGACGCGTCGTGCTCGAGCTGCGCCGGTTCCGCGAGGGCCGTCGAAACTACGGTGCGCAGATCCAGTGGCTCGGTTTCCCGCCCGGTGTGGTCGATGTCGAGCACGCGCCGCGCCACTCGGGAAAGAGCACGTACTCGCTGTTCAAGGGCCTCCGGCACGCTGTGGCCACGATCCTCTCGCAGTCGACACGGCCGCTGTACGTGTCCGCGGGGTTCGGTCTGCTCATGGCCGTCAGCGCCGCGGGGTTCGGTGCCTACGTCCTCCTGCGCAAGCTGACCGGCAGCTACACCGTCGAGGGCTGGACGACCATCATCGTCTCGCTGTTCTTCCTGTTCGGAATTCTTTTCCTCAACCTGGGCGTGCTCGGCCTGTATCTCGGCAGCGTGTTCAACGAGGTCAAGAACCGGCCCCCGTTCGTCGTCGAGCGGACGACCACCGACCCGGACGACGCCTGACTACTTCGGCGCGTGCAACAGCTCGAGGCGGAGAGTCGGCGCGTCCAGCGAGTACGTCATCTTGTAGATGCTCCGCCCGGGGAACCGTGCATGCAGCGCTTCGGCGCTCGCGGTCGGCTTCGCGAAGATGATGTCGTCGTCGAGCTCCGGGCTCGGCTGCGGATAGTCGAAGACCCAGGTGCCCCACGGCGCGTACGTTCGCACGGTGGCGACGAGCATCAGGTACGAGCGCGTCATCACCACGGCGTTGTGCACACCCATCTCCTCGAGCGTCTCGAACGGCTGCGCATGCGTCTTCGCCTGCCAGCGCAGCGAGCCGAAGTTCGTGAGGTTGAACGCGCCACACGCGATCAGCAGGTAGCTAGCGAGCACGACCGCCGCGGGTGCCGACGGTAGTCGCGCCGTCGCGAGCCACGCGAAGCCACGGACGATGCCGGCGACCGCGAGCAGCATCAGCGGAACGACGACCTCGGCGAGGTGAATCGGCCCGACGCTGTGGATGCCGGCATTGTCGTGAAGCAGGCACAACAGGAGTCCGGCGACAACGCTCACGCCGAGCACGATCGTGATCGGCCGACGCCGCTCGAAGGCACCGAACACGGCGAGGAGTGCCGGGGCCCCGAGGAAGAACACGACGAGGAGCAACGAGTTCCAGCCGAGGTTGAAGCCGAGGCGGTCCCACACGGACTGAACGTTGGACGGTGTCCCGCCGACGAGCCCGGCCGCGAACCGCGCCTGCAGCCACCACACCCCCGTGATCTGGGCGTTGTACCAGGCGAACGCGAGGATCGACGGCACGACCGCGCCGAACATCCACAGGGGCGTCGCGCGCGGCAGCGCCGGTGCAGCGGTCGACGGGCGCAGCGCTCGCCAGGTCAGCCACGCGCCGATCGGCGCGAGGAGGCACGCGGTCTCGAAGGGGCGACACAGGAACGCCAGCCCGGCGAACGCACCGAGCAGCACGGCGTCGCGCCGTGGCGTCCCGGCACCGGTGTCGAGCCGCGCCGCGAGCGCGAGGCACAGCGCGATCAACATCCGCGACGGCACGTGGCCGTGCATCGTCAGCGAGAGCGACGCGATCATCGGTGAGACGATCCAGATCACGGCGGCGAGCACGCGGGCGCGGGGACCGAACCATCGCCCCGCGGCGCCTGCGATCGCCACAGCACTGGTGGCGCTGGCGAGTGCGTACAGCAAGCCGCCGAGGTGCGTCTTGATCGCGAGCGCGGCGAACGCCAGCACGCCGGGGAAGTCCATGGCCGAGACCTGGCCGTCGCGGATGAACGTGAACAGATCGGGATAGGCGCCCGCGGGCTGCAGCACAGGAACCCGGAGGTGGCCGCTCGCGAGGATCTTCGCGCCGAACGTGACGGCATTCTCGTCGTCGGTGATCGGCATCCCGAGCAGCACGATGGCGCGCCCGATCACCGAGGACGCGGCGACGAACACGAACAGCGCGATGCCGGCATACATCCAGGTGCGCGGAGTTGCGTGGTCGATCCGCGTGACCATGCGGCGCAGGGCAGGGGCGAGCCGCGGCGCGAGGCCCCAGCCGATCAGCAGCGCGGCGGGGATCGCGAACGCGAGGTGCGCGAGCCAGAACCGATACTCGGATCCCGCCGTGTAGAGGAACGCGCTCGGCAGTTTCTCGGGCGTGCCCGGCATTGGTGGGCCGTAGCTGGCCTGAAAGCCGATCACGGCGCCGATGCGGATGTAGATGACGAGGAGTGCGCACCCTGCGAGGAGCGGCGCGGCCCGCAGCGTCGGCATCGGCTCGTCGTCGCTCATGGTTCGCGCGGCCTCAACGGCGACGGCAGATCGCGACCAGGAAGCCGCCGATGTCGCGCGCACCCGCGAGATCCGCCAGCCGGTGCTCGGCCCACCGCACCGCGGCGCCGAGCACGGGGACCTCGAGGACCTTCGCGATCGGCGTGATCACGCGGATGCCACGGGTGGTCACCCACTCGAGCTCGGGCGGCAGGTAGCTCTTGATCGCGTTCGCATCGTCGTAGCGCGTGTACACGTGCTCGTCGTGCGTCTGATCGCTGACCTTCGTCGGCGGCTTGAGCGCCTTCACGAGCCGGCGGATCGAACGCGCGTTGTAGAACTCCGCGATCACCCAGCCACCCGGGCGCACGACGCGCGCCATCTCGCGCATCGCACCGGTGATGTCGGGGATGTGAGCGAGCACCTTGAACGAGTAGGCAACGTCGACCGACGCGGTCGCGATCGGCAGCGCGGTGGCCGACGCCTGCGCGACCGAGAGCCCGCGCTGCGCCGCTTTCGCGAGCATGCCGCCCGAGAGGTCGATGCCGGTCGCGGTCCTCGCGAACTGCTCCGCGCGGTGGAGGATCAGGCCCGTGCCGCAGCCGACCTCGAGGACGTCCTTGTCCTTGCCGTAGCGCTCGACCACCTCGACCTCGAGGTCATCGAGCATCCGGTGGTACGGCAGGTGCCGCTCTTTCTCGTACCAGCCGGCGAAGTCGTCGTAGTACGCGCGATTGTCGAGACGGGACATCGAGTCCAGTCTTGTACTACAGCTTCGCGAGGAGCTCTTTCTTCTTCGTGTCGAACTCGGCCTCGGTCAGGATGCCGGCCGCCTTGAGCTCGCCGAGCTGCTTGAGCGTCGACATGATCTGCTCGCGGGTCTCGCCGGGCGGCTTGGGGCCGTTCGCATTCGCGTTACCCATCATGCCGGCCATCTGGCCGGCCATCGCGAAGCCCATGCCGATGCCCGCGCCCTGGAACGCGCCGCCGCCGTCGCCGCCCTTCTTCATGCCCTCGGCTGCGCCCATCATCATCTCGGCCTGCGCGAGCTGCTGGTAGCCCGCCATGCCGCCCGACGCGTTGACGTACGCCATGCGCTCGACGAGCTTGTCCAGGCGATCCTTGTCGGCCTGATCCATCGTGATCGAGAAGTCACCGAACCGGATGATCTCGACGCCGTACGGCTCGATGTGGCGGCGGACCGCGACGAGCGTCGACTCCTCGATCTCGTCGGTATACGCGCCCGACGTGACCTTCATCATCGGCCAGTTCTGCTTGACGATGAGCTCGGCGATGCCGTCCTTCATCGTCTTCTGGACCTGGCTCTTGAACCAGCCGACGAAGCCTTCGTTGGACGTCGCGCGCTGACCGACGAGCCCGATCACGAGCTTGGTCGGATCGATGACCTTCGCCGAGAACTCGCCGTGCACCATGATCCGGACGCGGAGCTGGGTCTGCGGATCCTGGACGTCACCGATCGAGGTGCCGAACTTGATCGACGCCAGCTCGCGGGTGGTGACGAAGAAGACTTCGCAGATG
>JANOPP010000216.1:0-11038 GCA_031421915.1 Myxococcales bacterium | reverse complement strand
CGAGCTCGGCAACGTCGCGCTGCGGTTTCGCGATCCGGCCGAGCGTCACCTCCGCGGCGAGGCCACGAACGCCGCGTCACCGCGAGCCGTGCGCGCCGTGGAGCGCGGGCCGATCACCCCAACGCCACGCGCGCGCGCTTCGAGCAGCTGGCCGCTTGCGATCGCGGTCGCGATCGCCGGCCTGGCGCTTGCGGGCCTGGTCTGGATCGTCGCGACCTAGCGTCCGGGCTCGGTTCGAAGAGGAACCCTGCCTCCGGAAGGTGTATTGTGGAATACCTTGGGGGTCAGGGCTTCTCTCGTTGCGGTCGCGTTGGTGGTTGGCTGTAGCTCACCAGCCAGGCAACCGCCCATCGCGGACGGCGCAGCTGCGCGGAGCTGCCCCACTCAGCTCGACCTCGAAGTGATTCCGCAAGGCTCGCGCTTCGATGCCGGGTTCTCCGGCCTGGCCCACGGCGTCGGACTCTCGGCAGGGTCGGTACTCACCGTGGATGTCGTCTCGTGCGACGCGGACTGTCGCCGTTGCGAGTTCTCGGGGCCCACGCGTGCCGATCTGTCGACCAGGCCCGTGATCAATCAGCGTTGCCTCAACGACTACACCAAGACGTGTCGTGACGACACCGAGTGTGGAGGCTCGGGGGCCTGCCGTTACATGTTCCCGCCGATCCCAGCCAAGGCGGGCACGATCGATTCGTGCGCCCTCATCTACTTTCAATCGACTGCGGGTCCGCCCGTCGCCGGGGTGATCGATCTGCTCACCGGCGAGACCGATCTGTCCGTGTTCGACATGGTGATCGACGTCGTGGTCGGGACGTGCACCGTGTGCGACGGTGACATCACGCCGTTTGATGGGACGAAGAGCGGCAGGTGCCTTCCGGCCGGCCCGGAGTGCGACGTTCACGGCGTCGGAACGTCCGTTGTGACCCGGACCAGCTTCGACTGTCCTTCCTCGGCACCGCCGCTGCTCTCGATCCCGATTCCAGGTGGCGGCACGACCACGACGTCGCGTGTGTGGGCGATGGATCCCGCGACACGGCCGTTGTGCACGGCGACCGGCGCCACGACCAAGCGCTGCTGGTGTGGCGTGTGTAGTGATGGAGCGCCGTGCACGTCGAACACTCAATGCGCGGTGGGAACCTGCGGCGCGGCGACCGTCGGCGGACTGGCAATCTTGACGAACAACCATGCCTGCCCGATGGGTGGGACCTGCAACTGGAATGCGGTGACGCAGCGGGGCCTGTGTTCGACCGGTGCGGCCAAGGCATGCTTTCCGGACCTGGGTTCCATCCTCGCTCGCGGGTCGGCCGAGGCTAGCAGCAACGGTTCCTACACCATCCAGCTCGCCAACCTGTTGTGCCTCCCGTCGTTCGGTGGCTTGCTCGATCCCACGAGTGGGTTTCCCGGGCCCGTCTACTTCCAGGCTCGGTTCAAGGTGACGCCGAGAACGGTGACGCCATGAGTACGCGTCGCCTTGCGGCCGCGCTGCTGTTGCTTGCGGCGTGCCGCCCCGAGATCCCCGCTGCCGAGGTCGTCGTCACCATCGACACCCCGTTCGGTGTGCCTTGTACGATCGATACGCTCCTGATCGAGACCGCCTCGGGAGACGACATCGCGGCCGAGGAGATCGCGCTCACCGAGACCGCTCTGCCAGGCTCGTTCACCATCCTCCGCGGCGACAGCGCGCAAAACATCGAGGTGACAGTCACCGGGCTGCGAGCCGGTGAGCCGTTCGCCGTCGCGCAACAGGGCGTCAGCTTCGTCGACGACAGCTCGCTCGAGCTACGCGTTGTCCTCGATCGCTCCTGTGTCCCTGGCCCGTGCCCCGCGGTCGGGGTTGGCGGATACGAAGGGTTGACCGAGCCGGTGCCCCGGCGGGGCTGCGGCACCGAGCGCTATGCGAGTGTTCCAGCGACGTTCGCGATCCGCGACGCGTGTGGCATGGACCCCGCGATCGTGACCCGCATGTTCGCGTCAGGTACTGGCGTCGACGAGGGCGAAGAAGTCCTGCCAGGTGGACTCTCGTTCCCTTTCCATTTCTACGGCCAGCGTGTCGAGAACTTGTGGGTCGGCACCAACGGATATCTCGGGCTTGGCCCGAATCAGCCGCGTGGGCTCTCTGGAGATGGCGGGTCTCAGTCGCTCGGCGAAGATAGTGGGGTCTTCACCGGACCCGCGATCGCAGCGTTCTGGGACAACCTCAGCACCGGGCCGCAGGGAATCTGCATCGCCACGACGGGCGAGGCGCCGGACCGCATCCTGTGGGCCACGTGGAAAGAAGCCTGCCTGTCGGTGTCTAGCTCGCCCTGCGGTCCGTTGGTCCAGGGCCGGCTCACGTTCACGATCGCGCTCGAGGAGACGACCGATCGGATCTACATCGGCTACCAGGAGATGACCGCCACCACGGCCGGCGTGGACCGCGCGAAGGGGCAGACGGCGGTGATCGGGATTACCTCGATGGCAGCCAAGGGGTGCGCCGCGAACATGTGCTCGGCGGAGGGCCTCTGTCCCGACGGGACGGCGTGTGGCTACACCGAGATCTCGGCGAAGACGATCCGGTCGCCACTCCCTGACGTCGAGCTGCAACCACGATGAATGGCGTCGACGGAATCGAGCGAGGGGATCGGATCGGCGACTACCAGATCGTGCAGCGGCTCCGCGCCGGTGGCATGGCCACGCTGTTCGTCGGGCGGCGCCACGGGGCCGCTGGCGTCTCGCGCCCGGTGGTGATCAAGGTGATCCATCCCCACCTCGCCGAGGACGACCTGCTCGTCCGGATGTTCATCGACGAAGCGCGAATCTCGTCTCAGATCAGTCACCCGAACGTCGTCTACGCCGAGACCTTCGGCGAGTACAAGGGGACCTACTACCTCGTCCTGGAGTACGTCGACGGTTGCTCGGCGGGTCAGCTGTTGAGTCTGTTGTCGCGCGAAGGCGAGTCGTTGCCACCCGAGATCGCCGTTCACATCGCGATCGAGACCGCGGCAGGGCTCCACGCGGCGCACGAGACGCTCGGCGAGGACGGCACGCCACTCGGCATCATTCACCGTGACGTGAGCCCGTCGAACATCCTGCTGACGCGCGATGGCGGCATCAAAGTGATCGACTTCGGGATCGCAAAGGCTCGCAACCGGATCGGCATCACCGAGGGCCCGAGCCTCAAGGGCAAGGTCCGGTACATGTCGCCGGAGCAGGCGTGGGGGAAGGAGATCGATCGCACGACCGACGTCTACGCGCTCGGCATCGTGCTGTGGGAGCTCCTCACATGCCGCTCGCGGTTCAAGGCCGCCGATGATCTTGCGGCCCTCGAGCAAGTGCGAAATCCGACGGTGGTAGCGCCGAGCACGTACAACCCGCTGGTTCCCCCCGCGCTCGATAGCGTCGTGATGCGCGCGATGGCTGCGGATCCAAAGGACCGCCAGACGAGCGCTCTCGAGCTGCGGCGCCAGCTCATGCATGCGGTGCCGTCCGCCGTGTCGCCGCCGGAGGAGACCATCTCCGGCCTGGTTGCGCGGGTGCGCGCCGTCTACGGCGGCGTGGTGATCTCCGATCCGGAAGAGGAGAAGGCCACCACACCGGCAACCCCGTCCTCGCCCGCAGCGGCGGCCGACGCCACGGCGATCATACCCAGCACCGGGTCCTCGGTTCGAGCCGCGGCCGGTGAGCTCGTCCAAACTCACCACCGGAGCCGAACTGGATGGTTCGCGCTCGGCGGCCTCGCGATCGCCGGTGGCCTCGTCGCGGCGGCGATCACCGTGCGCGGCGGCGATGACGGAGAGCGGTCAGCGAGGTCGTTGCAAGAGCCAGCTCTCTCCCCCGTGAGCGCAGCACCACCGGTCGATGCGCCCCTGTCAGTTCCGGTGATCGTCGATGCCTCGATCGAGACCATCGCTGGTGTCGACGCGGGGCCGGCGAAGCCCGTGGCGAAGCCCGTGCCGAAGCGCCCCCGCGATCCGAAGGCCACGGGAGCGCGAGCTGTCGACGTCGATGGCACGGTGCTGGCCGACGACGCGGATCCAGGCGCGAAGCCCACCAAGAAGCCCGGGCGCAAGCCGCCGAAAGAGATCGGCGTCGACGGCACGGTGCTGGCGGAGTGATGCCGTGACCACCAAGATCCTCGCGCTCGCGTTCCTGCTCGCTGCCACGGTTCCCGCTCGGGCGGAGTCCGCTGACGAGCTCAAGAAGCAGGCGATCAGCGCGGCCCGTGCGAAGGACTGGGACACCGCGCGCGCGAAGTTCGAGGCGGCGTACGAGCTCGATCGCCTTCCGCTGACGCTCTACAACGTGGCCACGGCGCAGGAGCAGACGGGCAGGCTGCTCGTCGCGCGTGCCAGCTACATCAAGTTTCTCGACACGGTTCCCGGCGACAACATCAAGTTCCGCAAGCTCGCGAAGGAAGCGATCACGCGGCTCGATGATGAGATTCCAACCGTGCGGATCCGTCTCGAGGGGTTCGCCGCGTCGGTCGTCGTCGAGCTCGATGGCGCGGCGCTCTCCACCGCGGCACTCGCTGCTCCCATCCAGCTCGATCCCGGGAAGCACGTGATCGTCGCATCGCGTGGCGCCGAGGAGCTCACTCGGCGTGACGTGATGGCGATTCGCGGCGCGCGTCAGGAGACGGTGCTGAACGCGCCGCCGCCACGCGTGGTCGACCCGGCCCGGCCGATCGTCGAGCGGTCGACGCCGGCGTCGGCACCAGCACGACGCGTCGAGGAAGGCGGTTTGCTGTCGTCGGGCTGGTTCTGGTTGGCGACCAGCGTCGTCGTGCTTGGAGCCGCCGGTGCGGGCTACTACTACGTGATCGCGGATGCGCCCGTTCGGGCTCCGACCCAGGGCACGCTGGGCGGCTTCACGCTGCCGTGACCTAGAGCGCGGAGCTCGGCGCCAGTCGGAGATAGTCGACGCGGCCCGCATCTGTGTCGGCGGGCCACACGTCATCCTGATCCCATGCGCCAAGCAGATACGGGCGGATCCGATCGTAGCCACCCTCGATCGCGATGCTCGACAGCTCCTTGATCTCGGCGCCCGCGGGCGCGACGAGCTCGGGGCGCGGCAGCACGGGCAACGTGACGATCGCGGTCTCGCTGCGCGGCGACAGGACGGTCCAACGCCAGCGCTGACCGGCGGCGTCGGTGCGCGGGAACTCGAGTACCGCGACCACCGCGTTCGCGACGGCGCCGTCCACGCTCTCGGTCCACTCGAGGCGGTTCGCTTCGGGCATGTAGTGCGGGCGCTCGAGGTACGGACGTAGCGGAACGGCTCCAGCGTCGATGATCGTGCGCGTGCTGGACGGTCCCCACTGCACGATGTTCGACATGCCGAGCGTCGTCGCATCGCGCGGCGCGAGACGGGTCATTGTCGTGCCCTCGGGCGGCGCATAGGACCGGCTGAAACTGACCAGACCGGTGCCGCTGGCGATCTCGAGGTTGCCCGCCTTTCGCGGCGACACCTCGCGACCGCCGCGGACCAGCGATTGCGCGACCGTGTACCGCGGCACGCTGGCAGGCGCATTCGTCACGGTCACCGTCGAGGTCTCGGCCGGCGCGTACTCGCCCTCGATCACGAGCGTCGTCTGCGGATCGAGCGCGACATCCTTTCGGTAGAGGTAGCGGTAGTTGCTGCCGAACGGCTGCGGCTCACTCGACCGCGCCATGATCAGCAGATCCGCGACGCCCTCGCAGTTTGCGAGTGCCACGGGCATCGGCTCCTCCTGCGCACCTGTGATGTTGTCCGAGCCGCACGACGTCGTCAGGGTGTAGCGGTCCGCGCCTGGAGTGGTCGGCACGCTCAGCACGATTGTCGTGCGCGCCTCGGTCGTCAGCAGCGTTCGCTGATCGATCACGAGCTGGTCCCCTGCCTGGACGTCCGCATACGTCCAGATGTTTCCGTTCCCGACGACGACGGTGACGAAGCCGCCCGGCGCGAGCAGGCCGATCGCCTGGCCGTCTCCGTCAGTACGAGTCGCGAGCGCGACCGTCGAGTCGGCGTTCTGGAAGTACACGGACAGCCCCGAGAGATCGCTCGCATCCGCGAGGTACTGCACCGAGACGATGCCGAGTCCCTCGTCGCTCGCGACACCCGCGTCGGGCGGATCGTTCAGGCCGTCTCCGCACGCGGTGATCGACACCAGCGTCCAGACCATCCCCATTCGCCGCATCTCTCCCATGGTACGGCGATCGCGCGCTCGCCCGCTATCTGCGGGCCCCCGGTTGTTCGTGTGGTCAGAGCAGCGACATCTCACCCACGGCCCGTGCCATGGTCGCCGCCATGAACCGCCTTGCGCTTGCCCTCGCCGTCGCTGTTGCCCTGATCCCCGCGTGCGGAGGATCGAAGCCTGCTCCTGCGCCGGCCGCACCACCCGCGCCGAGCGAGGCGGTCGCTCCGGCCGAGCCCGCCCCGCCTCCTCCGCCGTCTGCCGAGGTGCTCGCCGCCTCGGCGCTCGCCGAGCAGTACGAGGTCGGCAAGCAGGTCTACACCGACAAGAAGTGCGCGAGCTGCCACGAGGACAGCGGTGCCGGCAACGCGAAGAACCCTGCGGTGATCGGCGAGACGGCGCTCGCCGCCAAGGCGCCTACCAAGGCCAAGCTGCGCAAGAAGGTCACGTTCACGACAGCGAAGGACGTCGTCGACTTCGTGAAGGCGAAGATGCCGCTCAAGGAGCCGGGCACGCTGACCGATGACGAGGCGCACGCGGTCGTCGCGTGGCTCCTCGATTCGAACAAGATCGCGCTGAGCGCGAAGCTCGACGCGTCGAACGCCGCCGCGCTCAACCTCCGCTAGTCAGAACAGCGACAGCTGTCCGGTGCGCGGCGCCGGCCGCTGGAAGGTCGTCTCGGTGTCCTCCGCGCGCTCCTCGACGTCGTCACGGACGTCGAGCCCGAGGCGCATCACGGTCGCATCGAACATTCGCGCGATCGTCTCCGCATACGGCCCCTCGCCGCGCCCACGCGTGTGAAACCGCGCGTCGTTGAGCTTCTCGCCTCCGCGCGTGCTGCGGATGCGGTGGAGGATCTTGTCCGCCGCGAGCGGCATCACGCCGCGAATTCGTTCCTCGAACACCTCCTTCACCGCACCCGGCAACCGCAGCAGCGTCCAGCCCGCCTGCTTCACGCCTGCCGCTGCCGCGCGCTCGAGGACCGTCACCATCTGGCTGTCGTTCACGCCCGGGATGATCGGCGCCATCATGATGCCGACCGAGACGCCCGCCTTCGCCAAGGTCTCGATCACCTTGAACCGCCGGTCCGGCGACGCGGCCCACGGCTCGATCGCGCGCGATTGCGCGTTGTCACTGAACGCGAGGCTGACGCTGATGTGAAACCGCGCCTCGCGCGCCAGCGCGAGGAAGAGATCGATGTCGCGCTCCACCAGCGCGCTCTTCGAGATCACGCTGACCGGATTCTTGTACTCGAGACAGACCTCGAGACAGCGCCGCGTGATCTCGAGCTCCTTCTCGATCGCCTGGTAGCAATCGGTCACGCCCGAGAACATGATCGTCTCGCCCTTCCAGCTCTTCTTCTCGAACGCGTCGCGAAGCAGCTCGGGGGCGTTCCGCTTCACGACGATCTTCGTGTCGAAGTCGGTGCCCGCGCCGAGATCGAGATACTCGTGCGTCGGCCGTGCGTAGCAGTTGTGGCTCACCACGCCGTTCGCGATGAAGTCGCCGGTGCCGGTCGTGATGTCGAACAGGTCTCGGGCGCCGATCGGTTCGATCGACATGACCCGAAGATCCTTCCCGGTCTTGGTCGCACGGCCGTCGAGGTCCCACTTGCGCGTGACGGCAGGCGCCGTGAGATGGAAGAACCGTAGGCGTTCGCTGAGGCCGCCACGAATCCGCACGTTCAACATCGGTCGGGGTTCGCGAGGACTCGTCTCGACAATGGAGTCGAAGCCAAATCGTCGCATCCCGGCGTCGGTACGCTCGATCATCTCGGGATCCATGTTTGCGATCCGGAAGACACCCTCGCTGTGGGACCCCTCGGCATCGAAGATCCCGGCGAGGAAGCCACGATCCCATTCCTTGCTGCTCTGATCGGGGAACGCGATCAGCTCGGTGATCCGCTCGAACGATGGGCGCGAGCTCGTACGGATCGCGCGGATCGGGGCGTAGTTGGTGCGAGCAACTGCGAACTGGAACTCCTGCGTCTCGACCTCGAGCTCCGCCAGGTACTGTTTCGAGCGCGCGAGAGCCTCGAGATCGATCAGCGCCAGCCGGAACTGATACAGGACATCCTTGCCGCGCCGTCGACCGCTGTAGTCGTAGACCTTCAGCGTCCCGTCGCCGCGGATCATTCCGCACAGGTAACCAAGCTTGTAGTCGTCGGTAGCGGCTGGCGTCGCCGTGAACTGACCGACACCAATCAGCGAATTGTTTGTGGTTAGAAACGGTCGTTGCTCGGGCCGCTTGGCTGGCGCGACGTACTTCCAGCCACGATCGGTCAGGAACCGATGGTCGCCGCTGGCGACCAGCTCGGTCCCATCGGCGAGGGTCACGCGAAACGCTGGCTTGTGGGTCCTCCAGTGATCGATGACGCGCGTGCGCGTGTAGTAGCGGTACTTCCCGGAAGCGCGCGTTCCGTAAATTTCGTCTCCAGGTTTGATCTCGCGGAGCGGTCGCGTGCGCCCGTCGCCCAGCAGGATCGGCGTGTCGCCGTCCATGCAATAAGCACATGCGTTTTGGCATCCACGATATGGATTCGCGCTCCAGCGAAAGCCGAGATCGGGAGAGTTGTTCTCGCTGAGAATGGATCGCGATGCGTCCTCGAGCAGCGTGACCTTGACGGGCGGCGGACCCTCGCCCTCGTCGTAGGTGATCAGCTGCTCGCGGAAGCGGACGGGCGGGTTGGCGACGGGGCGAGCTTTCACGGCCGTTCGAGCATACTGAACGGACGTATAGTAGTCATCTTTCTTCGTCGGGTTTCTCGTCGAAGATCCGCCGCACGATGTCCGGAGTGAGCGGCGGCGCGGACATCGCCATCAGGAGCGAGGGCAGGTGCTCGTGGCGATGGACGCGAGGCAGCGCGATCACGCCGCGATCGAGGACGTAGCGGAGCGCGAGCTCGCCGAGCGTGCTGGCATCGACGTTGTCGGGCCGCTTGCCGCTCTCGAGGATCGCGCGCGAGTCGGCAGTTGAGCCGGCAGCTGGAGGCGTGGTGCGCACGAGCATTGCGAGGCGCGCGATGTGGAGCGCGATCCGATCGAGCGTCGTCGACTCGATGTCGTTGCGATCGTCGCGCGGCGAGAGGCGACCGCCGGGACCGATCGTGCCCGCGAGGGTGCCGCCCGCGAGTGGCGAGCGCGCGAGAACGGCGAGCTTCTTCTCGAGCGCCAGCGTGATCAGCGCATCGGCGGAGCGATGGCAGATGTTGAAGGTGAGCTGGAGAGCAGAGAGCCAGGGCTCGGCCGCGAGCATGTGCGAGAGAGGCGGCGGAGGCGGCTCCTCGGGATCGCGCGGCTTCGGCTGGAGCTCGAGATCTTCGACGATCGCGCCGAAGGCGAGGACTTTGCCCTCGCTCACGAGGCGCTCGCAGGTGGAGCGGAGCTCGGACCAGCCGCGCGTGGCGATCCACGAGCCGCGCACGGGGAGCTGCGCGAGCGCGAGGACATCGACGCGTGTGTTGCGGAGCGACGACTCGACCCGCTCGAGGACGTAGGTGGCGGGGAGGCGCTCGTGGAGGACGTCGCGGACCTCGAATCCGGGCGTCGACATGCGCATCGGCACGCGCGTCGCGACGGCGGTGCGATCGCGGAGGCGCAGGGAGCGGATCGCGTCGCCGACCATGCGCTCCGCGTCGTCCTCGTCATGGATGTCGACGAGAGAAATCCCGAGAGTCAGCGCCTCGTGGAGCGCGCGCTCTGCCTCGCGACGATCGACGCCACGACTCGCAGCGATGCCGAGGCTGACATCGCCGCACCCGATCGCTGTGACCGTCGTCGCTCCGAGAGAACGGGTGTGCACGGCCGCATCCTAGTCTCTGCTACCATCGCAAGCCATGAAGGCCTACGCGATCGCGTGTTTGTTCGTCGCTGTCGCCTGCGGGGATGACGGTGTGCGCCACCTGCCCGATGCCCCCCCCGATTCGAGTACCGATGCGAGTGCCGATGCGGCCACGAGCGGTCCGGTGTCGCTGCGGCTGACGTACGACGACCTGCCGCAAGCGGGGATCAACGTCTACTTCCAGGATGCGAGCTCGACGCTCGTGGCGACGGTCGCGACGGGGCCCGATGGTGTCGCGACCGCCACGATGGATGCGGGAGGGTTCGTCACCGTGGTGCAACCGTTCCCGAGCAAGGGCGGCACGCATGACGTCCGGACCTTCGCAGGTGTGAAGCCAGGCGATCAGCTGCGGATCGACGAGAACCAGGGGAGGGTCGGTATCACCCTCACGCTGACGCTGCCGTTCGATGCGAACGCGAGCATGTACGACGTCTACACGAGCTGCAGCGGCAAGCACACGCTGTCGGGGAGCGGTGGATCTGGATCGATCCCGAGCGGCCTCATGTTCCTCTATGGCTGCTCGGGCTTCGCTGACGTGCTCGTCCAGACGACGGACTTCAACGGGATGCCGCTCGGCTGGTTTTATCACCCGAACCTCGCGGTCTCCGAGGGTGCCGACCTGACGCTGACCGACGCGTACAACCTCGAGACGGCGATGCCGACGAACGTCACGCTGACGTTCTCGAACGTACCGGCGCCGTTCACGAGCCTCTTGTTCACCAACGTCACGGGCTCGATGCGCGGCCCGATCCTCGGCCTCAACTACGCCACGACCGTGACGGCCGGATCGGCGGCGCAGCTCGTGTCCCGGCCACCGATCACGAACGCCCTGAGCGTCATGGCGATCCAACCGACGCCGACGAACACCTTTGGATCGCAGACCGTCGTCGAGTGGGGACCCGCGAGTGTGGTCGCGTTCGACCTGAGCGGGGCGCTGCTGCCGCTGTACACGGCCGCTCCCACGTACGCGCCCGCGACGCGCGCGGTGACCTGGACCGCGGGAACTGGGGCGGCGCCCGACCTCGTTGTCGCGGAGGTGTTCGCGGCGCG
>JANOPP010000215.1:0-9496 GCA_031421915.1 Myxococcales bacterium | reverse complement strand
GACCTTCGAAGGCCCGAAAGCTCGCATCAGGCTGCAATGCGACGGTGTTGCTTCTGTCGAGATACCGCCCTGGCAGACGCAGCTATGGCTACCGCAGTTCGAAATCTGGGATGTGCAGAGCGCCGGAATGGAAGGCATCCGGTTCCGTTTGCAAACCGACGAGGACATCGACGGGTTTCGTTGCCACTGCCTAGCGATCTCCTTGATCGAAGCCGTTGTCGTTGGTTGACCGACGCCGATTCGACCTCCAATGAGTTCGGCAGACATCGTGACCAGCCCACGCGTGCCGAACGCTTCGCCGACCTCGGATGAACTCGGCAGACATCGTGGGCGCCGCGCCGACCGCTTCGCCGACCTCGGATGAACTCGGCAGACATCGTGGGGCGCCGCGCCGACCGCTTCGCCGACCTCGGATGAACTCGGCAGACGCAGCATCGTGGGCGCCGCGCCGACCGCTTCGCCGACCTCGGATGAATTCGGCAGACATCGTGGGGCGCCCCGCCGACCGCTTCGCCGACCTCTGCTGAAGGCGACAGGCATCCGTTGGCTCGGCGTCCGGCGCCAGTGAATTCGGCAGACATCGGTTCGCGCCAGGGCGTCGGCTCGTCGGCGCGGTCAGACGCGGATTCCAGAACGCCCCCACGCGACGCCCTCGCGCTCGTCCTCCACCGCCGACGAGACGTTGGTGCTGTGCAGGCGCTCCGCGGAGCACCGACGACCGCCGTGCCCCATAACACCGGTGCTCGCTGCGTGCCGTCGGATGGCTTCCTGTTGGAGAGCGAGATCCACGGCATCGGTGTGCGCGCGATCGCCGGTGTGGTCGTGCACCGTGGAGGTGCGCTCGGTCTTGTCGAAGCCGACGCAGATGGACGTTCGCCGCGAGGGAGGTGGCTTGTCGTTCATGGTCAGTGCAATCCAGATCGAGTGATGCGGATCCTGGTGGATTAATGCGAATCGTCGTCGATGTATCGGCCTTGTTCGGCTGGTCGAACGTCAGACGTGAGTGATAATGATCGTTGGTCATCATGAGTCGCAAGCCACGCAGTAAACACGTTCAGCTCACGCTCGATCGAGCACGTCGCGCGTGCGGGCAGGGCGGTTGGCGCCCCAACGCAGGTCGCCCGAAGACCAGTCGCGGTGTTCCACACACGCCTCGCGAGGCGATCGCGGCAAGGTATCCGCAGCACATCTCGCAGCGTGTGGTGGTCGGGTTGCCGTCGCTGCGCAACCGCAACGTCATGGAGATCGTGCGCAGCTCGATCGCTCGTGCGCAACGCGATGATTTTCGGATCGTCGAGTTTGTTGTCGAATGGAACCACCTCCACCTCATCGTCGAGGCTGAAAGCAACGCCGCGCGGGCCCGCGGGTTGAAGGGTCTCAAGGTCAGCCTGGCCAAGCGGCTCAACGGGGCATTCGGCCGACGTGGCGCTGTGTTCGCTGATCGGTATCACTCGCGCGCGCTGACGACGCCGCGCGATGTTCGCAACGCGATTCGCTACGTGCTGAACAACACGCGGCATCACGATCCGTTCGGCACTTCGATTCTCGATTCGTCGTGGATCGATCCGTGCTCGAGCGCGGCGTGGTTCGACGGCTGGGCACAAGCGATCGAGCCCGACACGGGGTGGAAGCGCGAGCTACTCGAGCAACCAGCACCGACGAGGAAGCCACGCTCGTGGTTGCTCTCGGTCGGATGGCGAAGACACGGTGCGCTGCGCTTCGACGAGGCGCCAGCGACCTGAGGAAGAGCGCGCCCTGCACTGCGCTTCATCGAGGCGTCAACGACCACGGAGCAAGCCGTGGGGGCTCGACTGAGGCTGCCTGAGCTCGTTAGCGGCCTCGCCGGACGTCCTCATGAACGGAGCCGTCGTCGACGCGTAGCTGCGTGCGCGCACACGGAATGGAACCTGCGACGAGACTCTTGCACGAGCCTGCCCGCATCTTGCCAAAGCCAAGATGGCTGCAGCGCAGTGTCCGCGAACCCTGTTGCAGTACTCGGTCTCTGCAACCAACACGTTCTCGTTCTGCGGCCCTCCGCTGTTCTCGATCTCTGGATGCTTCGTCGTCGACGAGACGCCTCGCGATCTCGCTCTTCAGCGGAAGCCATCCGACCGCTTGTGTCGAGCGCCGATGTTATGGGGCACGGCGGTCGTCGGTGCTCTGCGGTGCGTCTGCTGCGCACCAACGTCACGACGGTGGTCGAGGATCTGGCCGGTTGAGAGCCCGCGTGCTGAGCGTGCTCGAGCACGTCGCGGGGCCAGCGACCCACCAGGAATGTCTGCCGGATTCAATGCACACGTCCCCGCGGCGTCCGCGCTGTTAGCCGAGCTGATCCGGTCTTTGGCGCGACCGTCAGTACAAATGGTGTCCACGATGTCTGCCGAAATCATCGGCGCTCGTCGGTGGAGTTGGGCCGAGCCAACGGATGGTTGCCGATATCATCGGCTCGTCGGCGTTCGAGCGACGGATGCTTCGCGAGTCCATCGCCATCTGACCTATGGACCTGCGTAGAAGTCTCGGTCGTCGACGGCAGCAGCCCCGCATGCCGTCACTCGATCGTGAGCGGGATCCAGTCCGCGGCCATGCCGCCGGTCTCGTCGGTGGCGACCACGAACATCCACGTCGAGCCCGATGGGCCGGCGGTGTAGGCGTTCGGCGATGTCTCGGGGACGGGTGCATCGGGCTCCTCGATGTCGACTTCGGGCTCGGCGAGGTCTCCTGCAGCGCTGTAGAAGTAGAGGTCTACCTGCTCGAGGACGCGCTCGGGGTCATCGCCGGCCTGTGCGTCGAGGCTCGCCGGATCGACGGTCACGGTGACGGCGTAGCGCTGGCCGGCGCGAAGCGTCTGCGTCGCGATGCCGTCGAACCGGATCTCCGAGAGGATCGGGTTCTGACGCTCGGTGGCCGGCTCGACGACATGGATGTCACGGCGCGCGACGAGTGTCTGCCCGTCGACGTCGACCTCGACGATGATCGGCACGCGCAGCTCGATGCCCGCTGCGATCGCCACGCGCCACGGATCCGGAGGTGCGGCGACGCCAGGTGGCGACGGGAACGCGGCTGCGAGCTCGTCGGCCGTCGCGACGATCTGCCCGGAGCTGTCGGGCGACAGGGTCAGCGCATCGGCGCCGATGCAGTCCCGCGCGGGATCCGAGATGAACTTCCACGGTGCACACGCACGCATGCGAACGGCGTCGACGGGGCGACCACCGGGTGGAGTGGCTGCACCGATCCCGCTGCGGGGACCATCGGGATCGATCGTGAGCGCGGTCAGCCGGATCGATCCGGCGAGCGGCAGCGCCGACGGCTCGGTCACGACGGCGAGCACGCGAGGACCGTTGATCCGCGTGATCGGATCGACCCCATCGTCGCCACAGCCGGAGGCGGCGACGACGAGCGCGAGGAGCCCTGCTCGGCGTGTCACGGTGCGTACTCCACACCGAGCGACGGGAACACCGGCAGTCCGCGCGTGTACTGCTGCGAGGTGTAGTCGAAGTTGTACGAGACACCCTCGGGGTTGAGCCGGTTCGTCACGTTCTGGACGTCGAGGAACAGCTTGATCGTGCCCCACGGTCGCTGCCACGAGCGATCGATGCGGACATCGAGCTGGACGAACGCCGGCAAGCGCTCCGACAGCACGCGGCCGGAGATCGGTACGTACTCCTGCGGGCCGGTGTCGAAGTACGAGCCCACCGTCGGTGTGATCGGGTTGCCGGACGCGTAGCGGACGCGCGCGCCGATCCTCCAGCGAGGTCCGAGCGGCATGGTCGCGAGAGCGGTCAGCACGTGGGGCTGATCGAGGACATAGGGCGCGTAGCGCTCGAGAGCCCACGGATCGCCCTGCCGGTACGAGCGCGCGTAGGTGTACGCGAGCCAACCTTGGACCCGTCCGATCCGGCGCCGGATCATGGTCTCGATGCCGTAGGTCCGCCCCCGCCCGCGGTTGGACTGATAGCTGTAGCGGCCGAACTGCTCCTCGGTGAGCTCGCGACTCGCCGCGGCCGCGCCGCCCGAGGCCGCGCTGCCCGGCGACGCGACCGGCGTCGCGCCCGACACGACGTCGACCGGGAGATCGTAGAGCGATGCACCAAACGCGTTCGCGGTGATGTCACCACCGAGCGTGGTCGAGACGACGTTGACCCCGGCGCTCGCCTGCCAGGCGTGCGAGGCCTTGAACGGCTCGCCGGGGAGCTGGTAGTCGACCGCGGTCGCGAGCGGTGGCTGATGATACCGGCCGAGAGATTGCGTGAACGTGATGCTCGGCGTCGCCTGCTGGCGGAACGTCACCCGCGGATCGAGCACCCATTCGCGGGTCAATCCGAACCGCTCGCCGCGCACGCCGGGCTGGATCGTCAGCTTGTCGCCGGCGAAGCGGTGCAACACTTCGGCCCATGCTCCGAGGTCGGAGGACCACAGAGCGCCTTCGATCCGCGCGGGGAACATCGTCGTCCCCGCCGGAAGTGCCGGTGCCTCGTTGTCGAGCGTGTAACCGTAGCGGTTGCCCTGCAGGTCGACGCCGGCTGCGACGAAGCCGTGTTCGAGATCGCGCTGCGCGGTGGCCCGCGTCGCGAATGTCGTGTTGTTACGGATCACCTGATTGTTCTCTGTGACGATCGCGTTGCGGTCGAAGCCGATCCACGGAACGACGGTGAGCTGGAGGTCGCCTCGCCGCTCGACGTAGCGCAGGCCCGCGCGGAGGAACGACTGGCGTGCGTCGAGCTGATTCGTCGTCGTGCCGAGGTTGATCCCGTCATCGGCCCCGAACACCATCGCGGTCAGCTTGCCCGTACGTGACTGCCAGCGGAGCTGCGAGTCGAGGTAACGCGGCGCGAGCGTCAGGTCGCTGATCGGCGCGGCGGCGAGCACCGCGTCGACGAAGCTGCGCCGGATGCCCATCGAGACGTTGCCTCCTCCCAAGGGTCCCTCGGCGCGGACGCTGGCGTCGAGGAGGCTGACCTCGCTACCGACGGCCCACTTGTCGGTACGACCAGCTCGTGAACGGATGTCGACCAGGCCGCCCTGTCCGCGTCCGTAGCGCGCGCCGTAGCCGCTCGACACCAGCTCCATCGATTCGATCATCGTGCTCGGGAAGAACGAGGCCAGTCCGCCGAAGTGATAGAGGATCGGCACCTCGATACCGTCGAGAAACACGTTGGTGTCGCGCGGTGCGAAGCCACGGAGGACCAGTCCGCCGAGCCCAAACGGAACGCGCGCCGCACCCGGGAGGCTCTGGAGACTCTTGAGTGCGTCGTTCCCCGAACCTGGGAGCGTCCGGACGACGTCGCGACCCACGTCGTAGCTCGCGGCCTGGCCGTCGAGCTTCCGCTTCTCTTCGATCGTGATCAGCTCGGAGCCACCGAGCTCTCCGCTCGGCGAAACTACCAGGGTCATCGGCACACCCGATCGCGCGCGCTGGACGAGGGGCTCGTAGCCGTCGGCCACGACCACCACGTCGAACCACCCGCTCGGCACGCCCCCGAGCTCGAACCGACCGTCGTCGTCGCTCGTGATCTCGACGCTCCCGGTGGCGACGATCGCGCCGCTGACTGGTGCACCGGTCGTGCGGTCGATCACTCTGCCCGTGAGGGTGGCAGCCGGCTGCGCAGCCACGACGCCGCGCACCGCGAGCACCACCAGGATGACCCAGGGGATGACGCGAGCAGGGAGGCTCCAGATCGAACGCACACTGGTTAGAGACCTGGCGCGGCCAGGCGTTACGCCCGTTCAGGCCGCGACGACGAAGAACCGCGACGAGTCGACCGACGGCTCGTTGAACATCGGCCGCTGGTGCTTCGCCGCGTCGAGCACGGCCGCCGGCACGGGTAGGCGGGCCGCCTCGAGTAGCCGGATGGTCCGGGTCGGGCCGATGGCGTCCACGAGCACGGACGGCGGGGCCCAGTTGAAGCCAAAGCCCATGATGCGATCGACGTCGCGGGGGCGCGCGACCACGCTGCCGACGAGGCCGAGGCCGTAGGAGATGTAACCGAGCAGGACCTTGCGCAGGATGTCGGCCTCGATGCCCTCCGCGGTGCACAGGATCTCCATCGCGTTGCGATAGCCGTTGCCGTTGCCGTTCTTGATCGCGGCCTTCATGCGGTCGACGAAGGCGGGCGAGGCGGGCGAGATCTCGGCCATCGGGCGGTAGTCGCCCGTCCTGGTGTCGAGGACGAAGTGCTTGGCGTCGGCGCCTTTGCCCTCGACACGGAAGAACCCGCCCTTGTCGCGGGTCTTGCGGCCGAGGTGGCCACGGTCGATGCCGGCCTGCATGTAGGCGGGGAGCCGGAACTGATCGTGGGCGGTGTCGTGCGTGGCGGCGAACAGGTTGTCGACGATCGCCTTGTGCACGTCCCAGCCGACGAGATCGATCGTGGCGAGCGGCGGCAGGGCGCGACCGGTGTGCGGACCGACGAGCTGGTCCATGAACGCGACGCCGTGCTCCTCGGCGAGCTGCGCCACCTCGTTGAGGACCTTGAAGCCGAGGCGGTTGCCCGCGAAGGCGGGGGTATCGGCAGTCTCGACGACCTCGCGGCCGAGGACGGAGGTCAGGAAGTCGCGGACGATCGCGACGACGCCCGGGTCGGTGCCGGCGTGCGCGATGAGCTCGCAGCCGACGATGATGGTCGGCGGGTTGAAGAAGTGAATACCGAGGAAGTTCCTGCGGAGGCTGGCGGAGAAGCCGGCGCACATGCCGGCGATCGAGAGGCCGGAGGAGACGGTGGCCACGATCGAGTCCTCCGTGCGGAGCTTGTCGATCAGCGCGAAGATCTCGCGCTTGGCGGCCGGATCTTCCGAGACGGCCTCGAAGATGAGGTCGGCGTCGGCCAGCGCGTGACCGAGATCGGACGAGTACGAGCCGCACTGGATCGTCTTGCTGGACGCCTTGCCCTTGGTGAGCTGCTCGGCGCGGGCCCTGCCGGCCTCTGCCTTCTCGAGCGTGCGGGCGAGGAAGACCGTTGGAATTCCGGCGGCGGCAAACACCGCTCCCGATCCGGAACCCATCGCACCGTTAGCGCCGATCACCACGACCTTGCGAATCGATCTCATGGCGCTCTCCTCAGCAAGCCTCGTACCGCTCGCGTCGGACGGGGTTGCGCAGGTCTGCCGGCTCCGACCGGGATGTTCGTGTGCGAGTTCGCGCGGTCCGCGTGCTGACGTGCCTGGGCGCGCGGGTCAGAACGTGAGGCGGAAGCCGATGCGAGCGGAGGTCGGTGCGTAGCGCGACGTGGTCTTGCCGAAGTTCGGGTTGCGGGCGGTCGGGGTTCCGGTCTCGTTGCCCGTCGAGTCGATCGCCTTGGCCCACATCAGATCCTCGTACGTGCCACCGACGACCGGGTTGACGTTGTTCTCGCTACCGCCGCCGGCGCCGGGCGCTGCGCGACGGATCGCGGGGGCGTAGGTCTGGTCGGTGTCGAACGTCGCCTGGTTGTCGTAGAGGTTGAACACGTCGATGTAGAGCTCGGCCTTCATGCCTCGCGACAGCTTGCGGGCATAGGCGAGGTGGACGTCGATCCCGTGCTCGATCTCGGTGCGTCCCATGATGCCGCGCGGGAGGAGGAACGATTCGTCGGGACCGTAGAGGTAGTGCGCGCCGAGCGCGGACCTGGGAGGTCCGGAGACCATGCGCACGCGACCACCGAACGTCATCGCGTTGTCGGTGCCGAGATCGAGCGTGTAGTGGCCGTCGAGCTTGATCGAGTGCGGACGGTCTTGCGGGAGCTTGCCCTGGCGGTTGGCGAGGAGCTCGATCAGGTCGTACTGGGACGAGATGTTCGGATCGATCTGGCCGTTGTCGTAGGACAGCGAGCCCGGGTAGTTCCCGATCGTGCGCGAGTACGTGTACGAGGCCGCCGCGAACAGACCCTTCGAGAACTGGCGCGCGAGGTTGAGCTCGAGCGAGTCGTAGGTGCGGTTCGGGCGATCGAAGCCCCGGATGCCCTTGTACAGCGTGAGCTGGCGCTGGAGGCGGCCTTTGGTCGTCGCGTCGTCGGTGCGCGCGATGCGCTCCTCGAGCTTGTCCTCCTCGGTCTGCGACCACTCGCCCGGGTTCGCGATGATGTAGGTCGAGGCTCCGTCGGTGGAGACGTCCTCGATCACCCGGCCGAGGCGACGGTTCTGGTAGGTGATGCCGAGCTTGAGGTCGGGTGCGAGCTGGTACTCGACGCCCGCGAGGACCTCGTCCATGTACTGCGCCTTGATCCCGGGCGCGACGAGCACGCCGCTCGAGCCGATCAGGGTCTCGTCGGTCGCGGGGCCCGAGGGGTTGATGCAGCCCGCGCCGTCGGGGCCGCCGATGCGTGGGTCGGTAGGGCCGCACGGCTGGCGACCGCCGCCGCTCGTGAACGTCTGCGCGAACGAGACCTCACCGCCGAACGAGCGATCGTTGATGTCCATCGGGATCGATTCGTAGAACCGCCCCCACGCACCGAAGATCTTCGACGCGCCGACGCGGGTCGGGTCCCAGATCACGCCGATGCGCGGCGCGAAGTTCTTGTCGAGCGTCATCGCGTTCTTGCCGATGTTGTTGCCGGTCAGCGCGTCGACGGTGCCCTGGAGGTTGGACGCGTAGCGCAGGCGTTGCTCCTCGTAGCGGAGGCCGGCGTTGAGGACGAGGTTCGAGCGAATCGCCCACGAGTCGCGGAGGAAGCCGGCCCAGTTGATCGTTTCACCGACGATCGACGTGCCGGGTGCACCCGGGATGCCGGAGAGGTGATCGCACGCGTAGGTCTTGGTGCCGGCCATGCCGTTGCCGCCGGTGGGGTCACTCGTCGTGCACATCTGATCGAAGCGCGGCTCCTTGTCGCCCATCGGTGCGAGCTGCACCCAGCGCGTCACGCGGATGCTGCTTCCGACGTCGTTCTGGATGAACGCCCCGCCGGAGTAGAGGCGCGCGGTCTCCTTGGCGTCGTTCTCGAAGTCGAGGCCCGCCTTGAGCTCGTGCGTACCGCCGAGGCGAAAGCGGTGGGTGCCGGTGACGCGCGCCATGCGTCGGTCCTCGCTGTCGCGCGAGATCGATCCGGGTCCGCCGAGCGTGTAGGTGACGGTCTCCATCGGGCAGTTGGTGATCGCGCTGTATGGATCGCCAGCGCCACCGTCGGTACAGCCAGCCGCGGTCTTTGCGGATTCTCCGCCGAGCCCTGACCACGTACCGAGGTTGCCGCCGCGGAGGATCTGGCGCGGTTGATCGTCGAGAGATGGATCGATCGAGCCGGAGTTGTTGGTCGAGCGATGCCAGGCGACGACGGCTTCGACCTCGGTGCGATCGTCGTTGAGCTTCGACGTCCAGCGGACGGCAGCGTCGGTGGTGAGGCCACTCGAGCGGCCGCCGGAGGTCGGGAGCCCATAGAGACCGGGTGACTCGCCACTCGAGGGCACCGCGATCAGGGTGAGCTGTGCCTGGTCCTTGGGTGTGATCGCGAGGTTGAGCTTGCCGAGTGCGGTGTACTGACGCGCGGTACCTGCGCGCGTCTCGCGATCGAGCTCGTCGGTGATGTAGAAG
>JANOPP010000214.1:0-4099 GCA_031421915.1 Myxococcales bacterium | reverse complement strand
GCCTCGCGTCGCGAGGTGTTCGCGTATGACGACGGCGGATACCGAGGCCAGCTCCGCGGCTGGCAGGCGTTCGGAGACGGCCCGTTCGAGGGGCTGTACACTGAGCTGAGCTACGACGGCAGCGGCCGCCGAACGGGCACGTTCCAGGCGGTGGCCATCGCGGCCGTCGTAGACGGCCAGAAGCTGGGTCAGGGAGTCAGCCAGTCCTACAACCCGAACGGCACGCTGGCTCAGACGCGATACGGCGACTGGTTTGGACCCAACGCCACCAACGAGACCGTGGCCCAGTATCGCTATGACGCGCGCGGCCTGCCGTCGAAGATCGATCTGGTCAGCCCGCAGCCGCTCAGCGTCGGCGTGCAGACCCGCAATGTCGCCGGGCTCGTGACCCAACGGCTGACGAATCCCACCGGGACGATGACCGCGATCAACTCGACCTGGACCTACGACGTTTTTGGGCGGGTCACCGACCAGCACGTTCAGCGCACGCTGTCGCCGGGCGGCACCTCGACGGTCGCGCGCCAGCAGCTCACCTACTTCGGCAACGACGACGTCCAGTCGCTGACGCACCAGCTCGGCGTTTCCAGTCAGACGTTCAACCTCGTCTACGATCAGCGGCATCAGCTCCGCACGTCCACGGGCACGACGCCGGGCTACTTCGTCGGCACCTATGTGTACGGTGCGACGCCCAGCACCAACGGCGGTCGCCTCACGAAGGCGAAGCACGCGCGGACGCTGACTCCCGCGAACGCAGATCCCAAGCTCGTTCGCGACGTCACCTACCTGTACGGCGGGGTCGATCCCGAGCAGGTCACCGCGCTCACCAACGTTAGCAACGGGAGCACGTTCGCCAGCTACACCTACGACCTCGCGGGCAACCAGCTCACGCGCACGTATCCGTCGACCAATCCCGCGCTCACGGAGCTCTGGGAGTACGTCTACGACAGCAAGGATCAGCTCCGCCGCGCGACCAAGAAGGTCGGCGGCGTCGTCCAGGGCAGCGAGGAGTACTGGTACGACCATGCCGGTCAGCGCTTCCTCGTCGTCAAGCGCGACAGCACAGGCGCCAAGACCGGGTTGACGATGTTCAACGGCGACACCGAGGCGCACTACACCTACGTCAACGGCGTCCGCACGCAGTCCAAGATCTACTCGCACCTCTCACTCGGGACGCCGATCGGGCGCGTGGAGCGTACGAGCAACACGGCCACCTCGCTCGAGTTCCAGTTCCACGGCCTCGCGAGCCACACGCTCGCGGCGGTCGCGCAGGACGGCACGATCAACGCGAGCTTCAGCTACGCGCCGTTCGGCGAGGTGCTCGAGGCGACCGACGGCGGCGGCGCCGCCGCGGGCATCGGGGTGCACAAGCGGCGCAGCAACGACAAGATCGAGGACGACCTGACGCGGCTCGCGTACTACGGCGCGCGGTACTACGACAAAACCTTGATCGGGTGGACGCAGGCGGACCCGCTGTATCTGCGGGTGCCCGATGCCGCGCAGATGAGCACGCCGCGTCGCGCGAACATCTACGGGTTCACGCTCAACAACCCGCTTCGTTACGTTGATCCCGATGGGCTCGATCCGAAGCAGGCGGGCGCGTTGTCATACCAATCCGAGAAGGAGCTCAGCGAAGCGGGTCGAGCCGCGAACATGGCGACCGACGGATGGGCTGTCGGTGGTTGCGAGTGGTTCAGTGGGCAATGTGGCGGGGAAAGTGGCGGCGGCTGGGCCGGAGGGATGTTGGATCCGATCCCCTTCGTAGACTCCTTTGATCCGTGCAATGGCGTAACGAGCGTTTGCAACAAGGAAGAGGACGAAGCTGCAGCCGAGTTACTGTCGATTCTTGAGGGCAATGCCCGAGACGCTCTCGTGTTGACGGCGTCGATTCTAAGCGGGTATTGGGCGGCAAGGCTCGCTGTCGCCGCAACGACCGGCACCCTACTCGGAGGTGCGCTCGGTGCAGGAGCTATCAGAGCGACCGTGGTGGCAGGTGAGTCCGGAGCAGCCGGAGGCGGCGCCTTTGTTAGTGTTTTTCATGGGAGCATCAACAACGGATCAGCAATCCTAAGGTCTGGTCTAGATCCTTCTCGAGGAGCGACGTTCGTTTCTCGCGACAGGGCCGCCGCCGCAGACGCGCTTGCAAATCACTACGATGCATTTCGAGGCGTCGGAACCATTATCGAGTCGCGAATACCCGCGGGCTTCTTTCAACAAGTGCTCGCGCCAGTAGAAAAAGTCTACCAAGGCTTCTATCCGTACGCTCTTCGATCAACTGAGATCGTGCTGAAGGCTCCCGAACAGTTCGAACTCTTCAACAGGTACATCGTGAAATGACGCTGCTGCAGCAGAAGCTTGACCTTCTATTCGGAATGATGGCAGGGCAACCGGGACAACCGCCTCGTCCCAGAGACGTAGTGATTGCAGAACTCTCAAAGGACCAGTTCGACCTTCGGGGGCTTCCTGTGATCGCTGCCGCTGATCTCCAAACGGTGGAGCAATACGAGGGGCGGTTCTCCGCTCTCATGGCGAAGGGGTTCCGGTGGATCAACCTGAGCTTCTGCGGACTCCTCGACGGGAGTGCATTGGTGACTGTCGAGTTCCCGAACTATGAACCCACCGAACGGTGTGCTGCCACATCAGTCAACTTCTCGGGACCAATACAGGCAGTCTCCAGATCATCCTGGGACGCGCGGCCACATGTTGTTCTGATCTGAAGTGACAGAAGGGTTCTGCTGAGTCATCCCGTCGTTTGTGACCTCGAGGATCGACAGGATCGACATCGAAGTCCAAGAGAGACCAGACCGGGGTTGGAGCCGCGCGCAGGTCGGGAGAGACCAGACCGGGGTTGGAGCCGCGCGCAGGTCTGAGATCGCGAACCCGGCGCCCCTCGTCGTTGGCAACCGGTGTGCTGGTGCGACGTGAGAAATCCAGCGCACGCCACGCCGCGACGGCGCATGCACAGTAGTGCATACGCTGTCGCCGGTTCGCACGCCCGCGATGAGGTCAGGCTGTGGTCGCAAGCGTGGCGCGTAGGGTCCGACCGTTGAGCAGGGCGGACAGCCCGTTGACGCCGGGCCAATGGTCGACGCGGTCGACGAGACCGTCCTTGACCGGGTTCGAGGCGGCGTAGACGAGCTTGGCGATGACATCTTCGACAGTGACGAGCTCGACCAAGGAGACGGGCTCGCTCGAGAACAAGTTCTCCCAGCGCCCGCGAAGCGCGTTCTGACACTTGGCGAACATCTTGTGGAAATGCTCGACGAACTCGATGATCCGACCGTGGCGGTCGTAGAAGATCGTGTGGTGGTGGTTCGAGAGTGCGGACGGCAGCAGTACGTCGATCTCGAAGCGCGCCGCGGCCTCGGCGAGGCAGTAGAGGAAGTTGTTGTTGGTCTCCGGATCAGGCCGCATCAGAAACTGCCGCTGGGTGCAGCGGCGGGTGTCCATCCAGAAGCGGCCGGGCAGGACTTGGCGTGGGACCGACATGAGCGGAGCACCAGCACGTTGCTTGCCAGCGGCGAAGTTCGCGAGAACGCTCGCGACGGCCATCGTTCGTGTCCGGCGATCGGCCGGACGCGAACGAGGAGCGGACATGCTGCCGGACACCCCTTGGCAATCCTTGTCCCCGCACGACAACAACGTCGGAGCGGGCGAACAGCTCGCGGAGGTCGAGACCGCGTTCGCGCGCCTGCTCTGATTTGAGACCAGACCGGGGTTGGATCTGCGCGCGGGTCTGAGATCGCGAACCCGCCGCACCTCATCGATGGCAACGGTGTGCTGGTTCGAGACTCAATCGAACACGAAGCTGTACTGCAGCGGCAACCGCCCCCCGACGTCGAGGGGCGGCAAGGCCAGCGACTCGATCGCGGTGCGCAGACAGTCGTCGAGCTCGGGCGCGAGCGGCTTGCCGTCGTGATCCTTCAGCGCATCTGTATCGATCACGCTGCCGAGATCCGGATCGCTGATCATCGTCAACTGCACGGCCGCGGACGCGCCCACGGGCTTGTCGCCGTAGCACTCGGCGAGGATCGGAATCGCCTCCTGAAGCGCAGCCTGGACCGTCGGGCCCACCTGCACGAGCGCGATCGTGTCGTCGAGC
>JANOPP010000213.1:0-1848 GCA_031421915.1 Myxococcales bacterium | reverse complement strand
CTCGAAGACGATGATCCAGTTCTTCGTCATCGTCGCGGTCGCGCTCGGGATCGCGAGCGTCTTGATCGTCTCGGTCGTGCAGAAGTCGCGCGAGATCGGAATCCTGCGCGCCGTCGGCACCCCGCCTCGCCGCATCCTGCTCGTGTTCCTGATCCAGGGCGGCGTGCTCGGTGTGGTCGGTTCGATCGTCGGCTCGGGTCTCGGCGCGGCCTTCGCGAAGCTGTTCGAGTTCCTCGCGACCGATCCGAGCGGTGCGCCGCGGTTTCCCGTCCAGCTCGACCTGTGGCTGTTCGTCAGCTCGTCGCTGATCGCGACCGGTATCGGCATTCTCTCGGCAGTGATCCCGGCCCGGCGGGCTTCGCGCCTCGATCCTGCATCGGCGATCCGCAATGCCTGACCCGGTCCTCGAGGTCGAGCACGTCGTCAAGGAGTACGGCGACCAGGTGAAGACGCGCGCCCTCGACGACGTGTCTCTCACGCTCGATGGCGGCACGTTCGCCGCGCTGATCGGTCCGTCTGGATCCGGCAAGAGCACGCTGCTCAACATCGTCGGCCTGCTCGACCGGGCGACGTCCAGACGCGTGGTGGTCGCCGGCAAGCAGGCCTCGGGGCTCGACGAGCGTGCGTTGACAACGCTCCGCGCGCGCGCGCTGGGCTTCGTGTTCCAGTTCCACCACCTCCTGCCCGCGTTCACGGCCCTCGAGAACGTGATGCTCCCGGAGTGGGGCGATCGGGGCATCCCGACGTCGCAGATGCGAGCCGATGCAGAGGAGATGCTGCGCGCGGTCGGGCTCGACGACCGGATGCACTCTCGCGCGAACAATCTCTCGGGTGGTCAGCAGCAGCGGGTCGCGATCGCGCGCGCGCTCGTACGCAAGCCACCGCTCGTTCTCGCCGACGAGCCGACCGGCAACCTCGACACCGCGTCCTCGGACGAGGTGTTCGCGTTGATGCGGCGGTTCAACCGCGAGCTCGGCACGACCTTCCTGATCGTCACGCACGATCCGCGGATCGCGGCGAGCTGTGACCGGATCATCGAGATGGTCGACGGCAAGATCCGCAGCGATCGAAAGCACGTGAACAACGGGTGAATGCTGACGTGATCCGGCAGTGCGCAAACGGATCCGGACCACAGCCACGCCAGGCTTGGAGCTGGTTCAGCGGAACGGGGCGCCGGTCGTCGGTGGGCTCAGCTCGACGACATATCGACCGTCCGGGACGATCGAGCCTGGATCGCGAACGTAGTGCTCGACATATCCGCAGCGCCGGCACATGACGGCGGACAGCTCGCCGATCGCGTTCAGCTTGTCGCCGCCCATGATGTATTCGTCGACCTTCTTCATTCCGAGACACTGCGGACGCACCGTGGTGTCGAGATCTCCGACGTCGGGGAGGCTGTGGAACGCGAGTAAACGATCGTGGCTGCACTTCACACAGATGCCGGATTTGCGCATGGAGAGATCATCTACACGGGAACGTGATAGGCGGGGGGGCACAGAGCGATAACCACGGACTATCAGACGGCAGGAAGAATCCGGTGTAACTAATCAGGGCCGCTATCATCGAAAGTGGCGCAAGGAGCCATGATGAAGAATCGCCGACCAACCGTGTTGCTCTCGACCTTGACGGGGCTGTTGCTCGTCGGGGGAGGGTGCGGGCAGAAGAAGTCCAGCAACGAGAAGGACAACGCGCCCACCCCCGCTCCGACTCCAGCGGAGGTCAACGCGAAGGGCGCTCCCGCCGCCCAGCCTGCGGCCATGACGAAGGGGACGAAGCCGAACAACTTCTGGTGGCCCCAGATGCTCAACCTGCAGCCGCTCCGCGATCACGCGGCGCTGTCGAGCCCGA
>JANOPP010000212.1:0-69278 GCA_031421915.1 Myxococcales bacterium | reverse complement strand
CGACCGCGAGCAGCGCGCGCTTCATCGGCGCATCGTACACCTGCCGCAGTGAGCCCGATCGTCGTTGGAGGTGCGACGCCTGCGACGCCAGGTCACTCGTAGACTTGGCCGCACTCGAGGAGCGCACAGAACGCGTCCCACGCGACCTCGTCCATCTCGACCGTCGGGCGTTCGACGTCCTCCGGGTCGACACTGATCAGCTGATCGTTGGCATCCATCACCACCACCTTGCCGGGAACCAGCATCCGGCCGCTGTCATCGCCTTCGTCCCATCCGCCGAAGGCGCCGACTACGCCGCACTCGAGGTATCCAAGCGGATCGAAGTTGTACCAGCGCCCACCACGTGGTGCGTCGATCCCGAAGTAGCGCTGCTCGTCGGCGAGTTGCCCGTTCGACGCCATGTCACGGAGGTCGCGGATCTGCGCCAGGATCCGGTGCTCCCAGCCTGCGAAACCTTCGCCCTCATTCTCGGAGATCGCCAAGAGATCTGGCTCTCCCGCGGGTGCAGTGAACGCCGCATCGAGCAGTGCCGCGAGCTCTGCGAGTGACAGCCCCCGTGCATCACGGCGGGCGCTCGCGAGCGACCACAGCGCGCACAGGTACCGTTCGAGTGTCGGGATCGAAGGATGCCGCTCGCCGAGGCTCGTTACGAATCGATAGAAATCGCGATTCGTCCTCATCTCACTCCGCGAGCTGCGCGCCGCAGCACTGCTTCCACTTGCGCATCGAGCCGCAGATGCAGAGGTCGTTGCGCCCGGGCTTCTTCGGCTTGATCCGCGCGGCCTCGCGCGGCGACGGATACGCACCCGTCCGTTGCGCGCGCCCGATCGCTTCGGCTGCCTCGAACCTCGCCGCGATCTCGTCGAGCTTCTCGGGCGTGAACCACGCGCGTGCCTCGTCCTCGAGCTTGCGTGCGAGCGCGAGATAGCGCCGCGTGTGCTGCGTGTGATCGTGGTGCGGCACGCGGCGATAGCCTGGCGGTACGTCCACGAGCGCGCCGCCTCCCGCGAAGCCGTACGTCCCGACGTCGCGCGCGGGCGATAGCGTCCACGCGATCCCGAACAGTCGGTACGCGACCGCTTCGAGGCCGACCCACGCGCGCGCCTCGTGCTGATTGAACGGATGGAGATACGCAGCCTCCTCCGTCGCGGGCACCGACTCGGGCACACCGTACGGCAGCCCGACGGGCGTCCCGTAGTTCGGCAACGTCGGATCACCACACAGCGCGTGGATCGTCTCGTGGACGCAGAACCCGAGCAGGCGGCTGTGAATGCACGCACCGTCGCGAACCGCGACCCACTTCACCTCGCCGAGCCGTTGCTGCAGCTTCCACAGCGTCGGCGCCGCGAGGTCCCAGATCACGATCTGTCCCCAGCCGCGCATCGCATCGTCGAATCGGTACAACGCCGCGATCCCCGCCGCGCGTTCGTCGACGGTCAGCACCTCGTGACAGCGGCACGCGCACGGATACGGTGTGGTCACCGCATCGACGACCGAGGCCGGCATCGACTCGATCGTACTATGGCGTGGCGGTGCTCACGCCGCGTACTTGCGCAGCTTCTCGACCAGCGTGGTCCGGTTGAGCCCGAGCAGCGCAGCCGCCTCGGTGCGGTTGCCTCCCGCCTTGCGGAGGGCACGATCGATCAGTTCGCGCTCGAGACCTTCGAGGGCCGAACGGAGGTCGAGCGTGTCGGGTAGTGGGATCGCTGGCTCGGAAGGCCGAGCGAGCCTGGGGACCTCGCCGGTTCCGGTGGCGCACCCCGTACGATACTTCTGCCGCATGCCCGGGATCTGAAGATCCGCGGCCTCGATCCACTCATTGCGGCTGAGCAGGACCGCGCGCTCGATCAGGTGCGCGAGCTCACGAACGTTGCCCGGCCACGTGTACGCGAGTAGCGCGGTGCGCGCGGAGTCACTGATCCCAAAGATGCGGCGACCGAACTTCTCGGCGCACCGAGCGACGCAGAGCTCTGCAATCCGGATGATGTCCTCGGGGCGGTCCTGCAGGGAGGGCAGCTCGAGCGGAACAACCGCGAGACGGAAGTAGAGGTCGGCGCGGAACGTGCCGGCGGCGATCATCTCCTCGAGATTTCTGTGCGTCGCCGCGATCACGCGGACGTCCACCGGATGATCGGTATCGGAGCCAACTGGAGAGACCAGCCGCTCCTCGAGTACGCGGAGCAACTTTGCCTGTGCCGACAGAGGAAGATCACCGATCTCGTCGAGGAAGATGGTGCCCTCGTGCGCCGACATGAACCGACCCGGACGTGCGTTCTGCGCGCCGGTGAACGCGCCCTTCACGTGACCGAAGAGCTCGGTCTCGAGCAGGTTCTCGGGGATCGCGGCGCAGTTGACCGGAATGAACTTCCCGCCCTTGCGATTCGACGCGCGGTGCGCTGCGCGGGCGAACAGCTCCTTGCCCGAGCCGGTCTGCCCGGTAATCAGGATGCTGCAGTCGGTCTTGGCGACACGTCGGAGCGTGTCGAGCGCATCGACGATCTCCTGCGACTCCCCAACAATCTCGGTCGCGAACTGCGCTCGCCAGGCCTGGAAGTCATGCATCTGTCGCCTCTCATCTGCGTGGGGCATGCCAGCAGTCCTTCGGGTAGCTGTGGGTTATCGTACAATTTTTTGTCCAACAACTTGTAATAGATGGGGAAACCGACATGTGATCCTGGCTCATGCGCCAGCTACCCAGGGGGGGTAACGAGTTACCCCAGGGACTACGAGCGTCCCGGCAGACGCAGCGTGAACTGCGAGCGTGCGTCTGACACCGCGTAGCCGATCATCCCGCCGTGGGCCTCGCAGGCCAACCGGCAGAAGTAGAGACCAAAGCCACTCTTGCCGTTGGAACCCTTCGCGTACTTCGCGAACAGACGCTCCTGCAGTGCATCCTCGATCAAGGGTCCATCGTTCGAGATCGAGATCTCGACACCGTGGCGATCGCTGTCGAGACCGCTCGCCGAGACGCGAACGGTACCGCCGCGCGTGCAATATCGTGTCGCGTTGCCAACAAGATTGTGGAGGACGCGTTCGATCAAGGCAGCGTCGAACACGCCGACAAGGTCGGGGCGGCAGTCGACGACGAACTGCATGTGACTCGCACGACCCGCGGCGTGGACGCCGACCACGCCACTGGCCAGGTTGCACACGTTCGTGGGTGCGAGCTGCGGTTTGACGGCCGCGTCCTCGAAGCGCGCGATATCGACGAAGTTCGCGACCAGGCCGGACATTCGTCTCAGCGCATCGATCGTCGCAGTCAGCGCTTGCGTCTCGTCCTCGCCCACATGGATCACATCCTCGAGATAGCTCATGTTGGCCAGCGCGACCGAGAGGCCGTTGTTGAGGTCATGCGCGAGCATCGCTGCCGCTTCCGCGCCGTACGCCATCAAGCGGTCCGCACGCTCCCGCGCGAGGCGGTTCTCGACATACGCCTGCTGGGTGCGAGCGACGGCGATCAGGCGACGGCGAAGCTCCGCAATCGGGGCCGGCTTGCCGATCACATCGTCGGCGCCGGCATCGAAGCAGATCTGGCGCATGGCCTCGTCGTCCTGACTCGAAAGCACCGCGATCCAGACGGCGGGACCATGCAGCTCGCGGAGTCGTTTGACCACCACGATGCCGGGAACAGGCATGTTGAAGTCGACGAGCGCGAGGTCAGGCGGCGTTTGCTCGGCGAGCATGATCGCAGTCGCGCTGTCCTCGGCGCTGAACACGTGAAGACCTGCGCGGGACATCGCGTTCGTCAGTGCGCGGCGCACGCGAGGATCGTCGTCGACGACCAGCAGACGCACCCCCGATGGCACGGACGAAGTGATGTCGATCTGATCGGTGGTCACACGAACGGGAGTCACAGCGCTCCGCGGTGCGAGACATGTGCCAGCGTGGACACGCGACATCGCGGGCGCTTACGCGACGGAGTTGACGCATGGTGCGTCAAGACTGCCGGCCCTTGATGCTCCCGGATTTGGCCGAACCCTTCTCTTGGATGAGTCACCCCGCCGCCCGCCATGTCGAGTCTCCGCGGCATGCAGCACCGGTCATCGCCGTCGATGCGGTCCTTGCCGCCGCCTTGCGCACCGGCGCAGATGCGATCTGGATCGAACCATCACCATTGGTCACAGACCGGTATGTGATCTCTCTCGAGAGCGGCGGGACGTCGCTGTCGACCACCACCGTGTCATCCGCGATCGGCTGCGCAATGATCGTGCGCCTCGCGCGGATCGCCGAGGTCGAGCTTCCGTCGACACCCCCCGCGACCGGCGTCGTCACCATCCGGAGCGACACGGGCGATGCGCGCCTGGTGCTCACCGTCCGTCCAGGCACGGATCTACGTGCCGAGGTACTCGTGATCAGCCAGCCGCGGCCGCGGCTCGGGGTCGCGAACCACAACGAACTGAAGCCTGGCGAGCACGTCGGTCACTATCGCATTCTGTCCAAGCTCGGAGCCGGCGGCATGGGGTGCGTGTACGTCGTCGAACACGCCACACTCGAGCGGCGCTACGCGCTCAAAGTTCTGCACCACAACAAGAAGCCGGATCCGCTGCGTACGGATCGGTTTCTCCGCGAGGCCCGTGCTGCCGCTCGGCTCCGCCACCCATCGATCGTCGACGTCTTCGACTTTGGATACCTGCCGGATCAACGTCCCTACTTCGTGATGGAGCTGCTCGAAGGTGCGAGCGTGGAGGAGCTCGTAGCCGAGCGGCCACTGCCCGCAAACCGTGCAGTCGCGATCGCGACCGAGCTCGCCGGTGCGCTCGCCATGGCACATGACAATGGTGTGATTCACGCCGACATCAGCGCGTCAAACGTCCTCGTTATCGACGGATCGGAGCGCGTGAAGCTCCTCGACTTCGGTCTATCGGAGATGCGCCAGTCGGCGTCGTCCACGCCCCAGCTCTCCGACATGGTGTGCGGTACGCCGGCCTACATCGCTCCAGAACGGATCCGTGGCTATCCCGCGGACGAGACCTCCGATCAGTATTCTTTCGGCGCGCTCCTCTACGTCATGCTGACAGGCAAGCTCTTATTCGAGACGGACACGGTCGACGAGTTGCTGCACCAGCAGCTCTCGTCGCCCGCGCCCGTTCCGGTGAGCCCGTTGGGTCCACTGCCCGAGAAGGTTCTCGACATCGTCGCGCGCATGCTCGCCAAGAACCCGGCAGCGCGGTACCCGAGCATGCGTGCGGTCCATGCCGACTTGCTCGCGGTTGCGCGTCGGGTGGAGCGCCAGGGATGGCGGCGGTGGTTGCCGTGACATCACCGGTCCGAACGATCCTGTGCGTCGACGATGACGAACGCGTCCTCGCATCGATCGTGCGCTGCCTTCGCGCGCTGCCAGTGGAGATCTTGTGGACTACCGATCCGCGCGAAGCAGCCGAACTGGTCCGCACGCACGACATCGCCGTGTTGCTATCGGACTTCGAGATGCCCGAGATGAGCGGCATCGAGCTCGCGGCGTTGGTCCGCCAGATCCGGACCGAGACCGTGCGAGTGCTGCTCACGGGCGGGCACAGCCTGGAGACTGCGATCGAAGGGATCAACCGCGGAGAGGTGTACCGCTACGTCAGCAAGCCGGTCGACACGAGGACGCTCCGCACGCTGATCCGAGAGGCACTCGATCACCACGAGGTGCTGATGACATCCGGCGCCTCCCGCGCGGTGACCCGAGAGGACGAGCTCGAACGCGCGCTTGACGCGGAGTATCCCGGCCTCACCACGGTCGTGCGTGCTCCGAACGGCACCTACGTCGTCACCGAACCTCCGCAGTCCGAGCTCGTGGGTGAATTGGCGGCACTCGAGCAGCTAGGACGCCAGAAATGACACCGGCCCGTGCAACAGCTCGCCTAACGCTGCGAGGTCGTTCGGTTGGCGGCAGGCATACAAGTTGCTGAAGCGACAGGCATGAGCGACGAGCCGCCCAAGCCTGTTGTTGCGACTGGACCCAAACCGTCGAAGCTGGTGATCGCGCTCCTGGTCTTCAACCTCGGCGCGAGCGGCTTCGCGATCTTCAAGCTGATGACCGCACAGCCGGCTGCAGCGGCAACGCTCGCGACTCCGGCGCCTCCACCGCCGACGTCGATCGTCGGCCCGGTGCACGCACTGGACCCGTTCGTGGTGAACCTCGACGAGCCGGGAACCTCTCGCTACATCAAGGTGACGATGCAGCTCGAGCTCGTGACGGCGGACGCAGGGCCGGCGATCGAGAAGAGCAAGCAGCTGATCCGCGACACGATCCTCAGCCATCTGTCCGGGCTTCATCTCGCCGACACACTCGGCACAGCCGCCAAGGACAAGCTCCGCGCCGATGTGATGGTCAAGCTCGAGGAAATCGTCGGCAAGGACAAGATCCGCCGCCTGTTCTTCCAGGAGTTCGTGGTCCAGTGAAGGCCCCATCGATCGAGATCGGGCGTCCGATCGGCATCGGTCACGAACCGTTCGTGATCGCCGAGCTGTCTGCCAATCACCTCGGGAGCCTCGAGCGTGCACACGCGATCGTCGACGCTGCCGCCGATGCGGGATGTCACGCGCTCAAGCTCCAGACGTTCACCCCGGCGACGATGACGCTCGACAACGAGCGCGCTGACTTCCACATCCCCGAAGGTCCCTGGAAAGGTCGTTCGCTGTGGGGTCTCTACGACGAGGCACACACGCCGTGGGATTGGCACGCTGCGCTGTTCGAACACGCGCGCCAGCGCGGCCTCGTCGTGTTCTCGACACCGTTCGACGAGGATGCGATCGAACAGCTCGACAAGCTGGGTGTTCCTGCCTTCAAGATCGCATCGTTCGAGCTCGTCGACCTCGAACTGATCGCGTCCGCTGCACGCACGAACAAACCCTTGATCATGTCGACTGGTATGGCGTCCGACGCCGAGGTCGCCGAGGCGATCGAGGTCGCGCGGTCCCACGGCAACGGAGGGATCGCGCTCCTGCACTGCATCTCGGGATACCCCGCGCCGATCGAGCAAACAAACCTGCGCCGCATGGACACGCTCGCCCTCCACCACGCGGTCGTCGTCGGAGTCTCCGATCACTCGCCCGGTGCGATCGTTCCGGTCGCGGCGGTCGCTCGCGGCGCCTCGATCATCGAGAAGCACCTGACCCTCGCTCGCTCCGACGGCGGCCCCGATGCCGGGTTTTCGCTCGAGCCTCTCGAGATGGCGGAAGTCGTCCGCGGTTGCTCGCTCGCCTGGCAAGCGCTCGGAGATGGCAGCTCGGCTCGACCTCGCGCCGAGCTCGGCTCCCGCCGATTTCGCCGCTCGCTCTACGTCACCCACGATGTGCCCGCCGGGTCCGAGCTGACACGCGGCAACGTCCGCGCGATTCGTCCGGGCTTCGGACTGCCGCCGCGCGAGCTGCCCGCGATCGTTGGCAGGCGCGCCCGGGTCGCGATCGAGCGCGGCACTCCCCTGTCGTGGGACCTGATCGCGTGAGCGCCGTCCGCGCACTGCTGCCCGCTCCCACACTCCGGCGTGCCCGTCGCTCCGACTGCGAGAACATCTGGCGCTGGAACTTCTCTCCGGAGGCACGGCGCTTCTCGACGAGAGCGCACGTGGTGACGTTCGAGGAGCACGCGCGCTGGTACGAGCGACGCCTCGCGAACCGCGCCGCGCCGATCTGGATCATCGTCGACGAACACGGTCGCGGAGCCGGGGTCGTGAGGCTCGATTCGATACCTGGGCGCGCAGCCCGGATTTCGATCGCGCTTGCTGCCCATTCTCGCGGTTGCGGTCTCGGCCGGGGCGCAATCCAGATCGCATGTGCGACCTGGCAGGGGCCCATCGAGGCCGAGATCCGTTCTGACAACGTTGCGAGTCTGGCGTGCTTCGAAGCATGTGGCTTCGAACCGATCGGGCTTGGCGACGCGGTCGTCCTCTATCGATGGAGTCCCTGATGTACCAGAACCCGCAGCTAGAGCTATGGCGGTCGAAC
Organism: Myxococcales bacterium; assembly: GCA_031421915.1. GTDB lineage: Bacteria > Myxococcota_A > Polyangia > Haliangiales > Haliangiaceae > JABFXX01. Next base: position 61,346 of record JANOPP010000212.1, on the reverse strand, counting down.
TTTGGCCGTGACTACACCGATCGCAACGATTGCGAGAAACCCGAACGCGTCGCTTCGTGGCGGCGTCTGCTCGACGGCATCGTGCCTAGCAACGCCATCGAGATCGGATGCAATGTCGGCTGGAACCTCGAGTACCTGCGCCGGCTCGGCGTCGAAGAGCTGTATGGAATCGAGCCACAACTCTACGCCGTCAGCCGCGCTCGGGCACGCAACCCCTTGTTCTCGGTGCTCCAGGGCACCGCGTTTGACCTCCCGTTCCGCGACCGGTTCTTCGATCTCTCGTTCACGAGTGGTGTGCTGATCCACATCGCGCCGGACGTCATCGACATGGCGATCGACGAGATCTATCGGGTCTCGCGGCGCTACATCGTCGCGATCGAGTATGCGGCGACACAGGAGCGCGAGGTGCTCTATCGCGGCCATCAAGGTGCCCTGTGGAAGCGCGACCACCGCGCATTGTGGATGCGCCGGTTCCCCGATCTCGTGGAGGTTCGCTCGCTGTCGTTCGATGTCGCAGACGGCTACGACGACTGTACGGCCCACCTGTTCGAGAAGGTCTGACCGGTGAAGGTCGTCGCGATCGTCCAGGCGCGAATGGGATCGTCCCGGCTCCCGGGAAAGGTCCTGCAGGATCTCCACGGCGAGACGATGCTCTCCCGCGTCGTCAACCGGCTGCGCGACTCCCTTGCACTCGACGACGTGATCATCGCGACCACGACGGCCCCCGATGACCAGGCGATCGTCCTCGCAGCGCAACGGCTCGGCGTGTCCGCGGTGCGCGGCAGCGAGACCGATGTTCTCTCGAGGTATGCGCAGGCGGCCAGGTTTGCTGGTGCCGACGCGATCGTTCGCGTGACCTCGGATTGCCCGTTGATCGATCCCGGAGTGGTCGACGCGGTCATCAACCGCCTCGACGGCAGCGTCGACTACGTCTCCAACACACACCTCCGGACCTATCCACGTGGCCTCGATGTCGAGGCTCTGCATCGCGACACGCTGATGAGGATCGAACGGATGGCGACCTCACCCGCCGCACGCGAGCACGTCACCGCGTTCGTTCTCGAAGCACCCACGCTGTTCCGGACCGCCCAGGTCACGGCGGCCACCGATGACTCAGATCTGCGGTGGACGGTCGACACACATGAAGATCTCGCGTTCGTGCGTGCAATCTACGCGCAGCTCGACCTCGGTGAACGCAACGTTCCGTACGCTGACGTGCTCGCTGCGGTGCGTGCACACCCCGATCTCGTGCTCCTCAACGCGCACGTGATCCAGAAGGACTGGAGCACGCGTGCAGAGTGACGTTGCCGATACCGCGCTCCCCGCTCTGAATCTCTGGCGCACCACGCTGGTGGAGATCAGTGATCTCGGCGCGGCGTTGTGCGAGGCGATCGATCGCGACGAGCTCGTCACGGCCGTCGCGGCGATGATGCAGCTCCGCCGTGCCCGTTCGGCGATCGCGCGCGTCGACGTCCCAGCGGAGATCCGCGCCGACACGGGTGAGGTCGAAGCCCTCGCCGAGGTCCGCGCACTGCTCGCCGCTGCCCAACGAACGGACGATGTGATGCGGTTCTGGCTACAGCGCCCACTCCCCTCGGAGGCGCGCCTGCTCGCCGACCCGCTTGGCATTGCGGTCCTCGCCGACGCGATGCTCCCTCCGGCGTGGGACTTCGAGACCGATCTGATCGTGCTCGTCGGAGACGAGCTCGCGCCCGTTGCCCGTATCCTGACCGATGTCGGCCAGCGCCGTACGATCTGGCTGGGAACAGGGCCCGCGCCGGCCCATGTGATTGCGGTGCGCAGCATCGACGAGTTGGAGCTCGCGATCGAGACGCTCGTTCCGGTGCCCCCGGCGCAGCTTGTTCTCCGCGCGTCCGTGACCGCCGCCCCCGAGCTCGTCGAAGCCGCTGCCAGACGCGCGCACGCCGCGCTCTCCGCGCTGCGTGTGCACCGCAACACGGTCCGCGCGTTCTCGCGGACGTGGATCGAGCAGGGAATGGCCAACCTCGAGGGCATCGCGCGGTGGCCGTCTGTAGATGCGATTGGCAACGCGTTCGCCGGGATGCCGATGGTGATCGTTGCACCTGGACCGTCGCTTGCGCGCAACGCGGAGCAGCTCCGATCGATACGCGGTCGTGCCGTGCTCGTCGCGTTCAGCCATTCGCTGAAGGCGGTCCTCGCCGCCGGCGTGACTCCGGATCTCGTCCTCACCGTCGATCCACAGGATGTCCGCTATCACTTCGCAGGCTGCGATCTGAGCGAGACCTATCTGGTCAACGCAGCCACCGTTCACTCCTCCCTCTTCGAGCTCCCCGCGCGCGGAATCCTCACGCTGTCCGCCAACTGCACGATCGATGACTGGGTGTTCGAAGCGCTGGACGAGCGTCCGAGCGTTCCTGGCGGAGGTTCCGTCGCGACGACTGCGTTCTCGCTCGGTGTCCGCTGGAGGTGCGAGCCGATCATCTTCCTCGGGCTCGACCTGTCGTTCCCCGGAGGCCAGTACTACGTGTCGACATCGAGTGACGGTGATGCGTGCGCCAAGGTCGGCGCCGATGGCACGATCTCTGTCGAGGGATGGAGCGCAGGCTTCACCGCGATGAAGGCCCGCGGTGGTCCGAACGCCGCCGCCGAGCGCGCGATCGAGCTACCGGGATGGCACGGGACGCCCGTGCCCTCGAGCTTCATGTTCGGATTGTTCCACCGCTGGTTCGTCGAGCGGGTTGCAGAGCTGTCGTCCGTCTCCGTCTTCAATTGCACCGAGGGTGGCGCGTGGATCGAAGGCATGCGTCACGAGCCGTTCGCTGAGGTCCTCGCTGGCCTGACCGACATCGTCGAGGCTCGGGCCGTGATCGACCGTGCGATCTGCGACGCAGACGTCAGCGAGCGTGCACGGCGACTGTCTCGTCACCTCGCATCCAACGCTTCGCGCCTGCGACGAGCTCGCAAGCTCGCGCTTCGAGCACGCGCACTGATCGAACGTGGCGGCAACGAAGCCGAGCTCACCCGCGTGGAGCGCGGCATCGCCGACGTCCTCCGTCCCATCGGGTTCGTTGGGCTCCTCGCCCAGCGCGAGCTCGAGCACGCGCATGGCGTCGCGATTCGAGCAGGCACGTCCGACGACTTCCTCCGCGCATCTTCTGCCCTGTTCGCGACTCTCATCGAGGTCGTCGATCGACTGATTCCGATGCTCGTGGCCGCCCGTGCAAGGCTAGAGGGCGCGCGATGGTAGCGCTCTCCAAACGCAAAGTTCCTCGCATCGTCGCGATCGGCGGCGGCAAGGGTGGCGTCGGGAAGAGCACCGTGGCCGCGAACCTCGCACTCGCCATTGGCCGCTCCGGGCATCGTGTCGCGCTGGTCGATGCTGACCTCGGTGCCGCGAACCTCCACACGATGCTCGGTGCGTCCCATCCAGCGCGCACGCTGGCGGACTACATCGATCACCGCGTCGAGAACCTCGAAGAGGTGATGCTCCAGATCACGCCGACCGTGCATCTCATCCCCGGGACGTCGCGACCTGGCTCGGCCAACTTCGCAGCTGCGCAGAAGCTCCGACTGGTCCGCGCGATCGCTCGCCTCGAGGTCGAGTGCGTGGTGATCGACATCGGCGCCGGATCGTCCTACGCGGTCATCGATCTCCTTGCCGCTGCCGACCACAAGCTGTTCGTCTTGACGCCTCAGCTGCCGTCGCTGCACAACGCATATGCGCTGCTCAAGGCCTGCGTCCATCGCATCGTTCGCAAGCTGTCTCCCGATGAGACCCACCAGGCCCTGGTCGACTCGGCGCTCGGACACGAGACCAGGGCTCGAACGATCCCGCAGCTCCTCGACGTGATCCGCCCGCTCGACGAGAACCTCGCACAACTGATCGTCGAGACACTCGGACGCCTCGGCGTTGGTATGATCGGCAATCAGATCACCAACAGTGGGGAGAGCTATGCCATGCAGCGGATGTCGCCGCTGATCCACGATCATCTGATGGTGCACGCACCGTTCGTCGCGACGGTCCGACGCTCGATGTCGCTCGGCGGTGGCTTGGCGGCCGGGGCCTCGACGATTGCAAAGCGTGGCGAAGACAACTATGCCGAGTTCACGAGGCTCGGCGAGACGCTGATCACGATGGATCTCGCCGAGCTACGCGGTGAGCATCGCACCACCTACGGCAAGACCATGCCCCTCTGGGTGCAACAAGGCCTCGAGGCCGACGCAGCACGTGAGCGCGGGTAGCCTCAGCAGGTCGGGCGACGAGTACGACGAAGTAGCGAGGCCCAGTGCGTCTTGTCTGGACCGTCGAGGCCAAACGGTTGCGCTACCATCGCGAACCCGCCAGCATCCAGCGGCTCGCACGCGACAACGTTCGCGAACATCGCGATCGACGGAACGCACTCGAGCACCATCGGAGCGATCCAGTTCACCGGCAACCCGGTCGCACCGCGAAACGCGAACGCCGACGGCCCTACAGCGTACGCCTCGAATACGTGGCGTGCCGAGGTGACCGTGAAGTGCGCAGGCCTGCCGCCCTCGATGGTCCTCAGCCGCGGTTGCACCGCAGACCGTACGCTCGGCGAGATGACCTTGGTCTCGAACGTCGACACATAGTTGACGAGCTGAGGGACCAGCCGTCCGACGATACCGCGCTCGTCCTCGCTCAGGCCGCCTACGGCCACCAGCGCATCGACCCCGACATCGGGAAACGAGTCGAAGATCGCGAGCACGTCGTCCACCGTCGCGACGAGCTCGACGACAGCGCGAGCCACCTCCGGGCAGCTCGCCGGTGTGTGGTGGTAGGCAATCGCATACCGGGTGTCGGGCGGCAGGTTCCAGCGATCGGCCAGCACCACACCGAACGAGACGTGGAGGCGATCGACGATCGCTTTCCAGCCGGATGCGGGGAGTATTGGCAACTCGACACCGAGATCCTCGACGCTGGCGAGGACGGCAATCGCACCGAAGTCGTGGAGCAGGCCCGCGATGAAAGCTGCTTCTGTCGAGACGCCGCGTCGCGGTGCGAGCTCGACGGCGAGGCACGCCGACATCAGCGACGATCGCCACACCTCGCGGCGCAGGGAGGCCAAAGGCCCATGGCGATTCGCGGTGACGCCGGCACTCTGGGCGACCGAGAGCTGCACCAGCTCGTCGAGGCCGATCCGCATCACGGCGGCCTCGAGCACGTGGATCCGGTTGGTCCCCGCGTAGGTGGCGCTGTTGGCGCGCCGCAGCACCGTCGCGACCAGCCCTGGGTCCGCGCCGACCACGGAGCAGATATCTCGTCCATTGTGGTAGTTCGATCGCGTGAGCTGCTGCAGCTTGAACGCGATCGCCGGATATGGAGGGACGTGCACGAGGTCGTCGTCGAGCCTCGATATCAGCAGCTGCTCGAAGTCGGGCGGCGTGCGCGCTGCTGCTGCCGTCACCATCAATCGGGTGGTTCGACCGAATCTGGCCAACCATTAGCCTGGTCAGGCGGCCAGGACCGCTTCCTGGATCACTCGGCGAGCTCCTTCGCTATCGGCGGTCGCCAGCGCCCGCTGGCGTTGCTCGAGCCGCCCGGCGTCGTCGAGGAGGAAGCTGGCAAGGTCGGACCGGACGGTGTCGTCGTCCGCCTCGTTCCAGCGCCGGCCACCGGAGATCAGACCTTCGCGCACCTGTAGGCGCGCAGGGGCGACCTGATCCGGCACGATCGCGTACGCGAGAGCGGGACACCCGAGGTAGGCGAGCTCCCCCAGCGTCCCACCCGCGGAGCAGATCGCGGCATCCGCGCTGACGAACAGGCCTCCGGGATCCTCGGGTGCCCTGCGGATATCGACTGTATGGCCAGCGTCGACAGCGTGCTTCGCCGCCACCGCGAGTGCTGCGTCGTCCCGAAATCCCGGGCCGGCGATCACGATCAACTCCAGGAGGCGGTCCGCAGGGAGCAGTGACACCGCTCGCACCGTCGCACCGACCGGATCGCTCCCACCGAACGTGACGATGACGCGGAGCCGCGAACCGACCATCGGCCGGCACGAGCCACGCGTATAGCGCCGAATGTCTTTGCGCAGCATGAGGTAGCGGCGACCGAGGAGCCGCTGGTGAGCGGCCGGATACGACGACGCCAGCGCAGGTGCGTGAACATTGTGATTGACGACCGTCGCGACGGAGATCGCGTTCTTTCCGGCGTCGTCGATCATCACGGCGCGGACCCGCTCCGGCAACTTGGGGATGATCGCCTGCGCGAGGTGCGGCCCGTCGATCACGATCGCTCTCACGCGTGGATCCTCTGCCGCCTGAACGACGGCTGTGGTGCTCCACGCGCGGACGTCGACGGCGAGCTTGCGATCGCGTGCCCAGGAGCGAATCGCTGTTCCGTCGCCATCGAACATCACCACCGCTTCGAGCTCGCTCGCTTCGGCTTCCTCGATCAGGGAGCACAGACGCGCGACGTGGCCGAAGCCGATCGTGTGTGAGGCGTCCGCACGGAACAGGATCCGAGGTCGGATCATGCCACGCGTTCGACCTTCGCTCGCGTAGCGTCGAGATCGAGGCGCGGTTCCGCACAGTCACTCGAGTACACGAACCCTTCGGGCACCGGAGTTCCGGGACGAACGCCGGTCAGCGTCTCGTGGAACTGGAACTCGGGCCACACCACCAGCACGTCACCCAGATCACTCGTGCGTCGTGCTTCCTCCGCGCCGATCAGGGTCTCGTGCAGCTTCTCACCGGGGCGAATGCCGATGGTCGTGCGCCGTACACCGGGCGCGACGGCCTCGGCGATCGTCTCGATATCGGTCGTCGGGAGCTTGGGGATGTAGATCTCGCCACCTGTCATCAGCTCGAGGCCGCGGAGCACGAGCGCGATCGCCTCCGACATCTCGATCCAGAACCTTGTCATGCGACCGTCGGTGATCGTGATCTGGCCGCGCTTCTTCTGTGCGCGGAACAGCGGGATCACGCTCCCGGCCGAACCCATGACGTTGCCGTAGCGGACGAGCGAGAACCGGGTCGTACGATCGCCAGCGTACGCATTCGCTGCGATCAACAGCTTCTCCATGCACAGCTTCGTCGTGCCGTAGAGGTTGGCGGGTGACACGGCCTTGTCGGTCGACAAGGAGATCACCTTCTGGACGCCGCACGCCATCGCAGCCTCGATCAAGTTCCGAGCGCCGTTGACGTTGGTCTGGACGGCCTCGATCGGGTTGTACTCGCAGATCGGCACGTGCTTCATCGCTGCGGCATGCACGACGATGTCGACGTCGCGAAGCGCGGTCTGCAAGCGATCTCGATCGCGAATATCGCCGACGAAGAAGCGCATGCGCTTGTCGGTCATCGTCCGCTGCATCTCGTAGTGTTTCTGCTCGTCACGTGAGAATACGATCACCTTGCGTGCGCGCGATTGCAGCGCGCGCTCGACGAACGCCTTACCGAACGAGCCGGTGCCGCCGGTAACGAGGACCGACTTGTTGTCGAGAACCGAAGTCTTGGCGGTGGACATGAGATTCATCAGAGTGCTCCGAGGGAGAGGTGCAGCTCGTGAACGACGCGCGTGACGTCGGCGTTCGTCATCGACGGGAACAGGGGAAGCGAGAGTGTGTGGTCGTAGTAGTGGTCGGCACCGGGCCGCCGCCGTGCCGACTCACCGGCACAACGACTGGCGTGCAACGGATGACGAAGCAACGGGATGTAGTGAACCTGAGTGCCGATGCCGGCGGCCGACAGCTGGGTCATGACCTGGGCACGCGTGGTCGCGAACCGGGGGAAGTCGATCGCGACAGCGAACAAGTGATGTGCCGACGTGCGGTCGGGCAGCTCGACGGGGGCGGTGACGCCGCCCGTCGAAAACGTGCGAGCGAGCTCGCGACGATACTCCGCGACGAGATCTGCGCGGGCCGCGAGAAAACGATCGAGCTTCGCGAGTTGGGTCAGCCCGAGCGCGCACGCCAGATCGGAGAGCCGGTAGTTCCAGCCAAGGACCTGGACCTCGTACGACCACGGACCCTCGGCCGGCGCGTGGAGCCGCGACGCGTCTCGCTCGACGCCGTGCTGGCGTACGCGATCGACGCGGTGCTTGGTCTTCGCGTCGCGGACGATCACCGCGCCGCCCTCGCCGGTCGTGATGTGCTTGACCGGATGGAAGCTGAACACGACCGCATCCGAGGTCCCTGCGCCGATCCGCGCACCACGGTAGGTCGCGCCGAGCGCGTGACACGCGTCCTCGATCAAGTGAAGGCCGTGACGACGGGCGATCGCGAGAAGTGGCTCGAGATCGACGGGCATGCCGGCGAGGTGAACCGGAACGATCGCGCGCGTACGCGGCGTGATCAGCGCCTCGACCGACGCGGGATCGAGGTTGCCGGTCATCGGATCGACATCCGCGATGCGAACGGTCGCGCCCAGGTAGTAGGCGGCCGCGGCAGTCGCGGAGAACGTGATCGGCGTCGTGATGATCTCGTCACCATCGCCAATGCCAAACGTCGCGTAGGCGAGGTGGAGCGCCGCGGTCCCGCTCGCGCAGACGGTCGCATGCGCCCCTCCGACGTAGGTGGCCAGCGCCTGCTCGAACCGGCCGACCAGCGGCCCACATGTCAGCATCGGCGAACGCAGCGCCGAAACGACGGCGGCGATGTCGTCCTCGTCGATCGTCTGGCGCCCGTAGGGCAGCGCCGGCGCGGAAGCGCAGATGGCGGGGGCGGAGCGGAGCGCGGCTGACATCGAACCGATACGACTGCGAGCGGCGCGCCATTGCTGTCCCCAGCAAGCTCGCAGGCTTGGCCAACCGACTGTCGTCGGCGCTGACGGCCGATCGTCAGCGCGGGCCCGCGTAGCCGCGGACCTTGGCGAGGTTGGCGCGCGTCGTCCCGACCAGGTCCCGGGCCGCAGCGAGTGCGCGGCGCCACGCGGCATCCCGCGCCTCGATCTCGAGGACGAGGGTGCGCTCCTCCTCCGTTGTCGCACGCAACGGACCGCCAAGCGCGTCGAGGATGCGCTGGCGCTCGACCACACCCACCGCGAGCGCAGCCAACATCGCGTCGGCGTCCTCCGGGTCGGGCGGTAGAGGAAATGCCGCCAGCAACCGCCGCAGGATCTCGATCGTCATCGCGCCTGCGCTGCCTCGCGAAACCCGGCACCGATCTCGCGCATGACGCGGGCAGCATCGTCGAGGCCGACCAGATCGAGTGTCAGGTTCGCGTGGTGGAGCCGTTCGGTGACGTACGCGTAGAGGCGCGCAAGGTTCATGCATAGGTCGGGAGCAACGTCGTGGTCCAGCGACGCGTCGAGCTCGTTGACGATCCGCAGCGCATGGTCGAGGAACTTGGCCTTCGAGGCGATGTCGCGCGTGGCAACGGCGACGCGTGCTTCATCGAGGTCGCCGAGGAAGCGCTCGAACAGGCGAACCACGACTGCATGTTTGGGCGCCGACTCCAGGTCGACGCGTCGGTAGACGTTCGCGGCGCGTGTGGACATGAAAGCTCCTTACCTCAACATGCTGGCTAGAGCAGACGACTGACTCTGCAGCAACGTCATCGCACGCTCGAGCGCGCTGAACTGCCGCTCGAGACGACTCTTGAGTGCATCGGCATTCGTGTTGATGCGATCGATCTGGGTCTGCAGGGCCTTGCCACGGTCGGTCAGGCCCTTGCTCTTGTTCGAGAGGATGCCGTCGCTACCGCGCGTATAGTTGTCAGTCAGGGTGCCGACCGCGGTCGAGAACCCTGCCGTGACGAACACCTTGGACAGCGCATCGGGATCGGCCGCGATCGCCGCGGCGAGCTTGGTCTCGTCGAGCGTCATCGCGCCCGTCTTGTCGCGCGAGATGCCGAGCGCGCCGAGGTTCGAGGACCCGTATGCGGACGAAGCGAGGGTGCCGAGCGCTCCCTGCAGACCCCGCAGGGTGGAGTCGCCGAACAGGGTGTTCGCGCCCTTGCGCGTGCCGGTGTAGTCGAGCTGGACGTGGAGCGCCGAGTTCACAGCGTTGTACGCGTCGACGACCTTCTTGACCCTCTCGTTGAGCGACTTCTGATCGAGCGTGACCATGGCCTTCGCGTTCGGGTCGGCGACCACGTGGACGGAGTTAAGCGTCAGTGTCACGCCGGCCAACGCATCGCTGATCACGTTCGTGGGTCGAGTGACGTCGATGCCGTTGATCGCGACCACGGCATTGGCGGCCTCGACCACGACGTTTCCGGCGATCGAGAGATCGAGGCCGTTGCCCGCGGTGCCGGTATCGGTGAACGTCGGCGCCGCAGTGGAACCAGTGTCCTTGGCGGTGACCACGAGTCTGTGGTTCGTGCCGTCGACATTGAGCACCGATGCCGTGACGCCGGCACCGGCAGCGTTGATCTTGGTCGCGATGCTGTCGAGCGAGTCGGCGGCGGACCAGGTGACCGACTTGGTCGTGCCCGCGACCGTGATATCGACACCACCGTCGCCGAGAATGCCGGTACTCGCGCTCGCGAACGACCTGGACTGCGTCACCTTCGCCGCGGCGAGGGCCTTGACGCGGAGATCATGAACGGCCGGAGCCGCCGATGATGAGACCGCGACTCCGATCCGGGTATCGGTGACACTCACGGCGCGCGGCCTGACCTCGGTATCGAGATCCAGGCCGCGGGCAGCAGTACCGAGAGCAGACAGCGCGGACGACAAGCTGCCGACGATGCTGTTCTGCGTGTCGAGGTTCGCCTTCCTGACAGCGACCGCGTTGGCCGCCGAACGTTCAGCGGCGACGAGCTGATCGACCATCGCCGAGGTATCGAGGCCGGACGCGAGGCCGCTGAACGTGATGGGACCCATCGTCGACTCCTACGCTCGTTGGTTACCGGAGCAGCGACAGCGCCGACTGCGGCATCTGGTTCGCCTGCGAAAGGACGGCGAGGCCGGCCTGGCTCAGAATCTGCGCGCGCGTCAGGCTTGCAGTCTCCGAAGCGACATCGACGTCGCGGATTCGCGAGTTCGCGGCGGACAGGTTCTCGTGCGACGACGCGAGGTTGCTGATCGTCACTGACATGCGGTTCTGCGTGGCGCCGACCTTCGCGCGAGCCTGCGACAGCTGCTGCACCGCCTTGTCGAACACACCGATGGCAGCGCGCGCGCCGGTCATGGTCGACAACGACGCGGTCGCGATCTTGGCCGTCGACCCGAGCGTCGACGTCGTGAGCTTGGTGATGCTCATCGAGAGCCGATCATTCGCAGAGTTGAAGATGCCGACCTGGAACGTTAGACCCGAGGAGGCCGCGCCGTTGAGGAGCTTCTGCCCGTTGAAGTCGGTCACGGAGCCGATGCGGTTGATCTCCTCCGAGAGCTGCGTGAACTCGGTCTGAATGTAGCCGCGTTCGGTATTGCCGAGCGTGCTGTTCGCAGACTGCACGGAGAGCTCGCGCATACGGGACACGATGCCCTGCATCTCGTTCATCGCGCCTTCCGCGACCTGCGACATCGAGATGCCGTCGTTCGCATTGCGCTGGGCTTGCGAGATGCTGCGAATCTGAGCCTTCAGGTTCTCGGAGATGCCGAGACCCGCAGCGTCATCGCCTGCGGAGTTGATTCGCAGACCGGACGAGAGCCGGCCGATCGAGGACGACAGGGCGCCCTGGGTCGAGTTGAGGTTACGCTGAGCATTGAGGGACGCGACGTTGGTGAGGAGTGAGATCGCCATGGAGATGTTCCTTGTTGGATGGGGCTGGCTTGGTTACGGACCTCGTCGGTCCCACACACGTAGTTCGCCCAGTTCCGGGATTGTTTAGCGGGAAACTCAACGACTCGGATCGAGCAGCCCGATCACGTGCGAAGAAACGGCGCGAGAGAACTCGAGTGCCTGGCTCGCCTTCGCGAGCGCACTCGCAGATGCGACGGAATCGGACTCGACGTGACGCGATATCTCAGTGGTCAGATGATCCGCGAGCCCGGCATGAGCGACCAAGGTCGCGTCCAGCACATTCATCTGATTGCCAACGTGCGAGCGTGCAAGCGAGACCTGCTTGACAGCGACATCGAGATCACCGAGCAGGCCTTGAACCAACGTCTGGTCGTTGGCGGCGAGCGCTGCCGCGACGCGCTCCATCAGTGGGAGGACGTCGACGCCGCCCGCCGCCGTGAGCGAGGAGCCCGCGACCATCGAGGTCGCGAGCGTCCCGCTGGCATGGAGCTGCCGCTCGACGGCATCGCCGCTGTAGGCTCCGGCCGCCGAGAAAGGTGCCGTGGTCGAAACCGTGCCGGCGAGGACATACTCGCCGTCGGCGGACCGTGTGTTTGCGGAGGCCAGGGCGCTCGCGAACAGAGAACGCACCTGGATGGCGATACCCGCGCGATCGGACGCGCTGTACGACGCGGATGCACCCTGCACGGCGAGCGACCGGATCTGATCGATCGCATCGCCGACTCCGGAGAGCGCGACATCGGTCTCGTCGAGACGATCGCGGCCGGCCTGGAGGGCGACACTCTCGCCACCGGCGAGGGTGCGGCGCAGGGCGGCGCGCTGGGCTGCGGCCCACGCAGTCGGATCGTCGGAGGGACGCGCCACGCGAAGACCCGACGACATCTCTGCGGACGCGTCGGCGACCTTGGCCTGGCTCGCTGCGGTCGAGGCAGCGGATTGGTCGATCAGACGGTTTCCTGTGATGCGCATGGAAGCTGCTTTCTAGAGGCGATCGATGAGGTCCCCGAGGAGACCGTCGATCGTCGACACGAAGCGGGTCATCGCCGATGATGCGTGCTCGAAGCGAGCGAGGTTCGTCAGCTCCTCCTGCATGTCGACGCCGGCGAGCGAGTCGCGCAGACCAGCGAGGTGGCCGGCGACGAGCTCGTCGCGTCTCACGTCGGAGCCCGAGCGAGCTGCTTCGGTCGCGACCACGGAGATCATGTCGAGCGCAGCCCCGGTCAGGGTGCGGTTGCCCGACGCGACAGGCTGATTCGCGACTGCCGCGAACGCCAGCGCACCGGCGTTGCTCCCGGGACCCGCACCCGGCGCACCGAGGGCGAGCACCCCGGGATCGGCAGCCAGCGCAGGATCGATCGAGATCGAGGATGCGGCGCCCGCGACCTGCGCGAGCGTCCCGAACATGAGTCGGCCCGAGATTCCGTCGAGGCCGCTGTTCGCGGCATGCACGACGTTCAGGCTCGAGACGGTATCGAAGGCGAGCTGATCGAGGTCACGTTGCGAGCGCGAGATCGTGGTGTCGCGCACCACGCGGTCTGCTCCGATCGAACCGCTCGAGAGCGACGCGGTGACGTCTCGGCGCTGCGCGCCGTCGATGACGGAGATGATCTGATCCCCGGTGGTGGGATCGGGGCTCGTCGCGAGCGTGGCTGCGCGGCGGCCGTCGACCAGGACCGCGCCACCCTCGAGAACGAATCGCATCTGGCCGTCTGGATCGATGCGTGCCTGGCCGCCGACGAGCGAGCTCAGCTCCGCGGCGACTAGATCGCGCTCGTCGCGCATCACTGGATCGTTGGTCTTCGCGATCGCCAGGTTCGTGTCAGCGAGTCGACGAGCGAGGTCGCTTGCGGTTGCCACATTCGCGCGGATTCGCTCGTTGGTCTCTGCGCGAGCCGTGGTGAGGTCTGCAGCGCGACGGTGAATTCCAGCGACCAGGTCGTGGGTCGCATCGATTGCGCTCTTGCGAGCGACGGGGTCGGTAGGGGCCGCGGACGCCGCCGTCACCTTGGCGAACATCGTCGCGAGCTGCTCTGCGACCGTCGGACCACCCGACGACAACCGGGTCTCGACGTCGGTCAATGCGCTGTGGAACGCACGCGACAACGCGAGCGAGCCCGCCGCGGTTCGTATCCGGCCGCCGAGGATCGAGTCCTGGAACCGATCTGGGCGATTCGAGCGGACGCCACCCACAAGAGGGGATCCGATCAGCGCCTCGAGATCGACGCGCTGGCGCGAGTAGCCCTCCGTGTTCGCATTCGCGACGTTGTTGGTGGCAACGCTGACGCCGGTATTCTGCGCGGTGATGCCGGCAGAGCCGAGGGAGAGGAGGGAGAGGAGATCCGACATCAGTACGTCGCGAGCACGCGCCCCGGTGGAGAGGTTTGCTGACGGGCACGGCGGTCATAGGACGCGACCGGCTCGTAGCCGAGGAGTGACCGCACTGCGGCCGTGGCCGCCGCGGCGAGCATCGCCGTGGCACGTGCCTCGACCTGGATCGCCATGAACAGGTCGCGCACGAATGGCGCGCGCACATCGAGTTGCTCGCGCAGCTCGGAGAGGCGGCTGGCGATTTCCTGCTTGCGCTGCGCCAGCGCGCCTAGCTTGACATGATCGAGAGCACTGATCGCCGCTCTCTCCTCCGCGAACGCCGTACGCAGCTCGTCGCCGAGGTGCCGGAGCTCGAGGAGGTTGGCATCTGTCACGAGGTCTCTCCGCCGCGCTGGATGTCGTCATCCACGATTCGTTCGGCGAGCTTCTCGTAGTCGATCTTGTAGCTGCCGGTGGCAACCTGCGCGCGCAGCTTGGCGACCTTGGCCGCGATCTCCGGCGAGCTCGTGCTCTCCATCGCCGCGGCACCTGCGGTCGAGATCTCGACGATGGTGCCGCGCTCCTCGGTACGAGGCTTCTCCTCGGACCGCGTCGCCTTGGAGGGCACGGGGGCGATGGTGATCAGCTTGGGATCGATGCGCATGGGAGGTTCTCCTACTTCACCAGGTCGCCCAGATTCTGGGATCGTTTAGCGGTACCGGACGGGAGATAGGGGGCGGGGTCGATCGCCTTCCCATCCTTGCGAATTTCAAAGTGAAGATGTGGCCCGGTCGAACGCCCCGTGCTGCCGACCTGACCCACCTCCTGCCCAGGTGTAACTCGATCGCCCCGCTGGACGGCGACCTTGCTGAGGTGGGCGTACCGGGTCTCGAAACCGCTGTCGTGGCGGATCGTGACGAGGTTTCCGTAGGTGCCCGCCGCACCGGCATGTGTCACGACTCCACTCGCAGCCGCGCTGACCGGCGTACCCGTCTTGGCGGCGACATCGAAGCCGGCGTGCATGCTGTGTGTTTGATGGAGCGGATCGGTGCGCATCCCGTAGCCCGAGCTCGCGCGGCCGACAACCGGCATCGCGAACCGCGGTGCATCGGCGAGCGCCGGTCCGAACTGTGCCGCTGCCGGCTGAGCACCAACAGGATTCGTGATCGAACGCGTCGGACTCGCGTCCTGCGCGAGCTGCTTCGTGAACATGTCAGCCAGGCCAAGTCCGCCGGCGGCGGCCATCTTGTCGGCGACCGCTTCGTCGAGCATCTGCTTGAACGTGTCACCGGCGAACCCGCCGTCGATGCCGCCTCCGCCCGCGGGTCTTGCTTCTGCAAGAAGCCGCCGCAGGAAGAACGCCTCGAGCTGCTTTGCAGCGGTCTTCGCCTCGTCGGCGCGCGTCGGCGGAGCCGGAGCAGTCGTCGCGGCGACGGTCACATTGTCTCCAGATCCGCGCGCAGAGCGCCCGCTGCCTTGAGCGCGCGAAGGATCGAGACGAGGTCGCGCGGCTTGGCTCCGAGCGCCGCGAGCGCCGCGGCGACGTCTCCCACGGTCGCGGCCCTGCCGACGACGCGGAGCGGATTGTCATGCTCGGTGACAGCGATATTCGTCTTGGGCACGACCTTGGTCTCGCCTGTGCCGACGCCGAGGACGGCGCTCGCGGGTTGCGATACCTGCGGTTCCTCTTCGATCTCGACGGTGAGCCCGCCGAACGTGATGGCGGCGGTCCTCAGCGTGACGGCCTCGCCGATCACGATCGTGCCGGTCCGCTCGTCGATGATCACCTTCGCGGTGATGTCGGGTTCGACCTCGATTGCCTCGAGCAGAGCGATCAGGTGGGGCACCTCGGCGCGCATCGTCTTGGGGATCGGCACCAGGACCGACGCCGAGTCGATCAGCCGTGACGCGTCGGGGCCCATCTGCGCATTGATCGCGTCCCGCATCCGGGTTGCCGTGGTGAAGTCAGGCTCCTCGAGGATGAGTACGATCTGGTGCTCCGGCATCTGCGTAGGAGCAGCATTCTCGACGATGGCCGCACGTGGGACGGTGCCGACGAGCGTGTGGTTCTTCTTGGTCGATGATCCCGATCCGCCCTCGGCGACGAATCCGCCGGTCGACAGACTGCCCTGGGCGATCGCCCAGGTCCTCTGATCGGGACCTTTGAGCGGTGCTGCGAGCAGCGTGCCGCCGGACAGGCTCTTCGCGTTTCCTACGGACGAGACGGTGATATCGAGTGCCATGCCGGGCTTCGCGAACGCGGGCAGCTCGGTCGTGATCATGACCGCCGCGACGTTCTTGGCCTTGATGTCGTTGGGATCGACCGTGATGCCGAGGCGCTTGAGCATCTTCGTCAGCGCTCCTTTCACCATCGGCGACCGCGCATCGTCCCCTGTCCCGTCGAGTCCGATCACGATGCCGAACCCGGTGAGGTGGTTGTCACGAACCCCGGCGATCGACGTCAGGTCCTTGATGCGATCCGCGCTGGCTGGAGCCGTCGCGAGCAGAACCGTGAGAGCTGGGATCAGGAAGCGCATGGGACTCTCCTCAAAACGGCCACAGCTTGGACAACGTCCGACTCAACCAGCCACGACGCTGCGTGTCGCTGACGTCGCCGCGACCCGTGTATTCGATCTCGGCATCGGCGATCCGTGACGACGGGACCGTGTTGTCCTCGGCGATGTCGATGCGGCGCACGATACCGGACAGGTAGAGGTGCTTCTCTTCGTTGCCGACCATCACGACCTTGGTCCCTTCGATCAGCAGATCTCCGCTCGGAAGGATCTTGCGCACCCGCACGGGGAGCGTGGCCGACACCTGACTCTGGCGGGACACGGCACCGTTGCCAGCAAACTTCTGTCCCGACTGCGTCGACAGCAGCTTCGCGGGGTCGACGCCGGGGTACTTCGCGGCGAGTGCTGCGACCAGGCCAAATGCCGCGGGGATGCCGTAGGTGGTGTCATCCGACCGATCGAGCTTGGTGTCGGCCTGCTGACTGGCGAGATCTTTCTCGTCGATCTTGATCACGAGGATGTCGCCGACCTGACCGGCGATGGGATCCTCGTAGAGGCCCGCTGCCCCCTCTGCGTACAGGCTTCCGTTCTGCGGCTTCGAACGCTCGCCGAACTCACCCGCATTGAACGTTCGCTGCTTGGGCCGGTACGGCGCGATGTGGGTGGTGCAAGCGGTCGCGACGAGCGCGAGGAGGAGACACAGGCGAGTCATGGGGGTCCTTCGACGACGACCGTCGTGGGACCAACCAGGGTCCCATGCACGATCGACTTGCTCTGGGTGAGTCGCACCACCGCGGACCCGCCACGGCGTACAGCGAGCTCGAGTGTGCCGGTGCTTCGCGCACGAACACGGCCGCGGCGCAGCTCGACGGTGACCTGGGCTCCACGCGCGAGCGGTGGCGGCAGAGAGATCGAAGCGCTCTCGACTGCGACGCCGGCGGCGATCGGCTGCGTCGTGCGTGCGCCAACGACGACGGACGCGGCCGCGGCCGGAGCGCCTTCGACCGCACGGGTCTCGAAGCGCACGTCGGCGTCGGCGATCGTGGCACCAGCGGCGAGCGCATGCTCGGTGATCGCGACATCCGCGATCGCACCGATGGTGACTGGAACGAACATGCTGCGGTGACCACGCACGGTCACCTTGATGCTGCGACGACCGATCCGCAGCGCTGAAGGAAGCTCGATCGAGACCGCCTCGGGACCGACATCCAGCTTCTCGAGCGAGGCGGGGAGATGAACCCGCGCGACGTCGGTGCCCGCGGGGAGCGCTCCGAGCAGCTGCGCGCGGACGTGATCCGCGACTGGCGCCGCCTTGGCGTCCACCGAGGCGAGGGTCGACGCGACCACGATCGCGATCGCGATGGTCCTCATCGAAGCTGCGCCGTCTGGCCGAGCATCTCGTCGGCAGCGCGAATCACGCGCGAGTTGATCTCGTAGGCGCGCTGCCCGGAGATCAGGTCGATCATCTCCTCGACGACATTCACGTTGGACACTTCGAGCATTCCCTGGCGCAGCACACCGGCTCCGCCCTCACCGGGTGCGCCGACGACGGCGGTCCCCGACGCGGAGGTCTCGCGGAACAAGGTGCCGCCCTGCGCCTCGAGTCCGCCAGGATTCGCGAACATCGCGACCTGGATCTGCCCGAGCTCGACCGGCTGGGCCTCGCCGGGGATCGTTGCGGACACGGTGCCATCGGCAGCGATGCTGACGGACTGGGCTTCTGAAGGGATCGTGATGTCCCCTCCCAGCGTGTATCCGTCGCTGGTGACGAGGCGCCCTTCGACGCTCATGTGCAGAGCGCCGTTGCGGGTGTACGCCGTCTCGCCGCTCGGCAGCGTGACCGGGAGATAGCCGTGTCCCTCGATCGCCACATCGAGCGGCCCACCGGTCTGGTGCAGCTCGCCCTGCGACAGCGTGCGCGAGGTCGCGACGAGTCGTGTGCCGAGCCCGATCTCGGTCGACGTCGGCGCCTGTGTCCCGCTCCCCGTCGGAGCGCCACTCGGGCGCACCTGCTGGTACATGAGGTCCGCGAACTCGGCACGTCCCTTCTTGAAGCCGTTGGTCGAGACGTTCGCGATGTTGTTCGCGGTGACGTCGAGCTTGGTCTGCTGGGCCTCCATGCCGGAGGCTGCGGTCGCTAGAGATCGAAACATGATCGCTGTCCTTTCACTTCGGCCCGCCGATGTCGCGGGCGGCCCGGCTCTCCACGTCGGAGTAGCCCTGGATCACACGCATCAAAGATTCGTAGGTCCGCGAGACCTTCACGAGGTCAACCATCCCGCGCACGACGTTGACGTTCGATGCCTCGAGCATGCCGCTGCGAACCAGCGGAGGATCACCAGCCTGCGGGCGGCCACTGGCGGAGAACAGCGTGCCGCCCTCGCGTTTGAGCTGATCGTGGTTGAACCTCACGAGCTCGAGCTTTCCGATCGAGACGCCGTCGGCGCTGACCGAGCCATCGCTCGCGATCCCGATTGCCTGAGTAGCGGGCGGAACCGAGATCGGCGCACCGCCCTCGCCACGCACGGGCAAGCCCTCGGTGGTGACCAGCGTGCCTGCGTCATCGAGGCGGAAGTTGCCTGCGCGGGTGTACCGCGTGCCCTGCGGCGTCTGCACCGCGAACGCGCCGTCACCCTCGAGAGCGAGATCGAGTGGGTTGCCGGTCGAGGCGAGTGCACCGGCCTGTGAATCGAGACGCATCGTGCCGGCGCCGTCGAGAGCGACATCGGCCGACCTGGCCGCGCCCATCGCTTCCTTGAAGGTGATGCGGTCACCGCGAAAGCCAGCAGTGCTCGCATTGGCGATGTTGTTCGCCGTCGCGTCGAGCGCGTTCGATTGCGCGACCGCGCCTGCGGCCGCGACGTAGATGCCGCTACTCATGCTGCCTCCTGGGTCTGATCCATGTCAGCCCGAAGCTTTGCAATCGCGCGGCCATGGATCTGGCAGACGCGCGATGTGGTCACACCGAGCACCTCGTCGATCTCGGGATAGGTGAGCTCTTCGTTGTAGTACATCGCAAGAACGAGCTGATCTCGCGCCTCTAGCGTGGGCAGCAGTGCGCAGACTCGGCGCATTCCCTGACTACGGACCGCGAGGTGCTCGGGCGAATGGTCGCCGGACGCGAGCCTGTCGCCGTCATCGGTTCCCTCGAGAGCGCCAATCGTGACGTGGACGAGCTCCTCGAGCTCCTCCTTGTACTCCTCCAGAGAGACGCCGAGCTCGTCGGCGACCATCTGGTCCGTCGGAGGTCCGCCGAGCGCTCCTTCGAGCCGCGTGATGGTCGCTCCGATCTTGCGAGCCAGCTGGCGCAGGCGTCGCGGCATGATGTCACCGCGTCGGAGCTCGTCGACGACTGCACCGCGGATTCGCTTCTCGGCGAACGCCAGGAACGGCTCGTCGCGCGTCACGTCGTAGCGCGCTGCCGCTTCGGTCAGCCCGAGCATCGCGGCGGCGATGAGATCGTCGCGAGAGATCCACGCGGGGCATCGACGTGCCATTCGTGACGAGATCCGGCGCGCGATCTCGATGTGGTCCGCGATCAAGAGATCGCGCTCCCCGTTGGGACCGCGAAGCTGTGCTCTGTAGGCCTTCATCGGGAACCTCCGTGAGCCGCAACAGGAGTGCGCCACCAGGAGGCGACCTCGGTCTGCGGAGTGAGCGAGCCGAGCACGCGTACGAGCTGACGGATCGCGCGAGCAGCCGGCGAATCTGGTGCATGAATCGTCAAGGGAACTCCGATCTGAGCCGCCTCGACGACCGCGGGGTCAGCCGGGATCGGCGGCAACACGCTGAGCTCGAGCTGGAGGAACCGATCCACGAGCGCGCGCAGGCGAGACGTCACCTCGTCGGCTTGTGTGCGTGACGTCACCCGGTTGGGGACGACGTAGGCGTGGCGAACGCCTTGCTCTGTCGAGAGCACCTTGAGGGACGCATACGCATCGGCCATCGACAGCGGCTCTGGGTTGATGACCACGAGCACGTCGGTCGTCGCGCCCGCGAACGTTGTCTGCGACTGGCCGATTCCGGCTGCCACATCGATGACGAGCGCATCGAATCGTGGCGCCAGCGAGCTCACCATGTCGAGCACGCGGCGATGCGCCGTCGGTCCCATCGTCGAAAGCAGATAGCTGCCGTTGAGCGCGGGGAGGAGCGAGATCCCGTGGGCCTCGACCAGGACGTCCTCGATCGGCGTACCGCCCAGGGCGTCGAGCAGGTTCCGCTCCGGCGCCACTCCGAGAAGAAGGTTGAGATCGGCCATTCCGAGATCCGTATCGACGAGGAGCGTGCGCGAGCCCGAGCGCGCGCATGCGACGGCGAGGTTTAGGGCCACCGTGCTCTTGCCGACACCGCCCTTGCCACCGGTGACGGAGAGCGCTCGCCGCATCGGTCTAGGTGGCTCGGCGGTGCGCTCGCCGCGGATCACACGCAAGGTTGCTGCTTGGTCAGTCATCGAGTTACGCCGCTCGCTGGTGGCCGAGGCCGCGCGACGCGAGCTCGTGGATCCGGGATTGAGTAGGTTGCTCGAGGTCCTCCGGAACCGCCTGTCCCGTGGTCACCCACGTGATCGGGATCCCGAGACGAAGAGGCGCGAGGCTCAGCTCCGTCGCGACTTCGCACTCGTCGACCTTGGTGAACAGCAAGCGCGCGGGCCGGAGCGCGGCGTAGCGGGCGACGAGCGCATCGATCACCTGCGCAGAGCTGGCGGCCGGCACTACGAGGTGGACCTCGATTCCGGCGACGTGCGCACAGGCGGCGACCAGCTCGGCGTTCGCTGCGACGTCGAGCGGACTACGGCCGGCGGTATCGATCAAGGTGAGGTCATCACTCGGACGGATCGCGGAGGAGAGGCGCTCCGAGTCCTCGACGACCGTGAGCGGTGTACCGATCAATTCAGCGAACGTACGGATCTGATCGACTCCACCGATGCGGTAGTTGTCGAGGGTGATCAGGTGAACGGACTTCTCCTCGACGAGTGCACTCTGCGCTGCCAGCTTCGCGATCGTGGTGGTCTTGCCGGCTCCGGTCGGCCCCACGAGCATGATCACGCGCGCCGTGCTCGCAGCGACCAGAGGCGTCTCTCCGCGTGCATCGATGCTGCGTTCGTGTGACCGCGGAGTGGCCTGGCTCTGCCGCAGGTCCTCGACCAGCTTGCGGAGTGCGGCGAGCTCACCCTCGATCCTCGACGGGCCGCGCGGCTCTCCAGCCGTGCGTACGAGAGCCCGAAGCGACCGAAGCTCGCTGCGAATCGGCGCGATCAGGTGGTCGAGGTCTTGCTCGCTGGGGCGCACAGGGGAGGTGGGTTGTGCGGCGAAGGCGGGCGTCTGAGGCTCGCGAGGCCGGCGGTCCGGTGCATCGTCGTCATCGATCGCCGCGGAGATCTCGACCGCCGTTCCCAGCAAGCCACGCCGGACCTGGCGTGACGAGATGATCACCGCCTGGTCTCCGAGCTCGGCTTTGACCTTGGCGACAGCGTCGCGCATCGTGGCACCTTCGAATTTCAAGATCCTCATGCGGCCTCCTGCGCGGTGATCACGGCGCGAGTGATGAACGGCACGTTCGGGTCGACCTCTCGGTAGCTCATGACCGAGAGACCCGGGACGTGACGAGAAGCAATGCCTGCGACGGCGCGGCGTAGATCAGGAGCAACGACGAGCAGTGGCGGCTCGTCGCGCATCGCGCAGTCGCGAGCGCGCGCGGCGATCTCTTCCGTCAGGCGCGTCAGGCCGCGGGCGCTGCGGGCGGTGCCATCGCGGAGAAGTCCCTCGGCGCGCGGGTCGAGGACCATCGGGCGCAGCGCACCGTCAGCCGACAGCTGGGCACGCGTCAGCCGGCGCGCGAGACGCTGCCGGACCATCTCAGTGAGGTCGTCGGGGTTCTTGGTCGCCGTCGCGTGATCCGCCAGCGCTTCGAGGATCGTGCGGAGATCGCGTACCGAGACACCCTCCCGTAGCAGGTTGCGGAGGACCTGGATCACCGCGCCGGTCGACATCATGTGCGGAATGAGCTCCTCGACGACCTTCGCGTTGTGCTTGGCGGCGATATCGAGCAGCTCCTGCGCCTCGCGGCGACCGAGGAGCTCGTGCGCGTTGCGGCGGAGCACCTCGGTGAGGTGGGTCGCGATCACCGCTGCTCCGTCGACCACGGTGCAGCCAGCGGCTTCGGCGCGGCTGCGATCGCTCGAGAGGAGCCACTTCGCGGGGAGACCGAACGTGGGCTCCGTCGTCGACGTGCCAGGGAGATGCGCGAGCGCCGTCCCCGTGGGGTCGATGGCGAGGAAGCGGTGTGCCTGGATCTCGCCCTCGGCGATCACGACGCCCGAGAGCAGGACGCGATACGCACCCGGCCGCATGCGCAGGTCGTCGCGGATGTGGACCGGCGGAATGATCAGCCCGAGGTCGAGCGCCAGCTGCTTGCGAAGCGAGGTGATCCGCGTGAGCAGCTCGCCACCGCGGATTCCATCGACCATTGCGAGAAGGTCAAGGCCAACCTCGAGGCTGAGGAGCTCGACGGGGAGCGCCTTCTCGATCTCGTCGCGCTGCGCACGCTCTGTCGGCTCGCCCGCAAGCGGAGGATCGCCCGACTTCGACCCGCGGTGCGGCTGGTCCGCGGCGGTCGCAGTCTCGGAGGAGGAGTCCTTCGCGCGGCTGGCGCCGAGAGCTGCGAGACCACCGAGCGCGAGGAACACGACATGTGGCATCCCCGGGATCAGGCCGATCACCGTCAGCACAGCGGCGGTAACGATGAGCGGGCGGCGACGAGCGAACAGTTGACCGGTGAGCGACTTGCCGAGATCGGCATCGTCGCCGCGCGTCGTCAACAGCGCTGCGCCGGTCGACACCAGAAGCGCTGGAATCTGCGCGACGAGGCCATCACCGATCGACAGCACGGTGTACGTCTGCGCTGCGTGCCCCAGCGACATGTCGCGCTGCGCGACACCGATCAGGATTCCGCCGACGACATTGACCGCGAGAACAATGATTCCCGCGATCGCGTCACCGCGAACGAACTTCGACGCACCGTCCATCGCTCCGTGGAAGTCAGCCTCGCGCTGGATGGCGCGGCGACGCTCGCGCGCTTCCTTGTCAGAGATCTGGCCCGCGCCGAGGTCCGCGTCGATCGCCATCTGCTTGCCCGGCATCGAGTCGAGTGTGAAGCGGGCGGAGACCTCGGAGATGCGCTCGGCACCCTTCGTGATCACGATGAAGTTCACGATCACGAGGATCAGAAACACCACCGCGCCGACGATAAAGTTGCCGCCAATGACGAACTCGCCGAACGCGGCGATCACCGCGCCTGCAGCGTGCTTGTCCTCGCCAGTGAGAATCAGACGCGTCGAGGCAACGTTCAACGCCAGCCGGAACAGGGTAACGAACAGGAGGAGCGACGGAAACGAGCTGAACTGCGTCGGCTTCTCGACATAGAACGCGACAAGGAACGTGAGCGCCGAGACACACAGCGACACGCCGATCAGGAGATCGAACAGCATCGGCGGCAATGGCGCCATCGCGATGCCAAGGATGCCGAGCAAGCCGAGCACCATGATCCAGGCGCCGCGTCCGCTAGCGCCGTTGCTCACGCTGCACCCGCACGAAGGCGATACACGTACGCGAGTACCTCGGCGACCGCCTTGTACAGATTCGACGGCACGGTGCGACCCTCCTTGACGTGCTTGTGCAGCGCGCGTGCGAGCGGGGGCCGACTCAACACTGGCACGCCGTGCTTGCGTGCGATCTCGCGGATCTTCTCGGCAACCTCGTCGACGCCCTTCGCGACGACGAGGGGTGCGCTGTCGGTCTTCTCGTCGTAGCGCAGCGCGACGGCGTAGTGCGTCGGGTTGACTACGATGACGTCCGCGGTCGGAACGGTGACATGGATCCGGCGCTTCGCGAGCTCGCGCATGCGTGCCCGGCGGCGCCCCTTCTGCTGCGGGTCGCCTTCGCTCTCCTTGTGCTCGCGCTTGATCTCCTCAGCAGACATCTTCATCTGCGTGGAGATGCGGCGGCGCGCGAGCCAGTAGTCCACCGCCGCGATCGCCGCGAGCGCTCCCATCACGATCAGTAGAGCGCGGGTGACCGAGCTCCACGCGATCGCGCCGAGCTCGCCGGCCCCGACCGCATGCGTGGTCACGACGCTGTGGAGTGCGAACGTGACGATCGCACCGACGACGACGAGCTTCGCGACCGCAGAAGCGGTCCGCCGTGCCATCGCGCCACCTCCGAACGCCTGACGCAAGTTGGAGAGTGGAGAGAGCCGACCCAGGTCCAGCTTGATTCCCTTGAACGCAGGAGGCCAACCGAGCTGCATCAGGATCGCGATCAGGGCGACGGCCGCGGCCCCGGCGAGCGGGGGTGCAGAGGCGACCAGAAACGTGCGGAGCGCATCGCCAGCGAGGGCATGCGTGTTTCGGCCGTCGGTGGCGAGGGCGGCATCGCGTGTCAACGAGATCAGGGCGGAGGCAGCCATGCCCGAGCTTGCGAGTAGCGCACCAACGGCACCGATCATCGCGGCGGCCGACACGAGCTCGCGCGACAGCGCGATGTCGCCGCGCTTCCGGAACTCGCGAATGCGCTTGGGCGTCGCTGGATGTGTGCGTTCGGCGTCGGCCACGGGTCGGTGAGGCAAGCTGCAACGGCTGGGCCGGCAGCAAGTTGGCGCGAACGCTCAGATCCGCGCGTCGTTGTCGGCAGCTCTGACGCGCTTGACCGACCAATGCTTTGACGGAGATCGCGCCATACGGGCCCCTCCATCTCGTGCCGACGCCGCTCGCAGGAATGCGAGTCTCCATCGTCGCCGCTGCCTACATCGTCGCCGGCAAGCACGCGCTGAGGATGGCGATCTGGCTGGATGCACCAGGCGCCCATGCCAGCCAGGGCATTCGCTAGCTGGTCAGAAATCCACCCACCCGTCATGGCCCACCGCCGATCAGAAGGTCCACCGAGTGGCGTGCATCCGTTGCGATGCCGCCGACCAGCTCACCGGCGGTCGAGAGCAGCACGACACCACCGAGAATCAACACACCGGCAAGCGCGATCGAGAACACGTTGGCTGCGGGAGCCGCGCGGCTCACCAGTGCAAGGCCGAGATTTCCGACGAGCGCAGCGAGCACGATCGGAGCCGCCAGTGAAAGCCCGTGGGTGAAGGCAGCGGTCCCCTCGCGCAACAGCTCGGGACCCAGGAGCGCGACATGACCGATGTGCGCGGGCGACGCCGCGACGCTGTGGACGATCGCCTCGAGACCACCGACTGCGAGAAACACGAGTCCCGCGATCGAGGTGACGAGGATCCGCAAGGTGCCTGCCGACTCACCTGCGCGGACGTCATACGTCGACGCGAAGCCAAGACCGAGAGAGAGGCCGACGAGCTGCCCGGCGACTGCCGCTCGCGACATCACGAACCGAGCCGACAGGCCGGTCAAGATCCCGACCGCGAGCTCGACGATGCTGACCAGCGCGAGGTCAGCGAACCCGACTCCGGGCCGACTCGGGCCCACGGCGAAGGCAATCGCCATGACAAAGACCAGGCGTGCGCGCATCGGCACCCCCTGATCACCGATCACCGGCGCCGTTGCGGCAAGACCAACCGCGCGGGAGAGCGCGGCGACGAACGCTCCGATCTCCGGCTCGCTGAGCGTCATGGTTGCGGTGGTTGCGAACCCGGCGAATGGGAGTACGTGTGCGCGGTGAATGCGGCGGTGGTGAACGTGCCGAGCTTGTCGAGGCACCAGTGACCGGCGAGCGCGACCACGAGCAAGGCGGCACCGAGCTTGGGGACGAACGTCAGCACGCTCTCCTGCAGCTGCGTCGCGGTCTGCAAGATCGCGACCGCAAGTCCGACCGCGAGACACGCGATGAGAAAGGGCGCGCTAACCTCGACGATCACGGTCAGCGCAGCCCGCCAGAGGTCGAGGACAGCGTCGGTGCTCATCCCATCGCTCCGCGAAGGAGCGACTGCACGACGAGGTGCCAGCCGTCGATCATCACGAACACGAGCAACTTGATCGGGAGGGCAACGACCTGGGGCGGGACCATCACCATGCCGAGTGAGGTGAGGACGGCTGCCGCGATCAGATCGATGACGAGGAACGGCAGGAGGATCGTAAGTCCGATCTCGAATGCGGTGCGCAGCTCGGACAGGATGAATGCGGGGATCGCGATCCGCAGGGGGACATCGTCGCGCGTCTGCGGGCGCGGCGCGCTCGAGACCTCGTAGAACAGCTCGAGATCGGCCTCGGTAGCGTGGCGAAGCAGAAAGTTGCGGAGCGCGGGCGTCGCGGCGTCCAGTGCCTGGCTCTCGGTCAGCGTGCCGGCCATGTACGGCTTGCCGGCATTCTCGTAGATCTCGATCGCGACTGGCGCCGAGGTGAAGACGGCCATGAACAACGCCAGTCCAACGAGAACCTGGTTCGGAGGCGCTGACGGCGTGCCGATGCCCGTGCGCACGAACCCGAGCACGACGACGAACCGCACGAAGCACGTGCATGACAGCACGATCGCGGGGAGTAGCGTGACGACGGTGAGGAGGGCGATCATTCCCACCGCGCCGAGTCCACCCGCCCCCTGTGCCTGCTGCGCCGTCTGAGTGACGACCGCGACGGGATCGATGTTCATCGCCGTGCTCCGGTCGCCGCGAGGATCTCCTTGGCCCACAGCGCGTCAGCGTCGACGTCGTCGGTCATGACCTCGTCGGTGACCGCGAGTGGCGCGGCGGTCTTGCCACGCAGCTTGAGGATGCCCGAGACGGCAGGACTCAGCGGACGCTCGACAGCCGGGGCGAGGGCCGTCGCCTCTGGCAGCCGACCGGAACCCGAAGACTCCGTGGTCCGCCATTGCCCGAGCATGCGGACGGCCTGGGGAGTGACGGCGATGACCATCTCCCGACCGCCGGCGGTGAGCCACACGATCTTCGCCTTGGCACCAAGAGAGCGCTGAGCGATCACGTCGATCGACAAGCCCTGCGGCTTGAGACTCTTGCGGCGACGAACCAGCCACGCGGCGATGCCGAGACCGACGAGGCCGAGCCCCGCGAACAGCGAAAGCTTGTTGGCCGGCGTCTTGGGGTTGGAGACAGGCGCGAGCGGGGGCGCACTCGACGCGATCACCGTCGCCGTCGCCGGCGTTGCCACCGGACCTGGCTTCGCATCCGGCTCGACGGCCGGAGGTGGCGGCGCTGTGGACGGTGCAGCTTCGAGCGTGGGCTCGGGTGCGACCGGCGCGATCGCAGCAGGTCCCTCGAGCGTGGCCGCGAGCTCCGGCGGCAGCGTTGGCTCGGGAAGCATGACACCGGCGCCCGGCGCGGGGAGCGCGCGTGGCACGAGCAGGTGGACGTCGTTGCCGACCTGGATCACCTGGGCGAATCGAGCCAGGTTCTTGACCTGTGCTCGGTCGAGATCGAGCTTCACCGACAGGACTCGCTGCGTCGAACCCGACATCTCGATCGAGTGGATCGTCGGATCGTTCGGGGCGAGCACCGGAACACTGGGCCGCCCGTCGATCGCGATTTCGAGTCGCGACCGGACCGGCACGATCGCCGTGCTCGTTGCCTTGACGTCGCGAGCGATGACCTCGACCGCGATTCCGCGATCGAGGACCTCGAGGGTAGGCTGCGCGATCGCCGGCGTGGACGACAGCATCACGAGGGCGATGAGGATGCGCATCTCAACCATCCTTTCCAGCAACGAGCTCCGAGATCCGGATCCCGCACTTCTCGCCGACCGCGATCGCCTCCGCGCGCGCGACCAGACGACCGTTGACGCGAACGTCGAGAGGGGCCCCAGTCGGAGTGTCGAGTGTGATGATCGAACCCGGTCCGAGGCGCGCTGCGAGCTCGGACAGGTTCATTCGCACGCGGCCGAGCTCGACGGTGATCTCGAGTGGGACGTCATGCAACAAGGCTTCGATTGCCTGGGGATCGAAGCTCGCGGGCTCGATTGAATCACTCATGATCTGGTTCCTTGTCCGTGAACGATCGTTTCGATCTGAACGGCGAGCACGCCGCGGCAAACCACCGGCCGCGCCCATGCCTTGAGCACGCCACCGCAATAAATGGGGACACGCGAGTCGACGAACCCGCGCAGGGTGAACTGAGATCCACGCACGAGCTGACGTAGCTCGCGGAGCGGCATGCGCAGCGTTCCGAGCTCGACAACGACGTCGACGGGAACGCTCGCGAGCGCGTTCGCGATCCTGACGGCGTTCGCCTTGAATGCTGCCAGCGCGACGGGGCGCGGGACGAGCACCTCGGGGCGCGCGTACACCGCGACCCGACCACTCACGGTGCCACCGAAGGCGAGCACGGCGCGTACGACGCTGCGTGCCTCGATCAGACGCGCGACGATTCCGAGGTCCGTGCTCGGTGCGATCACGGCTTCGGTGCTCTCCTTCCACGCAGCTGCCCAGCAGGCATTCAGCAGGCGACCTGTGGGCTCGAACAGACGGAGTGCGACCGCGGACGGTGCGCGATTGCCCTCGGTGGTCGGTGCAGCGGCACCGCAGCGGCGAGCCGCCGCGAGATCGATCACCCCGCCCTGGGCTGCGATCACGAGCTCGGTCTCAGCTCCCGCGAGACCAGCAACCCAGGCACCACGAAGCTCTTCCTTCGCGATCATGCCGTCGAGGATCTCGGCACCGACGACGTCGAGTTGCCATACACCTGGCAGATGCGAACGAAGTGAGCGCGCGGCGAGCCGAGATGCGCGGGTCGCGAGCGCGAGGAGGATCGGGCGTCCGACCTCGGCGATCCGGTCATCTGCGATCAGCGCGAGCCGCGTGGGCTCGGTCTCGACAGGGGTACCTGTACGCCGAGGTGCGGTCTCCCGGATCGCGGCCTGGATGGCCTCCATCTCTTCCGGCTCGAGTTGCGCATCACTCACGCAGAGTGGATTTGCAACGAGCGGGCCGCGCCAGAGCCGCGAGATCCTTCAGTCCGCCGAGGGACTGTCGGCGGGTCTGGCGCTACCGCTTGAGGTTCGTCACTTCCATGAACATCTCGTCGGCCGTCGTGACGGTCTTGGCGTTTGCCTGGAACGCGCGCTGATACGCGATCAGCGTGACGAGCTCTGTGCCGAGGTCGACGTTGGACGCCTCGAGCGCACCCGAGACGACCGATCCGCGCGAACCGGTCCCCGCGGCGTCGAGGAGCGCTGCACCCGACGCCGCACCCTCCGCGTACAGCCCGTCGCCGGACCGCTTGAGGCCCTCGGGGCTCACGAAGTCCGCGAGCGCGAGCTTCGCGAGGTCGATCCGATCGCCGTTGTCGAACACACCGGTGATCGTTCCGTCGTCGCCGATCTCCAGGTCGAGGAGGCTTCCGGAGGCGCGACCGTTGACATCGACGGCGCTCACCGTCGAAGCACTCGCGAACTGCGTCGTTCCAGCCAGCCCGGTGCCGCCGCTGGCGATGTCATCGCCAAAGTTGAACGTGATCGACTGATTCGCCTCCGCGCCTGCAAAGCTCGCACTCGACGCCGTGGTGGTCTGCGCGGACAGCTTGCCAGATGCGTCGAACGCCAGCGTTCCACTGGCAATCTCGGTCTGCGTCCCCGGTGTGCCGCCGGCGAGCTCTCCGCCATCGACCATCGCGTGCCACTCCCACGCACCACCGCCCGACGGACGGAAGTAGACCTCCGCGCGATGCGGTGCACCGAGCGAGTCGTGGACCGTGATCGAGGTTGCGTAGGTCGACGTCGATGTCGGGTTCGTGGGATCGAACGCAGCGGGGACCGCCACCGTCGAGTCGAGGTTGAGGGTCATCGCCGCCGAGGTCGTCGCGATCGGCGGGCTCTGCCGGGCGCCGAGCGGGAGATCACTCGGGCTCGTCGCACGGGTTCCGTTGGTGATCGGGTACCCCTGCAGGCGAAGGCCGCTCTGGTTGACGACCATGCCGGTGTTGTCGAGCTGGAACCGGCCATCGCGTGTGTAGTACTCGCCGTCGCGTCCTCCGTGATTCCCCTTGACCACGAACATCCCGCCGCCGCTGATGGCAACGTCGAGCGGGTTTCCCGTCTGGGCGATGGCCCCCTGGTCCCACATCGTCTGCGTGCCGCCGAGGCGAACGCCCCCGCCGAGGCGCTGCGAGCCGAGCTCGCCGCCGAGCAGATCCGAGAAGCTCGCGCGCGACCGCTTGAAGCCGGTCGTCGACGCATTCGCGATGTTGTCGCCGACGACACTGATCGCATCGCCGTGGGCATTGAGACCACTGACGCCGATATAGAGACTGTTGGTGATACCCATGTCAGGACTCCTGGCCAGTCAGGCCGTGTTGCGTTCCGATCGTTCGAATGTCCGCGGGCATGAGGAGCAGTCCCCCCATGCGAAGGCGCGGGCCGTCGGTCGTGAGCTCGACCGCGTCGACGCGACCGCTCCACTTTCCGGTGATCGACGAGCCGGTCTGACCGTTGTCGACCTGAAGCTGATAGGTGCCCGCCTTCACAGGATTGCCGTTGCTGTCCTTGCCGTCCCACGCCGCGATCGTCGTGGTGATCCCGTCGGGAATCGCGATCCGGCGGAGCTCCTTCCCTTGCGCGTCGGTGACGACGATCGCCGCACCCTTGGTCGGGCTCGACGAAGCAAGGTCGATCGGAGGCAGCATGCCGCCCTTGCCATCGAGCGTGGCGGTACCAAGGGATGCGCTGCAACTGCGACCGACGAGGTTCGACAGACCTGCATTCGCGACCGCGCTCTGCGAGGCGGCAAGGTCCGCAAGTTGATTGTTGGTCTCCTTTGCCTGCTCGACCGAGGACAGCTGCGCGAGCTGCGCGACCATGTCCGCGCCACTCGTAGGAGCGAAGGGGTCCTGATGTTGGAGCTGCGCCATGAACAGCTTGAGGAACTCGTCCTTGGAGCCCTTGAGGCCGCCTGTGGTGTTCATGTTGGCGGCTGCTGCCGTCGACGTTGGGGTCTCGATCTTCATGCGATCTCCTCGAGCGTGAACCGCTCGCTATCGGTGAGCTCCGCATCGGGCTCGTCGCGCGTCTGGTGGGGTTGGCGGTCATGGCCGAGGTCGTGCTCGGCCGTGAAGCTGGTGAGGTCGAGGCTTCGGGCTCGCATCGCGTGATCGAGCGATGCTGCATTGCGGGCAATCGCCGACGCGGTGCCTTCCTCGCCGCCGCGGAACGCGACGTTAACGTCAGTACCGCGGACTGCGATCGTGACCGTGATCCGCTCGGAGCCATCATCGATCACGAAGTGCATGTGGCTCGGGTTCGCCGCGGGTTCCGAGAGCGGAGCAGGCTCGCGCACCGCGACGAGCGCGACAGGTCTACCTGTGGAGGTGGCGTGCACGGCGCGCGGGAGCTGTTCCCCCATCGCCACTGGCACCTCTGACGAGCTGTCCTCGCGCGACTCGTCGTCTGGCTCGGTCGAGATCTGCTCGATCAGATCGTGGATCGCCTGCTCGAGCGGCGTCATCGGCGGGAGCACGGGCTCCGGCGCTGCCGGCGATGCAGCGACGGGGCTCACGTTCACCACTGCGATCGCGACTGGCACCTGCACGAGCGGCGGCGAGACGGCCGGGCCGACGAGCTGGAGCGCCACGGCGGTGACTTCGGCGGCCGTCATGCTCGCCTCTCTGTCTGCCGTCTCCTCGGGCGAGGCCTCCCGCGCTCGCACTCCTCGCGTCGACCGCTGAAGATCGGATCGAAACGAGTCGCGACCGCTCGCATCAGGACTCGTTGCGCGCTCGGCGCGCTCGGGTACGTCGCGTGCGCGGATGCGTGGGGGAATCATGGCCGCGACGGAGCTCATCGCCGCCTCGCAGAGAGATCGTCATGCGCGCGCTGCTCTGCACTAGCCTCGCGCTTCGTCGAGTCCCGCTCGAGTCGCTCGACCAGACGCTCCGAACCACGAAGCTGGCGTGCGCGTTCGCGCAGTGCGACCTCGCTGATCTTGACGCGGCTCGTTGCGTCAGCGAACTGCGCTCTGGCATCGAGGATCGCGAGGCGATGCATCTCCTCCGCGTCCGTCACGCGATCGAGGTCGTGCACGGTGCGCGCCGCTGCGAGACTGACGTGAGCATCATCGAGGTGCTCCTCGAGCTGACGCTCCTCGCCGGCGAGAAGATCTCGGGACGAGTCGCGCGCTGCGACCACACCCGAATGCGATGCCGCCGCGATGTCGCGGAGACGTGAGCGCACGTCGCGCAGGTTGCGCGCGGCGCGTGGCCGGATCGTCATGAGAGCTCCTGGCCCACGGCGGTCGCGAGGTCGCGAACCGTGGAATCAAATGTGGCAGGTTCATGGGGCGCTTGCCTCGCCCAGTGATCGATCGCCTCGCCGATGGTGAGTGCGGCATCCAGATTCGGATTCGCGCCGGCGTTGTACGCGCCGAGGGCCTGCAGCTCCTGGGCTTGCCGTCGGCGAGACAGTTGCTCGCGGGCGCGTGTTGCACACGCAAGCAAGCTCGGCGGCGCGACCCGTCGCGCGACCCGCGACGCACTCGCGAGGATATCGACCGCCGGAAAGTGACCACGACCAGCGAGATCGCGCGAGAGCACGATGTGCGCGTCGAGCAGCGAGCGCGCCGAATCGGCGACAGGATCCGACAGATCATCACCCTCGACGAGGACGGTATAGAACCCCGTGATCGAACCGGCACCGCGACGCGGCGCGACACGCTCGAGCAGGCGCGGAAGTGTCGAGAACACGCTCGGTGGATAGCCCTTGGTGGCCGGTGGCTCGCCGAGTGCGAGACCGAGCTCGCGTAGCGCCATGGCGAATCGAGTGAGGGAGTCGAGTACGAGCAGCACGTTCTTCCCACGATCGCGGAAGTGCTCCGCGATCGCCGTCGCGGCGAGCGCACCACGGATGCGCTCGAGCGGTGACCGATCCGCGGTCGCAGCGACGATCACCATACGGTCGCGTCGTGGCGACTGCATCAGCTCGCGCACCTCACGGCCACGTTCGCCGACGAGCCCGACGACGATCACATCGGCCTCTGCATGGCCGGCGATCTGCTCGACGAGGACGCTCTTCCCGCATCCAGCACCTGCAAAGATCCCGATTCGCTGGCCACGGCCACACGTCAACATGCCGTCGATCACGCGCACGCCTGTCTCGAACCGATGGTCGACCTGGTCCCGCTCGTCGACCGGAAGCGCACCGCCGTCGAGTGACACCCGGACGCGGCATCGGGGTGCGGGGTTGCCATCGAGCGGCACGCCGAAGGGATCGATGACGCGGCCGATCAATGCGTCACCGACAGCAAGCGTCGACATCGCACCACGCAGCCGGACGCGCGCTCCGGGAGCGATGCGCCGAGCCGGAGTGAGTGGGATCGCGAGCAAGGTCTCGTCGCGAAAGCCGACCACCTCGCACGGGATCTCGCCAGCGAGCGACGCGACGGAAACGACATCTCCGAGGGCTGCACCCGTCATCGCGATCTTGACGATCGTTCCAGCGATCTCGATCACCGATCCGATCGGCTGTGGCGCGAGCATCGAACGCGTCAGCTCGGTCAGCACGGAGAACAGAGGGGTCACGAGGCCGCCTCCAGCGCTGTCACGATCGCATCGCGCAGGTCGGCGAGATAGCTCTCGTGAGAGTGCTCGAGCTCGAGAGCAGGTGCGTGGATGCGCACCGAACCCGGCGCGAGCGAGGGGTCGGGTTCGACGACGATCGATGCGGTACCGATTGCCTCCTGGAGATCCTCGACGAGGGCCGGCGCGACGCGCGCGATCGCGGGGACACGACAGCGCGCGGTCCAGGCATGAACGACGCTCGTGAATAGCTCGCGCGGAGGCGTATGCTCGATCCATCCGGCGATCGCGGCGATCGCGGCATCGGCTACCAGCTCGACCGTGGTCACCGCGACGGCCGCACGTGCAGCCGTAAGCGCGTCGATCAGCTCCTGCATGCGATGGCGCAGGGCCGCCGTCTCCGCTAGTCCTTCGGCTCGGCCATGCTCGCGTGCTTGTGCGGCGAGTGTGTCCAGGTCGACCTTCGGGGTCGGCTCGTGAGCCGGCGACGGCGTCCCGGTTGGAGTCCACGGCGAAGGTGCCGCCGGAGTCGAGACGTTCGACAGTACCGTTTCGAGGCCGCGAGGCGCCGACGCAGACACCGTCGCAAGGAATGGCAGGAGCTCGCTCACTCGCTACCTCGCTGCGGCATCGTCAGCTTGCCTTCCGCGGCGAGCCGCATCGCGGCCTCCACCACTTCGCGCTGGGCCGCCTCGACGTCGGAGAGGCGCTTCGGCGTCGCTGCTGCAAGGTCGTCGCGGAGCGTCGATGCAGCACGCTGCGACAGCGACCCGAGAAAGTGCTCGCGAAGCTCGGGTGTCGCGGTCTGGAGCGCGGCGACCAGGACCTCGCTCTGGATCGAGCGCAGCAGGTTGCCCATCTCACGGCTCGCGATTCGCTGCAGATCGTCGAACGTGAACATCGCTTCGCGGATCCGGCTTGCCGCCTGCTCGTCGCGCTCGGCGATGTTGCCGAGAAGCTCGTCGCCCTCCTCGCTCGACAGCTCGTTGACGATCGACGCGCTGAACGCGAGACCGTCGAACACCGAGCGTGGATCTGTGGTCGCGAGACCACCCGCTGCCTCGAGGGCGCGGACCAAGCTCTCCGAGGCCTCGGCGACCGCGTGCTCGGGAATCTCATCGAGCTCGGAGATCCGCGCTGCGAGATCTGCGGCGGTCGGCTTGGGCATCAGCGCCAGGATCTTCGCGGCGATCGGCGGCGCGAGCTGGGTCAACACCACCGCCGCGATCTGTGGATGCTCCTCGGTGAGGAGTAGGGCGAGCGAGTTGACTCGAGCGGTGCGGAGGAGCTGAAGGGGCTCCGACGGCGGGGGCGCGACGCCGAACAGCTTCTGTGCGCGTTCCGCTCCAAAGGCGCGATCGGCGAGTCGCCGGACGTACTTGGTGCCGCCCGACCTGACCATGCCGAGCGGGCTGGTCAGCTGATCCTCGAGATCCGTGAGGACGCGTGTGATCACGTCGCTGCTCACATCTTCGAGCTCGTCGACAGCCTCGACGAGCCGGCGGACGTCGTGTTCCGCCATCTTCGCGAGCACCAGCGTGGCGACCTCCTCGTCGAGAGAGAGCAAGGCGATCGCGGCCTTCTGAGGACCACGAAGAACGGCAGCGGGCTGGATCACGACTTCACTCCCTTGGGCGGGGGCTCGGAGAGCCAGTTGGTCAGCAGCTCGGCAGTGCGTTCGACGTCGGCACGGACCGTCGCGAGCAGGCGTTCGCGAGTGGGCTTGCCAGGCGGCAGTGCCGCAAGCTCGGATGCACCGGAAAGCTCCATGCCGGAGGCCGCGTTCGCATCGAGCGCGCGCTCGATGTCCGCGATCGGAGCCGGGAACGCGAGCGACAACCGCACGGGACGCGCGTGACGCTTGGTGCGACGACGCGCCACGAGGACGATGACGGCGAAGAGTACGAGGAGCAGCGCGCCGCCTCCGATCGCGATCGGAATGAGTGGCAGGGCTGCGGAGGCTGCGGCTGCGTCTGCTACGGCGACGACGGAGGCCTCCGGCGCGATGAACGGGATCGAGCGGACCTCGATCTTGTCGCCGCGAGTTTCGTCGATCCCTGCGGCCTGGCGGGCGACCGCCGTGAGCTCCGCGAGCTCCGCCTCGGTGCGAGCGGCAGGCTTGCCGTCGGCGCCTGTCTTGAAGTCGACGAGGACGGCGAGGTGCACCTTGAGGAGCTGCGCGTCCGGCTTCTTCATTTGCCGCACGGTCCGGCTGATCTCGTAGTTCTTGGTCTCCTGCACGTTGCCACTCGATGCCGCAGCGGGAGTCGGGGCCGCCGCCGGTGCGCCCGGGAGGTTGCCGCGTGCGCCCGCAACACCGCCGACACCGGTGGTCGCGTCGACACCGTTGATCGAGCGCGACTCGCTCCGGATCACGGGCGTCGTGTTGTCGAAGACCTCCTGTGTCTCGCTGATCTCGCGCTCGTCGACCACAGCGGTCGCGACGACCGAGACCTTTCCCTCACCGACGACCCTCTCGAGCATCGCGCGGACTCGCGCCGTCAGGCTGCGCTCGATCTCGTCGCGCCCGTGCGTGCGGCTCGCTTCGATGGCATCGAGCAGGTTGCCATGGTTGTCGACGATCACGACCGCTTCGGGGCGCAGCCCCTCGATGCTGGCGGCGACCAGCTGTCGCACGCCACGCACCTGCTCGGCACCGAGCGTCTGTCCCGCATGGAGGTGCAACGCGACCGACGCGGATGCCGGCTCGTCTCGGTCTTTGAACACCGAGCGCTTGCCGAGGGCGATGTGAACACGCGCCCCCTGCACCTGCGCGAGTGCAGTGATGCTGCGCGACAGCTCGCCCTGGAGCGCGCGGCGATAGTTCACTTGCTCGGCGAAGCTCGACTGCCCGAGCTTGGAGCTGTCGAAGATCTCGAAGCCCTTGCCCGTTCGTGGCAGACCCGCGGCGGCCGCGACCGCGCGCGCCTCTTCGACCCTGTCACTACGCACCTCGACCTTGCCGCCCTGGAGCCTGACGGGGAGATTTCGTGCCTGGAGCGTCGTCATCAGCTCCTGCGCATCGTCGGGCGAGCTCGCCTCGGAGAGAGTCGACCACGACTCCGAACGATCGACGAGGCGAGTCACCACGAGGAGCGCAACCACCCCGATGACAACGACGAACGCGAGCACCTTGCGCGTGCGAGGTTGCTGCCCCCACAGCTGGTTGAGCTGAGCGAGGACGGCGAGTGGACCTGAGGTGGAAGGTTCGGCCACGACTTACACCTGCGTGTTCATGAGCTCGCGGTACGCCTCGACCGCCTTGTTCTTCATCGTCGTCGCGTAGCGAACGGCGATGTTCGCCTTCTCCGATGCGATCATCACCTCGTGGATGCCGACTCCGGCATCACCATTCGCGAACTGCTCGGCGGCCTTCGTCGCGTCGCTGTTGAGAGCGCGCGCCTCGTCGAGCGCCTTCCCGAACACCTCTGCGAGGTCGGGCGCCGCGGCGGCACCCGTCTCGCGGATCTCGATCGGGGCGATCGCGGGCAGCTGGATCGGCGCGATGCTCATCGACCGATACCGAGGGCTCGCTCGGCCATGTTGACGGCTGTCGACATCGCCGTGATACCGGCCTCGTACGCACGCGAAGCGGTGATCATATCGACCATCTCCTCGACGGGGTTGACGTTGGGATACGCCACATACCCCTTTGCATCCGCGTGTGGATGACCGGGGTCGTACTCGAGGCGGGGAGGGGAAGCGTCCTGCGTGATCTGTGCGACCTCGACGGCCTTCACCGACTGCGCAAAGGGACTGCCCTTCGCGCCCGGTGCGTCGGACGACGCGAGGACGACGTCTCGTCGCTTGTACGCTCCGCCGCCGGCGGCCTGCGTGGTCTGCGCGTTCGCCAGGTTCGACGACGCGACGTTCATGCGCGTCCTCTGTGCGGAGAGTCCCGACGCCGAGACCTCCATGGCCGTGAAGAAATCCATCGAATTGCTCATCAGATGCCGTCTCCTGCGGCGTAGCGAAGAAGGGCCAACTTGCGCGACACGAGCTCGGACGACGCCGCGTAGCGGGCACGGTTCGCGTCGATCTTTGCGAGCTCTCGCTCGAGCGAGACCGCATTGCCATCAGACCCCTGGAGCTGACCACCGTCGTCGAACGACGTGATCACACCCGGAGTGGCGGACACGTCAGAGATGTGACCGGCGGTGGTCGCCTCGAGCGTCGTGCCAGCACTGATTGGCGCACGCTGCAGATCCATGGGGCGGTAGCCAGGCGTGTCGAGGTTCGCGATGTTTCCGGCGAGCACCGCGTGGCGCTCGCGATGAAACGTCAGCGCGGCAGATATGGTGTCGATCGACGAGAACTTCACGGACACGTGAGGGTGTCGAGCAAGTCGCGGGCCGGACGGGCACGAACAGATCTGCGGAGTTGCAACGGCGACCCGGGATCGGCGTCGGCGACCTTGACGGTCGCGAGAACTGGCCGACGGTGGTTTAGGTGACGGACCCAATCGCCAGTGCCGTGTTCGGCCTCCTGTTCGAACGCAGCACCCATGCCGCGATGATCGCGAATCGTGGGACGGGACTCGTGGTGTCGGCAAACGTGTGTGCGGCGGATCTACTGATGCGGCCGCTCGAGACGTTGGTCGGGGTCTCAATGGAGGCCCTGCTGTTCGAGCCCGACCGCGACCTGCTCGCTCCCGGCCACTACGAAGACGTCGGATTTCGCCGCGGCGACGAGTACCCGGTCTACGTCCAGCTCCAGGTCGCACACCTCGAGACCGAGCACGGACCACTGGCAGCCTATCTAGCTCACGACACCACAGAGCGCCGCTTGCTCGAGAGCGATCTCGTCGCGAAGCACACGGCGCTCTACACCGCCTACGCCGATCTCGAGAACGCGAAGAACGAGATCGAGAGTCGCAACCGAGAGATCGCGATGCTGGCCTGGCGGGCGGCGATGGGCGAGTTCGTCGCCGGAATCGCCCATCACCTCAACAACCCCGTCGGCGCTCTGATCAGCACCACGCGCCGGATGGAGATCGTTGCAGCGGGTATCCCGGCGGAGTACCGACCGGACCTGGATCGCCTGCTGGTGCGCACCTCCCAGCTGGTGCGACGCATCGAGACCAATACCGCGGCGATCATCCACGCCACACGCGGCTCGGACCGTGGTGAGGCGCACGCCACCGCGGACTTGCCCCCCGAGCTCGCGCGCGTCCTCTCGACGTTTGTCCAGCGACTCGAATCCACGCCTGCGAAGGAGACCCCATGACTGTAAGTATCCTTGTCGTCGACGACGACGACCACGTTCGCGATGCGCTGATCGACGAGCTATCCCCGCACTACCTTGTCGAAGCCGTCGGCTCAGCGGGAGAAGCGTTCGACGTCCTCGCGACGAACCAGTACGACGTCGTCATCTCGGATCTGAAGATGCCGGATCACGACGGCATCGAGGTTCTCGAGTTCGCGCGGACCCATCAGCGGGATGCCGTGCGCGTTCTGTTGACCGGCTACCTCGACGAGCGTGCGCAACAAGCGTTGCTCACGCCGCATGCTCCCTACAAGGTAGGGAAGCCATGGCACGACGAGATCGAGGTCGTGGTCCGCCGCGGGCTCGAGCACCGCGATCTGGCCCGGCGACTGTTCGCTTCGGTCGAGGACGCCCTCAGCCTCAGCTCTCTCGACGACGAGCTCGCAGCCGCGAAGTCACCGCTCGAGCTCAGCGAGACGTTGGTCCAGCGCTCGATCCGCGTCGAGGGGGTGCTCGCATGCTCTGTCGTGGTGCGCGCAGAAGGCGTCGATCACTCGTTCACGGGTGGGTCGGTGATGCCACAAGGCCCGGGGTGGTACGTCGACCTGCCGATCGATCAGGAGGGCTCCCTTCGGCTGCTGGCTCGAGGACTCACGGAGTCGGCGCGTCAGCTGGTTCACTACATCGCCCACCGTGCCCAGCGGTCGTTCGGCGTCCTCGAGGCGAGAACTTCAACGCTGCACGCTACCGGAGCCCGCGGACCGCGCCTCAATCAGCTCATGCGGCAGGCAACACTTGGGGCCCTGACCGGTTCGCTTCTCCACGATCTCGCCTCGACGATGCAGACGCTTACTGCAGCCCTTGACGATGCGACAGAGCTCGCCAGCACTGGCAGTCCCGACCTCCGGAACGCGATCGGAGAGGCGGCGGCGGCCGGCAACGAGGCGATCCAGCTGTTCATCCACATGCGGAAGTTCATTCGAGACGGCGAGGTCCAGCTCCGCCCCATCAAGATCGAGCGACTCGTCTCGCGCGCTACCAAGCTCGCGGGTGGATACGTGCGCGAACGCGCACAACTCCGCGTCGGTGCGCTCCCCGACCGCGACCTCGACGTTACCGAGAGCCTGTTTCTCCAGGTTCTCGCCAACCTGCTTCGTAATGCCGCCAATGCATCCCCGTCCGGTGGGTTCGTCGACCTCGAGGTCCGGATCCATCACGACGAGGTCACGTTCACCGTCACCGACGACGGTCCCGGCGTATCGCCCGACATCGCGAACACCATGTTCGAACCGTTCGCGAGCACGACGAAGGAGGGCACCGGCCTCGGACTGGCGATCTCCGCCTACGTGATGCAGATGCTCGGCGGTCGAATCAACTACCGCAAAGACCGCGTGCGCGGCGCCAGCTTCATGGTCGCACTCCCGCTCCGCCCGAGTTGAGTCAGTCGAGCAGCGACAGGAAGATCTTCGAGCGCTCGAGCTGCTCGCGGGTGCGATCGCACAATGCGGACCGCTGCGACGCCGTCAGACCGTTGCGCTCGAACAGCTGAGTCGCGTCGGCATCGCCGTCCTCGCACGACATGTCCTCGCCAAAGGTGGCGGCACACCGGTGCGACAGGTGGTCGGCGGCGGCCACGATCTCGGTGATGCCCCTGAGATTCGGTGCCAACCTCTCGCGCACGTCGGCGCGGTGAATTGCGTGGTGCTGCTCGATCGGCGTCGCCAACGTCGCTGGGAACTTCCATTGCTTGGCGAGCCGACTCCCGACACGCTCGTGGGGCGGGAGCCCGTGGCGTTCCTCAGCCTCGTGCATCGAGATTCCCTGGTCGCGCACTGCTGCGAACGCCGCGGCGAGGTTGATCGGATCGAACTTTGCGAGGGCGATCTTGCCCATGTCATGGAGGAGACCGGCAGTGAAGCACGCTCCCGGATCAGGGAACTTGACCTCGTTTGCCAGCTCGCGAGCTGCGGTGGCGACCAGGAGCGAGTGCGTCCACATGGCACGAGGGTCAAAAGGTCCGCTCGGGCTGGCGAGCGTGTCGAGCACGCCGATGCTGAGCACGAGCTGGTAGAGGGTGTTGAACCCGACAAATGGAATCGCGCGGCCGACATCGGCGACGCCGCCCGGGATCCCGAAGTACGGCGAGTTGACGAGCCGGAGGAGCTTCGCGGAGATCGCCGGGTCGGTTCGCAGGATCTCGGCGACTTGCTGGGTCGAGACGTTCCTCGAGTGGACAACCTCGCCGAGCTGCAACGCTACGATCGGAAGCGTCGGCAGGCTGTCGAGGGCCTTGGTGACCCGATCTGTCTCACTGATCACCTTGTTGCTGATCACCTTCTCCATCACCGACCCCCTCTCGTCATGAATGCGATCACGAACTGGAGCTGAACCTCCGCATCGTCCTTCGCCAGAGCTGTCCCGGCGAAGTACGCCGTGAGCTGAACGTCCCCGCACACGGCAAACATCCCGCTTCCCGAGCAGGCGCCGACGCTCGCGGTGGCCCCCCACAAGGTCTTGGGAGCGAACATCCAGACGCCACCACCCGACAGCCGCACCGGCGTGTCGTGCACGGCGAGGCGTCCGCCAGCGACGGTACCGATCGCTGTCCGCTCGAGGGTCTCGGCGACGATGCCGCCGAAGCCGTAGACGCGAGGCTCGTCCTGAACCGCGATGGCGGCGATCGCGCTGACGGTCAGCGGCGCAGGCCGGTTGGTCGCCATCGTCTCGTGACCACCGTGCGCCACGCCACCACCGAGCCGGAGCTCGGCCTCCCACAGCGAACCGTCATCGGCAACGGCAGAGCTAGCGAGAGCACACAGGATCAGGAGAGAGCGCACTTCCAGGCTGGTCGCAAGCTACGTGCCACACAGCGCGCCAGCGATTCTGCTCAGTTCGGAGCGTCGAGATCGCCGGTCTTGACCGTGGCGACGTCAGGTTTGGCGATGCGGATCAGAATCGACAGGCGGCGGTTCTGCACCGCGTACGGCTGATCCGGCAGGAACAGCTGCGAGGACCCTCGTGCGAACAGCCCGACGATCTGCGTGTCGGGGACGCCACTGCCGACGAGCGTCTCGCGGGCAGCCGCGGCGCGCTGATACGAGAGATCCCAGTTCGAGATCCGCGAGCCGTCGGCGAATGGGCGTGCATCGGTGTGGCCATTGATCTCGATCGAACGGCCGAGACGGACGATCACGGGTGCGAAGCCGCGGAGGAACCGCTGGAGCGGTTCGTGGAGCCGCGAGGACGACAGGTCGAAGAGCAGATCGTCACCCTCGTCCACCGTCTCGACGAGCACGCCGTCGGGCGTGACGGTCACTCGAACGTTCTTGATGACCTTTGCCATGTCGGCGTCGAGCGCCGCCATCCGCGCGAGCTTGTCGGAGACCTGCTTCGCGGTGTCCTTGTTGTCGAGCATCGAGCGGGTGTCGTCGGGCGGCGGTGGAGTCGGCGCCTCCTCGATCATCGAGGGTGTGATCTGAGAGGCGTGGTTCATCGACATTTCGCCCTCGGGGAGAATGCCGGAACGAAAGTACTGGCTGATCTCCTTGCGGGTTTGTGCGTCGGTTGAAGCGAGCAGCCAGAGCACCATGAACAGCGCCATCATCGCCGTGACGAAGTCGGCGTAAGCGACCTTCCACGCGCCGCCGTGGTGACCGTGCGCAGCCTCGACCTTCTTGTAGCGGCGCGCCATGTCACTGCACTCCCTGCAGGGCCTTGTCGAGCTCCTGGAAGGTGGGGCGCTCGTCGCTGAAGATCTGCTTGCGGCCGAATTCGACGGCGGTTGGCGGAGCGACACCGCGCGCCGAGGCGATCACGGCCGCCTTGATCACATTGAGGAAGCGGAGCTGATGAACCTCCTGGATCTCGGCGTTGTTCGCGAGCGGCTGGAGGATGCCGTAGCAGACGAGAATGCCGAGGAACGTCCCGACAAGCGCCGCGGCGACGTGGTGGCCGATCACCGCGGGCGGTGCATCCATGTGTCCCATCGTGACGATGATGCCGAGCACGGCTGCCACGATACCGATGCCCGGGAGCGAGTCGCCGATCACCTTGAGCAGACCAGTCGCGAGGTGACCTTCCGCCTTGATCGTATCGAGCTCTGCTTCGAGCAACTGCTCGAGCTCGTCGGGGGCGATGCCGTTGACGATCTGCTGTAGCGCTTCGGCGAGAAACGTCCGTGCGTGGTGCTGCTTGGTCAGCCCGGGGTACTTCTTGAACAGGTCGGACTTCGCCGGATCATTGACGTGCGTCTCGAGCGCGAGCACCCCCTGGCGGCGCGCGATCATGAACAGCTCGTACTGACACTTCAGCAGCTCGAGGTAGTCCTTGGTCGTCGGGATGTTCTCCTTGATGGCCGACTTGACGGCCGCACCGATCCGCTTCTTCATCTTGCCGGGCGAGGAGGTGATCAGGGCTCCGATGGCGGCGCCCAGGATGACCACGAACTCCGACGGCTGGATCAGCACGCCGAGCTGGCCGCCGGCCATCAGGAACCCGCCGGCAACGGCAGCGAGTACGAAGACAATCCCAAAAATCGCCATGTGACGAGATAGGTCGGCCAGGCGCTGCGCCCATTGAGCGGAATCTCGATGCCGTTGTGGCTGACGCCGAGGCGTCAACCCTGCCGCCGGCACGACACCAACCTCGGCGAAGCATGCGGATCCGCTCGGAGTCCCGCTGGCATCTCGAATGCACGAACGCTCTTCGTGTCCCGAAGTCGCAACCCGAGCGCCACCCTCCCTCTCCCCGAATCCTCGTCGCTCCGGGACTGCCGCCTGGGCGCCTACGCGTTGATCTCGCTCCTCGCGCGGGGAGGCATGGCCGGTGTCTACCTGGCAGAGCACATCCCGACCGGGACTCGCGTCGCGCTGAAGCTGCTCGATCCGTTCTATGCGGATCGCACCGACATCGTCGACCGCTTTCTGTTCGAGCAAGTGGTGGCCCGCGGTGCACGGCACCCTGGCCTCGTCGAGATCACGCA
Organism: Myxococcales bacterium; assembly: GCA_031421915.1. Lineage (GTDB taxonomy): Bacteria > Myxococcota_A > Polyangia > Haliangiales > Haliangiaceae > JABFXX01. Next base: position 17,242 of record JANOPP010000212.1, on the reverse strand, counting down.
CGCGTCGCTCAGCTCGAGCGGCGTTCCGTACCTGGTGATGGAGTACCTCGACGGAGAGAACCTCGAGTCCCTCGCGGAACGCGGAGAGATGGCTCTCGATGCCATCGCGTCGATCGGCATGCAGATCGCTTCGGCGGTCGCTGCGCTCCATCGCAACGGCTTCATCCACTGCGACATCAAGCCGACCAACGTGTTCCTCCTCTACCCGGAAGGCAGCGAGTGGCCGCAGGTCAAGGTCGTCGACTACGGCGTCGCAACTGCGATCTCTGCCCCGGCGGTGATCGATGGCTCGATCGCCGGCACCCCCGCCTACATGCCGCCCGAGCAGTGGCGCGGTGCTCCTTGTCCAGCGTCGGACGTCTATGCGCTCGGCTGCTTGCTCCACGAGTTGCTCACGGGCGAGCAGCCCTTTCACGGCACGTTGCCCCAGCTCATGGTGAAGCACTCGGATCAGCTCGCGCCGCGGCCGTCCGCCGCACGCTCCGAGATCCCCGCCGACTTCGAACGCCTCGTCCTTCGCATGCTGGCGAAGGATCAGGGTATGCGCCCGACGATGGACGAGGTCGCGACGGTATTGTCCCGATTCAGGCGTTCGCCCGTCGCCGAACGGCACGCCGCGACCGCGGCATTCGGCTGAACCTCGAGAGCGTCGAGCTGCATCAGGCACAGCACGACGCCTCGACGCTGGCTCGAGTCGCGCCCCGATCGCCAGATGCAAGAGAGCCCCGCGCGTGGCGTTCGATGACGGTCACGCGTCGGGGTAAACGATGCTGGTGATCGGGCTACGGCTCAGGGCTGGAACGCCAGGCCGACGGTGACGCCGGTGCGCGTGCTGGTTCCCTCGGCAGGACCGTCGATGAAGATCATCTTCTCCTGGTAGCCCTCGGCGAACACCGAGAAGCCGAACATCGAGACCGCAGCGCCACCGCCGTAGCGAATGCCGCTGCCCCAGCTGTGTGTGCCGCCGGTGCTGTCGACGAGCAGCGTGCGCGACGGCGCGAGCAGGAGGCCGGTCGAGAAGTGCTTGAAGCGGAGAACGTTGTAGCGGACGTCGAGCGCACCCGAGGCCGAGGCGTACTGCGCACCATCGATCTCGACGGTCGACTTCGAGATGTTGTTCGCGCTGACACGACCGCCGATCGTGAGGTTCTTGTCGCCGAAGCCGATACCGAGCGAGTAGTTGCGGCCCTCGGGCGGCGCCGGCATGTCGATGCCCGTGACGGCCTCGACGCGCGAGATGGTCTGGAGGTTCGCGAGCGGACCGCGCACGTGCGCCGTCGCGTCGTAGCCCACGGTGAGCTTCGGCGAGCACGCCGAGGCAGCGAGGCAGAGCGCGAGTGCGGCGACCTTGGTCATCACTCACCTGAACCGGCCCGAGCGCCGATCTGTTGAGGTAGCCGTGGGGTCTTCCTGTACTTGCGGCTCGTCGGTGGCAGGCGTACATGGAGCGGAATGAGCCACGCGTTCCGGATCGTCAACGTGTTCACCGTCGACGGCGACCGGTTCTCGGGAAATCCCCTCTGCGTGTTCGAGGACGCACGCGGGCTCACGAGCGAAGAGATGCAGGCGCTCGCGCGACAGATGAACCTGTCCGAGACAACGTTCGTGCTTCCGCCAACGGCCGGCGGCGATGCGCATGTCCGGATCTTCACGCCCGGGTTCGAGATGCCGTTTGCTGGTCATCCGACGCTCGGCACAGCCGCGGTGGTCGCGGCCGATCGCGATCGCGTCACGCTCGAGATGATCGCGGGCAACGTCGCGGTCACACGCGATGGCGATGCCTGGACGCTGCGTGCCGCGCGCGCACCGGTGACCCGACCGGTGGAGGCGAGTCGCGCCGAGCTCGCGCGTATGGTCGGCCTGCCCGACCACGCCGTGAGCGACGAGCCGCTGTGGGTCGACACCGGCGTCGAGCAGCTCGTGATCCCGATCGCGACGACCGAGCTCGTGCGCGCCGCGAAGCCCGTGCCCGAGCTCCTCGAGAAGTGGGGGTTCTCCGCGACGCGCCAGGAGGCGATGGCGTACCTGGTTGCCCGCGACCAGCCGACGTGGACGGTGCGGTTCTTCTTCACGTCGCACGGCGCGGTGATCGAGGACCCGGCGACCGGCTCTGCGTGCGCGAACCTCGGCGGCTGGCACCTCGCGACCCGGCAGGGCCTGCCCGTCACGGCGACGCTGCACCAGGGCGAGGCCGTCGGTCGCCCGTCTCGCCTCGGTCTCCGCGTCGAGGGAGATGGCGGGATCTACGTCACCGGCAGCGTGATCGAGCTCGGGCGCGGCATCATCGCCGTGTAACCCCACACCGACGGGCATTCACGGAACCCCGGAACTGACAGACCGTGAACGGCTGTTCGCGGCGCGGCCCTTGCCTGAGGAGCCCGCATGCAAACGGTCTCCGTCCTCGCGGCTGCCTTCGTCGGCGCCGCCCTCCTCCCAGCCACCGCACACGCCGGCGAGCTCGATCTCAATCTCGGCCTCATGGCCACGACCACAGAATGGCCGGAGGACCACGGCGGAGGCGGCTCGCTCGACGTCGGCTACTGGTTCACCGACACGTTCGGCGCGAAGTTCATCGGCAAGGAGCAGTTCGCCGCGATCGATCAGCGGCTGATGACGTACCTCAGCATCAACGCGGCCGCGCACCACACGTTCGGCTCGGTGCGGCTGATCGCGACCCTCGGTCTCGTCCACCAGCACGAGGAGACTCGCGCCGCGCTCGAGGAGGCGCCGCTCAGCGCATTCCTCGGCATTGGCGACGGGATCCGGCATCGTGCCGGTAGTCGAGCCGGCTTCTCGATCGCCGTGCCGATCCTCGAGCACCGCCGCGGCGAGTGGTACCTCGCGTTCGATCTCGACTCGACCGTGTTCACCGAGAACACGCGCGGTCCGCGTTGGATGTCGAGCGGCGGCGTCTCGGTCGGCCTGACGTTCGATTTCCAGCGCACGACGCCGGCACCGCGCGCCGTGGTGGGCACGCGATGAGAGCGCTCGCCTGCGCCCTGCTCCTGGCCGGCTGCACCGAGGCACCGATGCCGATGGACGAGATGCCATGTCCACCGACCGGCACCCAGCTCACGTACGCGACGTTCGGCGCGGCGTTCGTCGACCGCTACTGCAACGAGTGCCATTCGACCGGCAAGCACGGCGCGCCCGGATCGTTCACGTTCGACACGGTCGAGGACGTCCGCCGCCACGCGGATCGGATCTTCATCCGCGCCGCCGGACCGAACACGAGCATGCCGGTCGGCCCGGTCGACCCACCTGCCGACGAGCGTGACCGGCTCGCCGAGTGGCTGGCGTGTGGAGCCCCATGACCAGAGGCCGCCGCAAGCGGCTAGTCGACTAGCCGTCACCAACGTTCCAAGTAGTGACGATCGCTTACGACGATCGTGGCACGACGGCTGCTCTCGAGACGTTGGTGCTCCGTCCTGTGCTCGCTGCCGTCGTGTTCGCTGCCCTGACCGGGGCCTGTACCGAAGCCCCTGGCTCCGAGGAGACCGAGGCGCCGAACGACGGCCTGCTCCGCGACTTCATCGATGGCAAGTACGACGCCGCCGGCCACCCGCTCAACGCGAAGGTCCTCGAGGGGCAGCGCATCTGCGGCACGCCCGGCGGCACCGGCGTCGTCGAGCTCCGAGGCACGTGTGATATCGCTCTTCCCGACGGCGCCGACTCCGGCGGTCTGACGGTCAACGCGCGGATCCGGGTGCGGCAACACCCGAGTTGGGGTTCGATCGCCACGATCTCCGCGCTCGACGCGGCGGGCGGTGTTCTCGGCGTCCAGACACTCACGGTCTCGCGCCTGCGCGGAACTGGTCGCTGGATCGATCTCCCGATCAGCCTGCAGACCAGCGCGCACGTCGCGCGCGTCACGCTCCACGTCGAGCCGGGCGCGAAGGTCGATCTCGACTACGTCGAGGTGTTCCCCAAGCGGCTCGGCGTGATCGTCTCGCCCGGCGCGGGTGTCTACAAGGACACCGACAAGGTGACGATCGAGCTGCCGAAGGGCAAGAAGGTCGAGAGACTCGAGGCGGACGGCGTCGATCTCCGCCCACTCCTCGATCAGCTACTCGCCGACCGCAAGGCGACGCGCACGACGACCGAGTTCCGCACGCTGATCGACGTCCGGATCGGAGACCTGCTCCCGACGCGCGGTGACCTCACCGAGCTCCGCGTACACTCGAGCGGCGACACGTCGCGCACGCAGATTCGCAAGTTCCCCGCCCCCTGCGCGTTCGAGGGAGACCCGTCCGGCGAGAAGGTCCTGATCACCGGCTTCCAGCCGTTCCCGGCCGATGGCTGGCACGAGAACATCTCCGCCGTCGCCGTCAGCTCGCTCGATCCCGCGTCGCTGCGTGGCGCCCAGGTCATGCGCCTGGTGCTCCCCGTCGAATACGATCGCTCGGCCGCCGCGATCGCCGAGGTGATCGACCGCTGCAACCCGTCCGCCGTGATCAGCTTCGGTCAGGGCGGCGGATCGATCGCTCTCGAGGAGACCGCCTACAACCTGCAGGACACCGGCGAGCTCTCCGGTGGTGCTCCCGACAACCGCGGCATCATCCGCGCTGCGAATCCGATCGCGCTCGATGCACCGCCGACCCGCGAGACGCTGCTGCCGCTCGAGGCGATCGAGAGCGCCCTCGTCGACGCCGGCGAGCTCCCGAGCCGCAGCGACGATCCGGGCCGCTACATCTGCAACAACGTCATGTTCGTCAACCTCGGCAAGATGGCGTTCCGCGGTCGCGCGGGCTTGATCCACCTGCCGTACACGACCTCGTTCGACGACGAAGCGCGCGCCCGCTGGGGCATGGTCGCCGCGGCGGCCGTGCAGGCCACCGTCGATGCGCCCTGACTAGAAGTAGTACGAGGCGCCGAGCGAGAAGTTGGCAGCGCCGAGACCCTCGGTCTCGCTCGACATGCCGTAGTCCTCTGCGTACTGCATCTCGGCCTCGGTCTGGCCGATCGCGAGACCGCGGAGCTCGACCTGGAGCGCGAACCGATTGAACCGGCGCTCGAGGCCGATGCCGAGCACGCCGTGCGGGCGCTGTGCAGCGTCGATCTCCTCGTCGGTGGCGTCGTTGCGCGCGACCGTGGTGCCGCCAATGCCGGCGAGCAGCCACCAGTTCCACTTCTGGTTCGGGCTGAACCGATAGCGCGCGGCCAAGGTGCCGGTCGCCATCGCGAGCTCACCCTCGCCTCCACCCTGCTCCTCGTCGAGCTGCTGGCGGCCACCACCGAACGACAGCTCGAGCTCGAGGTGACGCCACGGGCGATAGCGAACCGCGATCGATCCACCGCCGAACGTGACCGACTGAGCCTCGGAGCCCTGCTGCGAGATCTCGGTCGAGCCGACGCTCACGCCCACCGACCAGCGCCGATCGCGCGGAGCCGGCGGCGCGACCTGCTGCGGCGGAGGCTGCGCGTAGCTCGGGCTCGGGCTCGACTCCGGCGTCCACTCCCCCGGTGCCTGCGCATGGGCGGCGGTTGCGGCGAAGACAGGGACGAGCGATAGCGCGAGCAGCCGAGGGGTCATGGGCTTCATGATTCCACGAGACGTGCCACGGTAACCGCAGGAAACGACACGAACACGATCGTCTCTGAAACCCACACCCGACACCGTGATCGTGGGCGATTCCTACACTACGATGGCGTCGTGGCCGGTCGGACCTTCGCCATCGGAGACATTCACGGGGATCTCGCGGCCTTGGAGCTCATTCTCGAGCGCCTGCCCGAGCTGACCCCCGAGGACACGATCGTGTTCCTCGGCGACTACATCGATCGCGGTCCCAACTCCGCCGGTGTGGTTGCCAAGGTCCGTGATCTGGTTGGCACGTGTAAGGCCAAGGTTGTCGCGCTCCGCGGCAATCACGAGGACGCCTGGCTGCAGGTCGTCGACAAGGGGTGGCCCGAGTTCCTCCTGCCGCGCGGCAACGGTTGCCTCGAGTGCTATCGCTCGTTCCTTGGACTCCCCGTGCCCGACGAAGAAGAGCCGCCCACCAGCGAAGAGCTCACGTCGATGCTCGAGGGCAAGTTCCTCCCGCCCGACGTGATCGCGTGGATGCGCGATCTGCCGTTCTTCTACGAGGACGATCACGCGATCTACGTGCACGCCGGCATCCGCCGCACCAACGGCACGTTCCCGCATCCGTCGGAGGTCAAGCCGATGCGCGCGCTGCTCTGGCTGCGCGATCGCGACTTCTTCGAGAACTATCGCGGCAAGCTCGTCGTGTTCGGTCACACGACCACGCGCACATTGCCGAACGAGCTCTCGACCCACACGCCCGACGATCCGGCAGACATGTGGGCCGGACCCGCGTGCATCGGACTCGACACCGCATGCGGCAAGGGCGGGTTTCTGACCGCGCTCGAGCTGCCGGCTCGTACGGTCTACGAGACTCGTGGCTAGGACCAAGCCCACGGGATCGGGTCGTCCTGCGTTTCGGCTCGCGAGCGCGCTCGCCTCTCCGATCGGCGTCCTGATCACGATCCCGCTCCTCGTCATCATCGTCGGCGTCGGCATCCTCCTCGTCGGTCGCGATGCCACACGCTCTGCCTCGCAATCGATGGCCCGCCGCCAGCTCTCCGAACAGGCGCTCGCGATCCAGTCCGACATCGCGTTCGCCCTCGATCAGGCGGGCCCACTCCTCGAGCGCCTCCGCGTCCTCGCGGATCCCGCGCGCACCACCGAGGACGCCCTCCTCCGCATCGCCGACCTGATCGTCGGTCGCCCCGGCGTCTCCTACGCCTCGATCAGCTTCTCCGACGGAACCTTCCGCGGTGCGTACCTCGGCGAGAAGCGCCGCCTCGAGGTCCAGGAATCCAGGATCACCGACAAGGGCACGAACGTCGATCGCTACACGATCGATGGCAGCAAGCTCGCGAAGTTCCGCTCGGAGACCACCGACTACGATCCGCGACGCCGCGGCTTCTATCAGCTCGCCGAGCGCACGGGCGCCCGCGCCTGGACCGAGCCCTACACGTTCTTCCGCAGCTTCGAGACCGGCATCACGTGCACCGAGCCACTCTACGGCCCGGACCAGCGCCTGCTCGCGGTGCTCACTGTCGACTTCGATGTCGGCGCTCTGTCCTCGTACGTCGCTCGACCCGCGCTCGACGAGGCACGCTCCGTCGTGTTCACGCGCGATGGCATCATCCTCGCGTACCCATCCGCCGACAAGCTCGCCTTCCCGACGGGCGACAAGCTCCTCCGCCACGAAGACTTCCGCGACCCAGCGCTCACGTCACTGTTCACCTCGATCTCGAAGGACGGCAAGATCGAAGCGCTCCGCTTCCTCGAGCTCGATGCGTCAGACGGCGCGTACCTCACGTCCGTCGCGCCGATCGGCGGCAAGCGCGCGGGCATCGCCGTTCCGCTCGACTGGTTCGTCGCCACCGTCGTCCCCGAGCGCACGCTCCTCGGTCCGACACATGCGCTCGAGCGCTCGTCCGTCGTCGCATCCGCGGGCGCCCTCGCGATCGCCGTGCTGATCGCACTGATCCTCGCGTGGAACCTCGTGCGCATGCGCCGCCAGGTCGCCGCGTCGCGCGAGGAAGCCCGCTCCGCCGAGCAACGCGCCAAGGAGCTCGGCTCCTACCGGCTCGTCGCCAAGCTCGGCACCGGCGGCATGGGCGAGGTCTGGCGCGCCGAGCACCGCCTCCTCGCGCGCACCGCCGCGATCAAGCTGATCCGCCCCGAGGCCTTGAGCGATCCGAGCTCCGTCGCCGAGATCCGCGAACGCTTCCGTCGCGAGGCGCAGACCCTCGCCTCGATGCGCTCGCGCCACACGATCGCGATCTTCGACTATGGCGTCACCGACGCGAGCGTCTTTTACTACGTGATGGAGCTCCTCGACGGTCTCGACCTCGAGTCGCTCATCGTCAAGGACGGCGCGCAACCCGCCGCCCGTGTGATCAAGCTGCTGACGCAAGCGTGCGCCTCGCTTGCGGAGGCCCACGACGCCGGCCTGTTCCATCGCGACATCAAGCCGCCGAACCTCTTCATGTGCCGCGCGGCCGACGAGGTCGACATCATCAAGCTGCTCGACTTCGGCATCGTCCAGACCATCAACGAGATGCCCGCACCGAAACGCACCAACGTGCTCACGCGCGAGCAGATCCTGTCCGCGATGTCGGGCTCCAAGCTCACGCAGCACGGCGCGATGCTCGGCACGCCCGGCTTCATGGCCCCGGAACAGATCCTCGGCATGCAGCTCGACGGTCGCGCCGACCTCTACGCCCTCGGCTGCGTCGCATGGTGGCTCCTCACGGGTCGCGAGGTCTTCCCCCGCGAGGGTGCTGACGCGAAGATCCTCCACAAGCACATCTACGAGCCCATCCCATCGCTGCGCGAGAAGATGACCTCGTGGTGCCCGCCTGAGCTCGAGGCCGTCCTCACGACGATGCTCGCCAAGGAAGCGAGCGAGCGGCCCCGCGACGCGCGTCACCTCTCCGCGATGCTGCGCGCGATCCCGATCCCGCCCGAACATGCATGGACCGAGGCGAAGGCGCAGGCCTGGTGGACTTCCTACAAGCCCGCGGCCGCCGCACCCTCCGTCCGCCCGAGCGAGGTCCAGGTCATCATGCCCGCCAAGACCACGCCTGCCGCGAGCCACGAGGTCACGATCTCCGCCGCGCTCAAGCCGTAGCACTGCACCGCGTGACCGACGTACCGAGCTACCTCGCGAGCCGACGTGCCGGTGCCCGCCCGAAGACAACTCCGACGAACCCGCACACACAACTCGACCAGATCGCGCCGCCCGCACTCCAGGAGCGCTGCTTCGCGACGGCCAAGACGCTCGCCGGCGTCGTGATCGGCCCCAGCGCCGTCTCTGTCCCGGGCGCCCGCGCCTTCCACCTCCCGAGCTGCACGCACGCCGCGCACGGTGCCTTCCTCGTGCAGCGCGAGTTCGCGCATCTGCATCCGCCGAGCGACGGCAGCATGCACATGACGTTGCCGCCGGCGATCGTCGCGCAGGTGATCGACAACGGCTGGGCCGAGCGTCACCCGCTGGCCGGCAAACACGGGCTGCCGGCGAACATCGTGATGACCTACGGTCCGCGCGACGAGGCGGAGCTCGCGATCATCGAGGATCTGCTCCGCGCGTCGCACGCGAACGCGAACGGCGCCTGACCTACCGGCGTCCGAGGAAGATGCCTCCGCCGCCGAGGAGAAGGACGACAACGATGATGATGAGGATGGTGTTCATGACACCACTCAGAGCAAGGCGTGTGCCCCCCTCGCCTGGTCTTTCCATCGACACCTGAAGGCCCTCGCGCGGGCCGCGAGGGCGCGACGACCGAGCGCCGATGACATCGGAGCGTTGTTGCCCCGAGTCCGGCGGGCTGCGATGGAGAGCGAGTGAGCTGGCACCCCGTGCACCGCTGCGTCAGCTCGTGGGCACGGGACATCGCCGCAACGCTTCGCGAATCACGACCTCGATCTCCTGCGCGCCGCCCACGTGAGCACACGCCGCATCGACTGCGGTCCGCGCGATCCCTGCCTTCCAGCCCAACGCGACCAGTGCCTCGCGAGCCTGCGCGCGCACCTCCGCGGCATCGACGCGCGTCGCGCCCACGGGGGCGTTCGAGATCGCCGCACTCCCTTGTGTCGCGCCCACGGGGGCACTCGAGCTCGCCGCACCTTCTCGGGTCGCGCCCAGGGGGGCACTCGAGCTCGCCGCACCTCCTCGGGTCGCGCCCACGAGAGCGTTCGAGCTCGCCGCACTCCCTCGTGTCGCGCCCACGGGAGCGCTCGAGCTCGCTGCCACGCCTCGTGCCGCGCCCACGGGAGCACGGACGATCTTCGTACCTACGGGCGCCGCGTGATCATGCCGCCGTCGCGTCTCGAGCTGATCCGGCGCGGTGCCGCGGATCGTCAACGCCCCGGCGTGATGCGCGGCGTGGCAGGCCGAGCAGCGCAGGGTGAGGTTACTTGGCTCGTGGCCGCCGCCGTCGGCGCGCGCGACGATATGGTGGAGCTCGAGTCCGCGCGCGGAGCGGCATCCAGCCGTCTGGCAGCGCCCATGATCGCGACGCCACACGAACCGCGCGATCGCCGGTGGAACGTCCTGAACCGCGCGCGCCGGCCGCTCGGCCTCGAGCGAGCCGAGGTGCTGAGCATCGCAGCGCGCCCGCGCGAGGCTACCCGCGTCGACCGGGATGCGGGCGCCCGCGCCTTCCTGCCAGGCCTGGTCACAGCGATTGCACACGATCGTCGCGATCTGGAACTTCGCGCGCCCGGTCGGCTCGCCCGGCGCCGCGCCCTCGAGCACCGCATGGCACAGCGCCGCGATGAACGGATCGTCGTCGAGGTGGCGACCGTGCTCCTCGTCGAGGGCGAGCTTGGCCTGCCGCACGAGCGCGAACGTCGCGGGCGACAGCTCGTAGCGGACGACGTGGGTACGAATCTCCGGATCGACCGGATCGTCAGGGTGATCGCCTAGCTCGTGACCTGCGACCAGCTCCTCGAGCTCGCGCTGGTTCTTGCCGGCCGCGGCCTCGAGCCACAAGGTCTCGGTGTCCGGCGTCGCGACGCGGACCAGCTCGCGCACCGCCGAGAACGTCAGGCCGTCGGCCTCGCCCAGCGACTCGGTCAGCACCGGCAGGTGGGCGAGCGCTCGCGCGACACGCAGCCGGTCCTGTGCCGTGCGAGGTGCGTAGCCCAGGACGCGCTCCATGTAGTCGAGGATCGAGACCATGCCGAGCGGCTTCCAGACCTGCACGCGCTCCGCCTCGCGTAGCCAGTACGCCTCGCTGGCATCGAGCGCGGCGCGGCGGCGCGCGTTGCTGCGCAGGCGACCGTGCACCTCGCGCCAGTCGTTCTCCTCCGCGCGCGCCATCGGGCGTGCCCCCACCATCGCCGCCTCGTCGCACTCCACGTCTCGCGATCCATCCCGCAGCATTTCGCACTCCTCGTTAGTTCGAAGTTCTCGAATACCACGCGAATAATCGTCGCCTCGTCGTGCGCGAGGCGCGAGAAGACTCCGTTCCTCGGCGATAAATCACAACACATGCAGCAAGCGCGCGGACAGCGAACGCCAGCGCTGCAGGCAGAAGATCAACGCACGGTGCGTCGACATGCGCCGCGATGAGTCGTGAAATGCGGCAAGCGCAAGCGAACGAAAGCGAACGAACGCAAAGAAAGACCGCGAGCGCGATCCGATCTCGAAGCATTCGAGGCCAACACCCGGCATTCGGTCCGGAGCTCTGCTCGCTCGCGTTCTGCGTCAGGTGGGTTCGTGCGTGCGCGGTGTTCGCGCCACGCCTGGAAGTGGCGCGCAGCGACCGAAGAGCTGCTCGCTCACGTTGCCATCAGGCGGATGCGGCCGTGTTCACGCAGCGCTCGGGTGTCGCTGCGTTCTCGCCCGTTCCGGAGCTCTGCTCGCTCACGTTCTGCGTCAGGTGGGTTCGCGCGTCCCCGGTGTTCGCGCCACGCTTCCGGAGGAACGACTGCCCCCGTGAGCGGTGGTCGCATCGCGTTCGACCTCGAGCCGCGTCGGTGCGCACGCCCAGAGCTTCGACCCCTGCGTCGCGCCCACGGGGCGTTCGGGAGAACCAACGTGCCGCGCAACGCGCCCCTCCCTCGGTCCGGATCTCTTCTCGCTCGCGCGCTACGTCAGGTGGGTTCGCGCTGCGCGGTGTGCGCGCCACCTCGTCGTGGCGGTCCGATGACCGAGCATCGATGTAGACCTGGCTCGGGTCGCTCTCGTCGAGCCAGAAGCGTGGTTCAGACGCGGCGCGCGAACAGGCGGCGGAACGGATTGCGGCGCTGTGCGCGGAGGTCACGGCCGGAGGACGCGGTCATCGCGCGCTGCGCGTGCTTGGCCTCCATCGCCTTCTCCTTGTCGGTGCCGACGAAGATCTCGCGCGTCTTGGCGAGGATGTCGAACCACGACCACGCGACGCCGAAGTTCTTGTCCTGGTCGCCCATGTGGTGGTCGTAGTGCCACGGCAGGTGATCGCGCGCCCACGCGGGATCGAGGTGCGCGTGGCGGTGATCGCGGCGGTAGCGGAGCAGGCAGTACCAGACGGTCGACGTGTAGAACGGCGCGAGCGGGAAGAGCGGTGCGTGCGCGATCGCGACGGCCATGAGGCCGAGAGCCTCGCGGGCCTGCGTGGTGGAGGACCAGAACGGGCCCTCGTAGGCCGGGTCGTAGCCGCCGTTGCGGCGAACGGCCTGGTGGTGGTCGTGATAGTGGAACGAGAATCGCGAGGCGCGATCGCGGCCGAGACCGTGCAGCAGGTACTTGTGCGTGGCCCATTCGCCGACGCCGAACACGGCGAGCGCGAGTGGAATGCCAAGCATCGGATCCAGCTTACGTCTTGCTCGGCAAGTACGCACGAGGAAGCGACGCGAGCTGGAACTGCTTGCGACGACGCCGCGCGTTGAGCCGCTGGAGCCCGATCAGGGTGCCGAACCCCGCGAACACTCCGGTGGTGGCGACGACGTAGCCGGCACCGAGGAGCGGGAGGCCGAGCGCGATGGTCGAGAGGATGACCATGCCCGCGAGGACCGGCCACACGATGTCGCTCGCGTGGCGGCGAACCCAGGTGTCGAATTCGCGCTCGCAGTCGCCGCACCAGCCTCGCTTGCCGAGGTCGCCGTCGGCCTTGCAGCGGGTGCACGACATGCGGTCAGCGTAGCAGACCGATGCAGGTGCTCCAGACCGGACCAGGGGTGGTGTGTCGTGGAGCAGCGCCGGGATGGAGCATCGCGGAGTTATCGCGGCATGTCGGGTGCAAACCACTCGGGCCATGGCAGCACTTCCGAAGATTCACGTTGTTCGCGATCAGGAACCCAGGGAGGTCGAGCGGTACCAGGACGGATGGCGGAGTGGGAAGCCGATCGAGGATCCCGAGAAGCTGAAGCCGTGGGGATACATCGGCGCGCGGCCGAGCGAGTACCTCGTGTGCACCCGCAAGGGGCAGATCGATCGCAAGCGGTCGGGTCAGGGCATGCGGATCTTCAAGTGGCCGAGTGACTCGGTCGCGATCGTTCCGACGACGTTGCAGCGGATCGAGTTCACGGCGGATCAGATCACGCGCGAGCGGATCGGCGTGGAGATCGCGGGGATCGCGGTGTACCGGATCGCGGAGCCCGAGCTCGCGTTCCGGGTGCTCAACTTCACGTACGGCGAGGCGGCGAGCGAGAAGCTCGCGGCGACGCTGCGGGAGATGTTCGTCGGCGCGGCACGGCGGCTCGTGGCGAACCTGTCGCTCGACGAGTGTCTGACGCGGCGCAAGGAGACGATCGCGACGTTCCTGATGGAAGAGATCGCGCCCGTGGTGAGCGGCGAGGGATCGGTGGCAGACTCGACACAGAAGGGTTGGGGCGTCGTGATCGACACGATCGAGATCCAGCAGGTGCGGATCCTGAGCGGCGAGGTGTTCGCGCACCTACAGGCGCCGTATCGGGCGGAGATCGCGACGAAGGCCGAGGTCGCCGAGCTCGATCGGGCGCGGCTGGTCGCGGAGCGGCGGGCGGAGACGGAGCGCCACAGCTCCGAGGCGCAGCTCGAGACGTCGCGCGCGACGCGAGCGTTCAAGGCGAAGAGCGAGGCCGAGGCGACGGAGGTCGAGGCGCGCGAGGCCGCGCGAAGGGCGGAGATCACGGCGAATGCGGCGAAGCGAAACGCGGAGATCGAGCGCGATCGCGTGCTGCATCAGATCACGATCGAGGAGGAGAAGCGGCGCGCGAATGCGGCGGCGGAGGTCGCGGCGCTGGAGTCAGAGGTTGCACGCGCGGAGGCGACGCAGCGGACGAACCAGCTCGCGATCGAGCACGAGAGGGCGCTGCTGTGGCAGAAGCAAGTAGCCGACATCCAGCTGCGGAAGGCCCACGTCGACGTCGAGCTCGAGGTGCGCCGGCGTGAGGGCGAAGCACGCGACCTCGACAATCAGGTCGACGTCGCGAACCAGAAGCGGCTCGCGGAGGTCGAACAGATGCTGGTTCAGGGTCGCGCGCTCCGCGAGCTGGTGACGTGTGCACTGCCGCAGATCGCGTCGGCGCTGCAGACGACGACGGGAACGATGAACTACACGCAGATCGGCAGCGATCCGAGTGGTGGTCCGCTCAATGCAGTGCCGGCCGCGTTCGCGCAGCTGATGGCCTTGGCGCAGAGCTTTGGCCTCGAGCTTCCGGGGAGGAACCCCGAATGAGCGCGCACCAGCTCGTCGGCGAGATCGACGCTCTGATCGAGCTGCTCGATCGCAGGCTGCGCGATCTCGATCTTCACCATGCCCGACTGACGGAGCTGCGCCGCCAGCGCCAGCGCGGCTGCACGTGCGCGACGTGCGCGCGCGTCAGTTCTTGTTGTCGAACTTGATGCCCTTCTCGACCTGCTCGATCGCAGACTTCGTGAGCTGGATCGCCTTCACACGATGACCGCCCTTGTCGTGCGTTGCCGCCTGGAGCGACGCGAGCCCTGCCTTGAGGCTGGTCAGCGCCTCCTGCATCTTCGGCTGCACATCAGCGCCGGCGGTATTGAAGGCTCCGGTCCCGAGAGACACGGCGAGCATGCTGGCGAGGGCGAACGAGGTCAGCTTCCAGGGATTACGCATGTGAGGCTCCTAGTTGGACGGAACCTGTAGACGCCGTCGTGGAGCCCCAGGTTAAACCGAAATCAGGGTTCTTCGGTGCGGACGGGCTCGACACCGGCGATCAAGAGATCCAGCCACTGGGCCCAGCCGGCTTCGAGCTTCTCGAGCTCCTCGTCGCTCATCGGGGAGCCCTTCCAGCTATTGATCAGGCGAAGCTCGGTGACGCCGACGGCGAGCGCCTTGAGCTTGACCTCGAGAAGCTCGTCCTCGTAAGTGCCGAGCTTGGCGTCGACGTGATGGAAGGTCTGGACGATCCGCACGCCGGGCTCGAGCACGCGGTACTCGCCGGTGAACGCGTTGATCGTGCCGTCCTTCTCGTGATTCTCGATCCGGAACTTGCCGCCGACGCGGACGTCGGCCTCGACGACTGTGGCCAGCCAGCGCTTCATGATCTGCGGCTCGGTCCACGCCGCGTAGAGCTCGTTGATCGGCGCGTTGATCACGCGGACGATCGTGGCGGAGTGCTCGTCGTTCATCGGCACTCTTCCTACTACGGTTGGAGCGTGGCGAGGAACGTGAACACGTACAAGCTGGTGGTCGGCTCGAATTGAAGGGCGGAGGCACCTCCTGGCACGAACAGGCGCCCGCCGATGACCGCACCGCGCGTTCCGGCACGCCGCTCGGGCATGTCAGCCTGGGTGGTCCAGGTATCGGTGTTCGGGTCGTAGGTCTCGACAGTCTCGACCGCTCCGGATCCGGCTTCCCCGCCGGCGCAGATCAAGTGCCCGAACACGACACCAAAGGCGCAACCACCCCGTGCCCGACGAAGCGGGGCACGCGGCTCCCAGGCGGTGCCGTTCGGTGGGAGGGCCCAGACGTCACCGAGAGGACGCGAGGAATCGAGGGAGCTGAGGCCACCGGCGACGATCAGCGTGCCGTCCGCCTGCCGCATCGCCGCGGCGTGCGAGCGTGGCCCCGGGAGGTCCGGCAACATCGCCCACGAGTCCGTCGAGAAGTCGTAGCTGATCGAGGTCGCGAGAGCGTCGGAGGTCGAGGCACCTCCGATCAGGTAGATCTACGGCGGAAACACGACCACCGCGGCCGCACCACGCTCCATGCCTGCAGGCATCGACGCGAGCTGGCGCCACTGGGAGTCGGCGCGATCGAGGTCGAGGGCGTAGCTCTCGCCACGCGCGAGGAACGAGCTGGTGTCGTGGCCGCCGAGGAGATAGAGCGTCGCCGACGAGCCAGCAACGTTGGCGTGCGTCCACGCGACCGGCGCCTCGCGGAGGGCAGACCACTGCTCGGTGAGCAGATCGAGCGAGAGCACCTCGTTCGTGATCCGCAGCCCCTGCGTGATGTTCTGATCGAAGCCACCGACGACCACGAGCCGCTGCCCGATCGCCGCGACACCGGACTCGAGACGAGGAGCAGGAAGGCGTGGCCCCTCGGACCACGGCGATCCGGACCCATCGGGTGGTGCTGTTGGATCCTCGCACGCCGCAAGCGCACCTGCGATCACGAGGGTCAGCGCGCGCGGCACGTCTCAGTCTAACCGAGACTCAGCCACTTGAACGCATGCGCCCAGTCGCGCGGACTCGGCGGCGCTGCCCTTGACCGCGAGGACGACGACCTCGCCCCACGCCGCGGCCTCGGCGAACGTGCCGGTCGAGGCATCACCGCTCGCGCCCTGCTTCCACGCGGCGAGCTTCTCGGCACGCCGAATCGCGCGAGGAAGCCTCGCTTCATCCGGCTCGCCATCGCCATCGGCGTGCGCTGCATCATCACGCAGTAGACGGCGATCTCTTCGAGCGTCAGGAACCTCACGTGGTGGAGACCGTGGAGCTGCGCGACCAGCGCCGCGAACGGCGGATCGTCTGCAGCCGCCGCGTACAGCGGTCGCAGGTCATCGGCTGCACCGATCCAGTGGGCCGCCCGCGCGACGAGCGTCTCCGCCGGCACGCCGTCGGGGACCTCGACCGTCAACTCGGCTCCCTCGTGGATCGTGAACGCCACCGCCTCACCATCGATCGTCACCGCGGCGGTGATCGCGTCGTGCTCGATGATGTAGTCGCCCTGGCACGGTGGGAACCGGCGGAGGAACGTGACGGTCTGGGCGAACGAGAACGGGGCCTGGGTCGGGAGGAGATGGCGCATGTCTCCGTGGTACGCCCGCTAGGTGTCAGCCTTATGTCAGGTTTGATACCTGGCTGGCATCCTCGCACCGCGGCATGCCAGGATGCCGCGCCCGTGCGCCCCTGGCTCCCTATCCTCACCGGTCTTGCAATGCTGGTGACCTGGTGGCTGCTCTACGTGGGCGGCGCGTTCCCGGTCGGGACCGTGCCTCACCCGTGGGACGTCGTGAAGGCGTTCGGAGACGAGCTCGCCTCCGGGCGCCTGCTCGCCGATACGATCGCGTCGCTGTATCGCGTGGCATGGGGCTTCATCACGGCGACGTTCTTCGCGGTTCCACTCGGCCTGGTCGTCGGGCGATCCGCGAACACTCGGTCCGCGGTGATGCCGTGGATCAACTTCTTCCGCTCGCTGTCACCGATCGCGTGGATCCCGTTCGCGATCATCTGGTTCGGAATCGGTGATCCGCCCGCGATCTTCATCATCTTCATCGCGACGTTCTTCCAGATCTCGCTCGCGACCGCGGCGGCTGCCGGGTCCGTGCCGAAGATCTACTACCGTGTCGCCGAGG
>JANOPP010000211.1:0-40618 GCA_031421915.1 Myxococcales bacterium | reverse complement strand
CGCCGGCCCGACGCGTACGGCCCGCTCGTCGAAGATTGATCGTATGATCGGCGTCATGAAGACGCTGATCAAGGACGGGACGGTAGTCAGCGCGTCGGACTCGTTCGTCGCCGACGTCTGGATCGATGGCGACAAGATCGTCGGGATGACGCATCCCTCGGCGCGAGCGACGATGCCGGTCGGGCCCGATGTCATCCAGATCGACGCCGCAGGCCAGTACGTCATCCCCGGTGGCATCGACTGCCACACGCACATGAGCCTGCCGTTCGGCGGGACCACGGCGTCGGATGACTTCGACACCGGTACGGTGGCGGCGGCCCACGGCGGCACGACGACGATCGTCGACTTCGCGATCCAGTCCAAGGGGAGCTCGATGCGCGCCGGCCTCGACGCGTGGCACGCGAAGGCCGAGGGCAAGGCGGCGATCGACTACGGCTTCCACATGATCATGACGGAGGCCAACCCGCAGACCCTCGCCGAGATGGCGGACATGGTTCGCGAAGGCGTGACGTCGTTCAAGATGTTCATGGCCTATCCAGGCGTGTTCCTCGTCGACGATCAGCAGATCTTCCGCGCGATGCTCCGCGCGGGCGAGCTCGGTGCGCTGATCACGATGCATGCGGAGATCGGGCTGCCGATCGACGTGCTCGTCCAGCGCGCGCTGGCCGAGGGCCACACCGCGCCCGTCTACCACGCGCTGACGCGGCCCGAGGTCGCCGAGGCGACGGGCACCGAGCGTGCGATCGCCCTCGCCGAGATGGCGAAGGTCCCGGTCTACATGGTCCACCTCTCCGCGCAGCGCGCGCTCGCTCGCGTGATGGAAGCGCGCGACCGCGGCCTGCCGACGTACGCGGAGACGTGTCCGCAGTACCTGTTTCTCACCGAGGATCACCTGCGCGGCGATCCGGGGAACGAGTGGAAGGGTGCCGGTTATGTCGCCACACCGCCGCTGCGTCCCAAGCACCATCACGATCACCTGTGGCGGGGCCTGCAGAACTACGATCTTCAGGTCGTGGCGACCGACCATTGTCCGTTCTGCATGAAGGATCAGAAGGAGCTCGGCCGCGGCGACTTCTCGAAGATCCCGAACGGCATGCCGGGCGTCGAGACGCGACTCCACCTCCTGTGGGAGGGCGTGACGCTGGGCAAGATCTCGATGAACCGGTTCGTCGAGATCACGTCGACGGCGCCGGCGAAGATCTTCGGGATGTACGGCAAGAAGGGCACGCTCGCGATTGGCGCGGATGCCGACGTCGTGGTCTGGGATCCCAAGAAGTCCAAGCGCCTCGACCAGGCGAACCTCCACATGAACGTCGACTACTCGCCCTACGAGGGCCACACCGTGCCGGGCAGCCCGTCGCACGTGCTGTCGCGCGGCGAGATCGTGGTCAAGGACGACCAGTGGGTCGCCAAGGCCAAGCAGGGGCGCGGCCAGTTTCTCCGCCGCGGCACGTTCGGGCTATAAGCGGCTCGATGACGCGCGCCCGCTCCAATACGGTCAGCAGTCTCCTCGACCAGTGCTTCGAGGAGAATCGCAAGTGGGCCAAGAACGCCGTTGCCAAGGACCCGCAGTTCTTCAAGCGGCTCGAGGCGCTGCAGGCACCCGATCTCCTGTGGATCGGGTGCTCGGACAGCCGGCTGCCGCCGAACGACATCATCGGCCGCAAGCCCGGAGAGCTGTTCGTCCACCGCAACATCGCGAACGTCGTCGAACACACCGACGTCAACTGCCTCTCGGTCCTGCAGTACGCGATCGACGTGCTCGAGGTGAAGCACATCATCGTGTGCGGTCACTACGGCTGCGGTGGCGTCCGGGCCGCGATGGGATCGCAGCCGCTCGGCCTGGTCGACAACTGGCTGCGCCACATCCGCGATGTTCACCTGTGGAACCGTGAGGAGCTCGCGTCGATCGCTGATCCCGAGGCGCGCACCAACAGACTCGCCGAGCTCAACGTGCTCGCGCAGGTCGCGAACGTCTGCCACACGACGATCGTCCAGGACGCGTGGAGTCGCGGCCAGAAGGTGACCGTGCACGGCTGGATCTACTCGCTCGGCGACGGACTCCTCCGCGACCTCGGCACCGTCGTCGAGTCGCAAGACCAGATCCCCGAGGAGTACCGCCTCTACTGAAAGGGGTCGGAGTGCTTTACGCGGTCGCGTTGATCGCGTGGCGGGAGAAAAGGGTCGGAGTGCTCTACGCCGTCGCGTTGATCGCATCGCCGACGATCGACACCAGGCGATCGAGCTCGGCCTTCTCGCTGATGAACGGCGGGGCGAGCTGGATCGTGTCGCCGCCATAGCGGACGTAGAGTCCCTTCTCGAGGCACTTCATCGCGATCTCGAACGGGCGCTTCGCCGGCTCGCCGGGCACGGCATCGATCGTCAGGCCGGCAGCGAGACCGTAGTTGCGGATGTCGGTGATGTGCTTGTGCCCCTTGAGGCCGTGCACGAGGTTCTCGAAGTACGGCGCGAGCTCGGCGACGCGCTCGACAGCGCGCTCCTTGACGAGCAAGTCGAGCGCGGCGATGCCGGCCGCGCACGCGACCGGATGCGCGGAGTACGTGTAGCCGTGCGGGAACTCGAGCATGTACTCGGGGCCGCCCGTCGCCATGAACGTGTCGTAGATCTCTTTCTTGACGACGACCGCACCGAGAGGCTGCACGCCGTTGGTGACCTGCTTGGCGACGTTGAGGATGTCGGGCGTCACGCCGAACGCGGCAGCGCCGGTGTTCGCGCCTGCGCGGCCGAAGCCGGTGATGACCTCGTCGAAGATCAGGAGAATGTTGTTCGCGGTGCAGATGTCGCGCAGCCGCTGGAGGTAGCCGACCGGCGGGATGACGACGCCGGCCGAGCCGGAGAACGGCTCGACGATCACGGCGGCGATGTTCGACGCGTCGTGCAGCGTGATCAGCCTGAGGAGCTCGTCGGCCAGGTGCGCGCCCTCGGTTGGCATCCCGCGGGTGAACGCGTGCGCCTTGTTCGTGAGCGCGAGCTGGGTGTGCGGCAGGTGGTCGGCTTCGATTCCCTGACCGAACACCTTGCGGTTGGCGACGATGCCGCCGACCGAGATGCCACCGAAGTTGACGCCGTGGTAGCCCTTCTCGCGGCCGATCAGCCGGGTCTTGGTGCCCTGGCCCTTGGCGCGCCAGTAGGCGCGAGCCATCTTCAGCGACGTATCTGCGGACTCGGATCCCGAACCGGTGAAGAACACGTGGTCGAGCCCGGCCGGGGTGAGCTCCTTGATCTTGTTCGCGAGCGCGAACGACTGTGGATGGCCGTACTGGAACGCCGGCGCGTAGTCGAGGATCGCGGCTTGCTTGGCTACGGCCTCGATGATCTCGCGTCGGCCGTGGCCGAGCCCGCAGCACCACAGTCCCGACAACCCGTCGAAGATCTTCTTGCCGTCGGCGTCGGTGTAGTACGCGCCCTCGGCTGAGACGATCATGCGCGGATGTGCCTTGAACTCGCGGTTGCCGGTGTACGGCATCCAGTGGGCGTCGAGCCAGGCAGCGTCGGTGCGGGTCTTGCCGTCGGTCATGGGGCCACCTTCTTATCACGCACCTGGGGAACCCAGCGAAGGGGTCCGTTGCCGTCGCGGGGGCCGAGCAGGACGAAGTCGCCTGCGACCGCGTGTTCCTGGCCATCCTCCTCGAATCTCGCGCGGCTGAGCTCGGGCCAGGGCTTCTTGGTGTGTGCCCCGGTCGTGACGTCGATGCACATCGCCATGCCCTGGAACCGGAAGCAGGTGTCGGTCCCGGTGATCCGCTCCGGCACGGGATCGAAGTTGCGCTCGGCCCAGCCACCGTCAAATTCGAGCGCGAGGGTGTCGTTCAGGTAATGGACCGTTCGCCGACGCTTGGAGCTCTGATCCGCGCGCGTGCAGAGCACGAGCACGCCGCCCGTCGCCTCGTGAACAGCGAGGACCTCGAGCTCCTTGCAGTCCGTCGGTCCGAACGGTGCGCCATTCATGGCGAGCGTATTCTTGGTGCGCGTGAGCATGCGGTCCCCGAGCGGCCACACGATCGCCGGGTCGCTGGCGATCGCGCCCTTCTCGAGATCGACGAACACGCGATCGTCGAGCGAGGGCTCGTCGGAGCCCCCGAAGGCGCACCATTCGTGGTGAGACCGGAGGTCGCCGTAGGGACTGATCAACGCCCACCGGCCGGTGGTGCCGGCGATCACTGCGCCTGTGCCGGTCGGATACGGCACGGCCTTCGTGAAGCCGGTCGTGAGGTCGCGCTGGATGACCTGGCTCTTCCCCTCGGTCTCGTCGACGTAGACGAGGAACCTGCCGTCCGGGGTGAAGTCCGCTGTGGTCTGCGCGCCTGGCAGCACCATGCCCGTGCGCGTGATCAGGTCGAACAGGATCGTCGCGTGATCGATCCGCAGCACGAGGTGGTTGCCATTTCTGGAGACCGCGACGACCTCGTCGATCTCCGAGCCAGGGCCACCGCCGACCGCGAAGTACGCGTACGGGCGATCGCCGATCGTGAAGTGATGCGTCATCTCGTATTCGATCGTGCCGTCGCGGTCGGAGTCATGCCGCTGCTGACACACCACCGCCCAGCGCCGACCCGGATCGGCGATCGCGCGGATCACGCGATGGGTCGTGCCGCTCGGCCCCGTTCCGATCGCGAGCGGTAGCTCGCTCGCGATGTCGAACGGTCCGCTCGGCCACGGATCGGCGACCGGCATCTCCTTGTACTGGTCGCCGGGAGCGACGGGGTGCGTCGGTTGGTGGCGCAGCGGCGAGGGCTTCGCCGCGACCACTGGCGCCTTCTCCGTTGGGGGGCCGGGGCAGGGACCGGTTCGGTACGCTGGCAACCGAGCACGAGCAGCAGCACGACCGGCCATCGCCCCATGCGCCCAGCGTACACCCTGAGCTATCGTCGCCGCCGATGACGATCGAGGTGATGTACGTCGCCGATGGAATGCCGGCGCTCGCCGCACGGCTCGCCGAGCTCGGCACCCAGCGCGTGCTCGTTCTCGCGCCGCCGAGTCGCCGCAATGTCGATGCGCTCGTCACCGCGCTCCATGCGTTCGCACCCGCCGTGTTCGATGGCGCGCAGGTCCATGTTCCCGCGGAGGTCGTCGACGCGGCGACCCGCGCACTCGCGGCGAGCGGTGCCGACACGATCGTCGCGGTCGGCGGCGGTTCCGCAATCGGTCTCGGCAAGGCGATCCGTGGCATGACGAAGGACATCCGGTTTGTCGCCATCCCGACGACGTACGCTGGCTCCGAGATGACGACGGTGTTCGGCATCACGCGCAATGGGGACAAGCAGACCGGTCGCCACGAGCGCGTGCGTCCCGACATCGTCCTGTACGACGTGGTGCTGACCGAGGAAATGCCGATCGGGCTCACCGTGCAGAGCCTGTGCAACGGGCTCGCGCACGTCGCGAGCGTCGCGTCGACCGGTTCACTCGATCCGGCGACGCGCACCGAAGCGTTCGCAGCGGCCGGGCAGGTGATCCGCGCGATCGAGGACTTGCTGCTCGCGCCGCGCGACCGCAGTGCTCGCGAGCGCGCCCTCCGCGCGGCCTCGGCCTGCGCGAGCGCATTCGATCGCGGCACGGCCGGCGTCCAGCACAAGCTCGCGCACGCGATCGGTGGAGCAACCGGCGTCGATCACGCGGCGCTCCACGCCGTGCTCCTGCCGCAGTTCCTCGCGCATCTCCGTGTGACGCATCCGGCGGTGTTTGCCGATCTCGAGCGCGCGGTCGATCGCGCGGACCTCGACAGCTACGTGCACGATCTCCTGGTGCGTGCGGGTGCGCCGGTGTCGCTCGACGCGCTCGCGATCAAGCCGGAGACCCTCCACGATCTGTTGGTCCGGATCGGCGGCGCGGAGCCCTCGATCGAGCCGCTCGCCGCGCGGCCCATGGAATTCACGGCCGGAACGGGCACGCAAGCAAGCGCGGCGCTGCCGGGGGCGATTGTCCTCGACGCGCAGCACGGCCTGCGTCCGCCGGGCCGCGGTGGTCGCATCGACCTCGGCGTCCTGCCGCTGGCGGTGCTTGCGGGGCCGCATCCGCAGGACGCCACCCGCATCGTGCTGGCGCTGCACGGCCGCGGCGCCGAGGCGGGGACCATCACGCGGCGGCTGCGCGAGATCGCCGGCCACGATCCTCGCGTCTCGATCGTCGGCCTGCGCGCGCCCGATGGTGCGGAGCGCTGGTACGGCGTCAAGTACGGCGAGCCGGGTGCCGGTGCGAGCCCCGACGCGATCCTGGCGATCGCGCGCGTCAAGACCGCGATCGCGGCGCTGCGATCGATCGCCGGTGCCGCGACACCGATCGTGCTCGCCGGGTTCTCGCAGGGCGCGTGCCTGGCGCTCGAGGTCGCGGCGCATCATCCGGGTCCGCTCGCCGGAGTGTTCGCACCGTGCGGTGCCCGCCTCGGTCGCTCGACCGAGTGGAGTGCGGCGTCGGCCACCGATCTCGCCGGTGTGCCCGTCGTCGTCGGTGCGGCCGATGCTGACAAGTGGATCAACCACGCCGATCTCGACGCGACCGCCGCGTGGTTCCGCGCGGCCGGTGCGCACGTCACCGTGCTCGACACGCAGGGAGACCGTCACGAGATCACGCTCGCGCAGCGCCTCGCCGGACGCGGTGTGCTCACCGGCGTCGCGGCGGCGGTCGGCTCGACGGGCTTTGGCAACACGACGACCGCCGAGGCGATCGCGGGTGCGGTGCCAGCGCTCCAGAACACACCGCGGCTGTCGCCATTTGGCCTCTACCCCGAACAGCTCAACGCCACTGGCTTCACCGCGCCGCGCGGCGAAGATCACCGCACGTGGCTGTATCGCGTGCGGCCGTCGTCACAGCGGCGAACGTTTGGCAGCTTCGCGCAGCCTCGGATCACGGCCACGTTCGACGGCGTGCCCGAGATCAACTTGACGGGCTTCGCGCCGCTCGCGCTACCGACCGACGAGCGCGACTTCGTCGATGGACTGACCACCGTCTGCGGCGCCGGCGCGGCGCGCTTGCGACGCGGCTACGCATTCCACGTCTACGCCGCGAACCGCAGCATGGATCGTCGCGCGTTCTACAGCGCCGATGGCGACCTCTTGATCCTCCCCGAGCTCGGTACACTCACCGTGATGACCGAGCTCGGTCCGCTCGCGGTTGCGCCCGGCCACGTCGCGATCATCCCGCGCGGCATCGCATTCTCGGTGCTGCTTCACGGGCCGCACGCGCGCGGCTACGTCGGCGAGGCGTTTGGCCGTGGCTTCCGGCTACCGGATCGCGGACCGATCGGGGCGAACGGGCTCGCGGACGCGCGGCACTTCCGTGCACCAGCTGCGTGGTTCGAGGATCGGCTCGCGCCTGGGTTCGAGATCGTGGCAAAGCTCGGCGGCGCGCTGAACGTCGCGACGCAAGATCACTCGCCGTTCGATGTCGCGGGCTGGCACGGCAATCATGTTCCGTACGTCTACGACCTCGCTGCGTTCTCGCCATCGGGGAACATCCGGTTCGATCACGGCGATCCGTCCGTGCACACGGTGCTCTCGGCGCCGCTCGACGAGGACGGCACCCACACGCTCGATCTCGTGACGTTCCCGCCGCGCTGGGATGCGACGACCGGGACGTTCCGGCCGCCGTTCTTCCACCGCAACGTCACCGCGGAGATCAACGGCATCATTCACGAGGCCGTGCATCCAGGCAGCCCGTTCCAGCCCGGTTGCTCGTTCATCACGCCGCCGCTGACCGGACACGGTGTCAGCGGGCGGGCCGTGGAGCACAGCCGCTCGCTCGACGAAGCCGCAGCGGATCGACCGATCCAGCTCGGCACGGACTCGCTGTGGTTCCAGTTCGAGTCAGCGCTACCGCCGGTGCTGACCACCTGGGGCCAGGCGCACCGACTGCCGGAATGGGCTGCCACCTGGGGCAGCCATCCGAGCTACTTCAGCTTGTCGCGCTGAAACGTATCGAGGTGCGCACGCGCTGACAGCTTCGCCTGCTCGATCTGCGCGTCGTGATCGGGTCGCTTCGCGGTCAGCTCGATGACGTAACCGTTCGGATCGCGCAGGTAGATCGAGTCGATGGTCTTGTGATCCGCGATGCCACGCACGGCGATTCCCGCCGACTGCGCCTTGGCCATCATCGGCTCGAGCTCCTTGCGGTCGACCTCGAGCGCGATGTGGAGGTCGTAGTCGTGCTGCTCCTTGAACTCGAACGCACCGCCCGGGGCCTCGCCAGGAACCTCAAAGAACGCGAGGCACGAGCCATCGTCCATCTCGTAGAACGAGTGGAGGACGTGGGTCTCGCGTCCGCTCTTGGTCTCGCGGATCGGGAACGCGTTGACGAGCGGGAGACCGAGGAAGTCCTGGTAGAACTTCCGCGTCTCCTCGGAGTCGCGGCAGCGATACGCGTTGTGGTGCAGTCCGCGGATCACAGGTTCTCGAACGCCTTCCCCTTCAGCGAACCGGCAAAGCCGTACATCACCTCGTTGATCTTCGGCCAGTGCGCGAGCTGCTTGATGTTACCGAGCCAGCGCTGGACGTTCGGGTACCCCTCGTAGGTGCAGCCGATCAGCTCGCCGGCGGTGACGATGCAGGCGCCGAAGTAGTCGGCGATCGAGATCGTGTCACCGGCGACGTACGGCTTGTCGCCGATGAAGTGCTTGTCGAGGACGCTGAACCAGGTCTTCGACTTGTCCTTGCCCCACGCGATCGTTCCGGTGTGGTGATCGTCGGTCGGCCGCTTGTGGTGCGGGAAGATCTGCGGGTAGAGCATCCCGTAGCCGAAGTCCCGGTAGAACTGGGTGTTGAACCAGTCCATCGCCTCGTCGACCTTCGCGCGCTTCTTGAGGTCCTTCGGATACTCGGGCGCTTCGGTCTTCGACGCGAGGTACTTGAGGATCGCCGAGCTCTCGGTCATGCGGAGGTCGCCGTCCTCCAGCATCGGGACCATGCGGCTCGGGTTGAGCCCGCTGTACTCGTCCTTGTAGTGCTCGCCGGTCATGATGTCGACGACCTGCTCGGTCACGGGGATGTTCTTCTCGGCGATGAACAGCCGGACGGGGCGGCTCGCTGTCGACGCTGGATGCATGTAGAGCTTCATGTCGCGGACGCTAGCATGGGACTTTCCATCCCGCTGCCGGCGCCGTGCTCGCGAGAGCGTCGTCCGGATGGGACAGTGCCGTCGCGCCGGTCGTTATCGCGCCCGGTCGGCCACGAAAGACAGTTGTTCGACGAGCCAGGCATGTCGAAGATCAGGACCGAGCGCTGCCGCGCCACGACCGCCGAGTGGGACCCGGTAGTTCGCGCGGAGCGGCCACGTGAACCGCACGGTCGCGCCTTCGAGGTTGGCTAGCTCGCGGCAGCCTCGACGAGCGCGAGGTGACCGCGAGGTTCCACGCGGGCGCGGGCCTCGATCCGGTAGTCTGCGAGATCGATCGCCCGCGTGCGCCGCCAGTAGTCGAAGGTGAACCCGGGCCACAGCAGGACGTCGCCGTCGGGCGCCATGTACCAGCTGTTGCAGCCTGAGGTCCACACGGTGCCCGCGAGCTTCTCTGCCAGCTCCGCACGAAACGCCAGCTCGACCTCGGGGCGGACCTCGAGAGAGCCGAGATCGCGGCTTCGCATCGCGCGCAGCGCATCGACGATGTAGCGAGTCTGCGCCTCGATCATGAAGATCATCGAGTTGTGGCCGAGGCCCGTGTTCGGCCCCATCAGCAAGAACAGGTTCGGGAAGCCCGAGACGTTGATCCCGAGGTAGTTGCGCACCGAGTCCTGCCAGACCGCACTGAGCTCCTGCCCCTCGCGACCGACGATCCGCATCGACGCGACGTAGTCGACGACGCGAAACCCGGTGCCAAAGATCAGCGTGTCGACCTCGCGCAGCGTGCCGTCCTTCGCACGGACTCCGCCTGGTTCGATCGCCGCGATCGCGTCGGTGATCAGCTCGACGTTGTCGCGCTGCAGGGCAGGGTAGTAGTCGTTCGAGATCAAGACGCGCTTGCAGCCGAGGCGATAGCTCGGAGTCAGCTTTGCCCGCAGCGCCGGGTCGGGCACCTGCTTCGCGAGGTTCTTGACGACGAGGCGCTCTGCGAGCTGGTTGATCTTCGGGGCGAACGCGAAGCCGAGCACGCGACTCTCGAACAGCCAGTACAAGCCCGTGCGCCGCAGCCAGTGAGCACCGGGCACGTGCTCGAGGATCCAGCGCTCGCGCTCGCCGATCGGGCGATCCGCCTTCGGCACGATCCACGGTGGCGTGCGCTGGTAGACGTCGAGCTGCGCGACCTCGGGGGCGATCTTCGGAACGAACTGGATCGTGCTCGCACCCGTCCCGATCACGGCCACGCGCTTGCCGCGCAGATCGTGGGTGTGATCCCAGCGCGCGGAGTGGAACGTCCGCCCCGCAAACGTGGCGAGTCCAGGCAGGTCGGGGATCGCGGGGAGATGGAGCGCGCCGTTGCCGAGGATCAGCGAGCGCGCGACGAGCGGCCTGCCGTTGTCGACCGCGACCGTCCAGCGCTGGGTCGTCTCGTCGTAGTCAGCACCGATCACGCGGGTGTGAAGCCGCAGGTGCGGGCGCAGACCGTACTTCGTCGCGCAGTGCTCGAGGTACGCGAGGATCTCGGGCTGGCCGCCGTACGCGCGCGACCACGTTGGATTGGGCTCGAACGAGAACGAATAGAGGTGGGAGGGGATGTCGCACGCGGCGCCCGGATACGTGTTGTCGCGCCATGTTCCTCCGACGCCGCCGGCCTTCTCGAGGATCACGAAGTTCTCGATGCCGGCCTTGCGCAGCTCGATGCCGGCGCACAGCCCCGAGAATCCAGCGCCGACAATGATCGCAGCGAGCTCGGCCATGTCCCGGACCGTAGCCACTATTGACTTGAAGTCAATAGCGGATCTCAGGCGGACAGGTCCCACATCGGGGCACCTCCGCGAGCAGGCGTACCGGCGATCCGGTACGATGAGCGACGGTGAGCGCACAGCTCGATCAGATCTTGAAGTACCTCGACCGTGAGGGAGTCACCGAGATGGTGATCACCGTCGGGCGGCCGATCACCGTGAGACGGGGCGGCGCCTTCGTGCCCGTCACGAACGCACCGGTGTCGAAGGGGCAGCTGATGACGCTGCTCCAAGGCTCGTCACTCGCAAAGCTGTTGCCCGACACCGATGGGATGCGGCCACCAGTCGACGCTGACGTCGGCATGCGCCGGCTCCGGATCACGGCCAGTCGTCGTGGCGACGAGTACATGTTCAAGCTCGAGCGCTTGCTCGAGGTCGACGTCAACCTCGACGAGCCGACGGCGCGGCCGAAGCCACCCGGTGGTGCGAGCCTGCCGCCGGCGACGCGCGCGACCCCACCGGCCGTGGAGATGCCGTTCCGGACAGCGCCGACTCCGACGGTGACCCAATCACTCGATCTCGAGCTCGATCCGGCGCCGCAGGTCATGTTCGTTCCTCCGACGGCGGTGAGCGCGAAGGCGTCGATCCGTGAAACGCCCAGCCCCAGGAACCTGCCGACCCAGGCCAGGACCGCGAAGGGCGGTGGAGCCTTCGGCGAGCTCGTCCAGCTCGCGCACCAGCGTGGCGCGTCCGATCTCCATATCGCGACCGGGCGCGCGACCGCGATCCGCGTGCTCGGCGAGCTCGTGCCGATCGATCCGGCGGCGGGGCCGGCTACCGATGCGGAGGTCATGGCGATGCTCGGGCCGCTGATCGCACCGCACCAGGCGAAGTTCGACGCCGTCGGCTACATCGACCTTGCGATCGAGTCACCGGGCAGCGGCCGGCTGCGGTCGAACCTGTCGCGCCACCAGGGCGGTCTCAAGGGAACGTTCCGGATCGCTCGCACCGAGCCACCCACTCTCGCTGACCTCGGCCTGCCGAAGGAGCTGGCGAAGGTCATCGCGCACCACCAGGGCCTCGTGGTGATCGCGGGCCCGAGTGGTCACGGCAAGACCACGACGCTCGCGGCGCTCGTCGACATCATCAACTCGTCGCGCCCGTTCCACATCATCACGATCGAGGATCCCGTCGAGATCGTGTATCCGCGCAAGGCGGCGGTGGTCTCGCAGCGCGAGGTCGGCCCGCACACGCGGAGCTTCGCCGCGGCGCTCAAGGGCTCGCTGCGCGAAGATCCGGACGTGATCGTGATCGGCGAGCTTCGCGATCGCGAGACCGTCGAGATCGCGCTCACCGCGGCCGAGACCGGCCACCTCGTGATCGCGACGATGAGCACGCCGAACGCGGCCAAGACGATCGATCGGCTCGTCGACATGTTCCCACCCGACGACCAGAGCCAGGTGCGCGCGTCGATCGCCGGTGCGCTGCGCGCCATTGTCTCGCAGCGCCTGTTGCCGTCCGCGAACGGCAGTAGCGTCGTGGCCGCCGTCGAGCTGCTGACGGGGTGCCTGCCGCTGTCGCAGATGATCCGCGACGACAAGCTGTACCAGCTCCCGAACCTGATGCAGCGCGGCCGCGCGTTCGGGATGATGCGCTTCGATGACGCGCTGACCGAGCTGGTCAAGGCCGGGCGGATCTCCGTCGACACGGCGGTCGCGGCGACCGAGAACAAGCGCGAGCTCGCGCAGACGCTCAAGGGCGGTGGGGCTCCGTCGCCGGCAGCTCCGCCGATCGCGAAGAAGGGCTTCGGCATCTTCGGCGGCAAGAAGGGAATCGAGTGACCGAGATCTCGAAGTTGTTCGATCGACTGCTCGAGAAGGGCGGCTCGGATCTCCACCTGTCTCCGGGCTACCCGCCGATGCTCCGCGTGCGCGGTCAGCTGACGGCCGATGGCGACAAGCTGCTGTCGAGCCCCGATATCGAGGCGCTGCTGATGCCGCTGTTGTCGCCGATGCAGCGCGAGACGTTCACGACCACCGGAGACCTCGACTTCGCGCACGCGCACGGCAGTGCCGCTCGATTCCGCGCGAACTACATGAAGAAGCTGACCGGCACCGGCGCCGTGTTTCGCGCGATCCCGACGAAGATCCTCACGCTCGACGACCTCAAGGTGCCGGCAGGCATTCGTAAGCTCTCCGAGATCAGCGCAGGCCTCGTGCTCGTCACCGGTCCGACCGGAAGCGGCAAGTCGACGACGCTCGCCGCGATGATCGATCACATCAACCGGACGCGCTCGGGGCACATCCTGACGATCGAGGACCCGGTCGAGTTCGTGCACACGCCGCAGAAGTGCTTCATCACGCACAAGGAGGTCGGCGAGCACGTGCCGACGTTCCTCGACGCGATTCGCAGCGCCGGTCGCGAGAATGCCGATGTGATTCTCGTCGGTGAGCTCCGCGGCGCCGAGACGATGAAGGCCGCGCTGCAGCTCGCGAGCTTTGGCATTCTGATCTACGCCACCGTCCACACGAACTCGGCGGCAGCGACGATCGATCGCTACGTCAACGCGTTCCCCGCGGATCAGCAGGCGCAGGTCCGCGGTCTCCTGGCCGACTCGCTGGTCGGTGTGGTCGCGCAGCAACTCATCCCCAAGGCCGATGGCAAGGGCCGCGTCGCCGCGCACGAGATCTTGCTCGGCAGCCTCGCCCTGACGTCGCTGATCCGCGAGGGCAAGACCCAGCAGATCGGCAGCTTCATCCAGTCCGGTCAGGCCGAGGGGATGCAGGGCATGGACACCTCGCTCGAGAAGCTCGTCGTGAGCGGCACGATCAAGGCGACGGACGCCGTGGAGAAGGCGCTCGACAAGGAGACCTTCTCGAAGGTCCCGGCGATCGCATCGCAGCTCGCCCAGGCGCAGACCGTGTCCATGGAGCCATTTCTCTAGCCGCAAACCGTGCCAGGATGCCGGCCGATGACGCGCACCCTGTATCTGTTGCCTCTCCTCGCCGGGCTCGCGCTCGGTTGCAAGAACAACGAGAAGTCCCGGCTCGATACCCTGATGGCCGAGCGGCCCATGCACCGCACGGCGACGGCGACCGGCAAGCCGACCAACGGCGAGCTGAAGGATCCGCATGGCGGCAGCGCCGCGACTCCCTCGGGACCGGCGAAGGATCTCGACAGCAAGGACATCCTCGGCCGCAAGGACGCCGCCGCGGAGGTTCAGGTCAAGCACGTCCTGATCGGCTGGTCGGAGCTGTCGGCGGCGTATCGCGGTCAGATGGACCCGCGCGCGCAGAAGCGCACGAACGCCGAGGCCGCGACGCTCGCGCAGGAGATCGCCGGCAAGCTCAAGGCGGACCCCAAGGCGATCGACGCGCTGGTCAAGGAGCACTCCGAGGATCCGGGTTCGCAGGGCGGTGAGCCCTACGAAGTCAACGAGAAGACTGGCTTTGTCCCCGAGTTCAAGAGCCTCGCACTGCGCCTGATGCTCAACGAGGTCGGCATCGTCAAGACAGACTACGGCTACCACGTGATGATCCGCGTGACGCCGCCGCCGCCGGATCCGCTCGAGTCGACGGACATCATCAGCCGCACGACCGCCGAGACCGGCGCGGTCCGCGTCCAGCACGTCCTGATTGGCTGGAAGGGCGCGCCCGCGGCTCGCAGCGCGACGCGTACCAAGGCCGAAGCCGACAAGCTCGCCACCGAGGTGCTCGCCAAGGTGCGCGCCAA
The DNA here is from genome assembly GCA_031421915.1 of Myxococcales bacterium. Classification (GTDB taxonomy): domain Bacteria; phylum Myxococcota_A; class Polyangia; order Haliangiales; family Haliangiaceae; genus JABFXX01. The sequence goes on along the minus strand of JANOPP010000211.1, from coordinate 26,081 downwards.
CGGCGACATGGCGGCGCTCATGAAGGCGCACTCGGAGGATCCCGGCTCGAAGGACAGCGCGAAGGTCTACGACGTGAGCCCCGATGCGCCGATGGTCGAGCCGTTCAAGAAGCTGTCGCTTCGTCTCAAGGAGAACGAGGCCGGGCTCGTGAAGTCGCCGTTTGGCTGGCACATCATCAAGCGCCTGCCGCCGCCGCCGCCGGACACGCTCGAGTCCAACGACATCCTGAAGCGTCCGGTTGCGACCCAGACCGCGAAGGTGAAGCACATCCTCCTCGGCTGGACCGAGGTCCACGCGGACGACCCGCGCGGCACCAAGCGCACGCGCGCCGAGCTCGAGACGCTGGTGAAGGCGACGATGACCAAGATCCAGAAGGGCGCGAAGATCGAGCCGCTGATGAAGGAGCTCTCGGAGGATCCGGGCTCGGCCGCGGACGGCAAGTCGTACGACGTGACGCCCGACGCGGGCCTCGTCGAGCCGTTCAAGAATCTGTCGCTGCGCCTGGCTCCGGGGGAGGTCGGCGCCGTCAAGACGACGTTCGGCATCCACATCATCCAGCGCGTCGACGGCATGCCAGGTGCGACGCCCGAGAAGGCGCCGGTTCCGACGACGCCGGCTCCCGCGACGCCCGCGCCGGCAACGCCGTAGCCACGGAGGGGCCGGGCGCGGTATGTCCGCGTCATGGACGTCTCCGCACCGCTCCGCGCACTCGATCTCGATCCCACCGCCCTCACCGACGGTGACCTGACGGCGCGCTCGCCGATCGATGGCTTGGTCACCGCGCGCCTGCGTTCGATGGACGCTGGCGCCGTGACGGCGGCGATCGGTCGCGCACACGAGGCGTTCCTGACATGGCGCTCGGTGCCCGCTCCACGGCGCGGTGAGCTGATCCGTCTGTTTGGCGAGGAGCTCCGCGCGAGCAAGGACGCGCTCGCTGCGCTGGTCACGATCGAGGCCGGCAAGATCACCGCCGAGGCGCGCGGCGAGGTTCAGGAGATGATCGACATCTGCGACTTCGCCTGCGGCCTGTCGCGCCAGCTCTATGGCCTGACGATCGCGTCGGAGCGCCCCGGTCATCGGATGAGCGAGACCTGGCACCCGCTCGGCGTCGTCGGTGTGATCAGCGCGTTCAACTTCCCGGTCGCGGTGTGGGCGTGGAACTTCGCACTCGCGGTCGTCTGCGGCGACTCGGTCGTGTGGAAGCCGTCGGAGAAGACGCCGCTGACCGCGCTCGCCTGCGGCGCGATCTTCACTCGCGCGCTCGCGAAGTTCGCGTCCTCGGGGGCCCCGGCACCGGCCGGACTCTCGGAGATCGTGATCGGAACCGCCGCGCAGGGCGCGGTCCTCGTCGACGATCCACGCGTCACGCTCGTGAGCGCAACCGGCTCGACGCGCATGGGCCGCGCGATCGCTCCGCGCGTCGCTGCTCGCTTCGGCCGCGTCCTGCTCGAGCTCGGCGGCAACAACGCCATGATCGTCGCGCCGACCGCGGACCTCGAGCTCGCGACTCGCGCGATCCTGTTCTCCGCCGCCGGCACGTGCGGCCAGCGCTGCACGTCGTTGCGCCGGTTGATCGTCCACGAGTCGATGCGGACCGAGCTGCTGTCACGGGTCGAGCGCGCCTACGCGCAGATTCGCGTCGGTGATCCGCGCGAGGCCAAGACGCTCGTCGGCCCGCTGATCGATGGCTCGGCGTTCGAGGCCATGCAGGCAGCGCTGACCCGCGCCCGCGCCGAGGGTGGCCAGGTCACGGGTGGCGCGCGCGTCGCGCTCTCCAACCTCGACGGTGGCTTCTACGTCACGCCCGCGCTCGTTCGCATGACGGGCCAGACCGCGGTCGTGCGTGACGAGACGTTCGCCCCGATCCTCTACGCGATCGCGTACACCGACTTCGACGCCGCGCTCGCGATGCAGAACGACGTCCCCCAGGGCCTGTCGTCGTGCATCTACACGACCGATCTCCGCGAGGCCGCCCGCTTCACGTCCGCGGCCGGCAGCGACTGCGGCATCGCGAACGTCAACATCGGCCCTTCAGGCGCCGAGATCGGTGGCGCCTTCGGCGGCGAGAAGGAGACCGGCGGCGGGCGCGAGTCGGGCTCTGACTCCTGGCGCAGCTACATGCGCCGGGCCACCAACACGGTGAACTACTCGACCGACCTGCCGCTCGCGCAGGGCATCACGTTCGGCTAGGAGCCGCTCTGCTTCTTCAAGGCCGTCTTGATCTCGGCCACGTCGTGCTCGACCCGCTCGACGCGGTCGCGGAGGTCGAACCGATCCACGAGCAGCTTGTGGACGTCTCGACTCGAGGCGATCAGCTCGACGAATCGGGTCGCCGTCCGGATCTCCGCTTCGACCAGCTGTGAACGGGTCTCGTCGATGCGTAGCTCCAGCCGTGTGCGCGTGTCGTCGAGCCGCTGGTTCGTACCGCGAAGCTCCATGTGCGTGTCGTCGAGCCGCTGGTTCGTACCGCGGATCTCGTCACGCATGTCACGCAGCTCGTCGCGGATCTCGGTCAGGATGTGCACGGTCACGTCGTCGGACATCATCAGCTCCAGTGTATCGAGGTTTCCCTCGGTCACTAGCAGCTTCGATGCCACGCGCAAGTCGCCGACAACACACGGCAGAGCGTCCGGCGATGGCCGGCGCTCGGGCGGCGTGGCCGCCACGCGGACGAAAAAAGCACTCGGACCCAGTTCAGAAACGGGTCGGAGTGCTCTGCGCGAGTCCCGCCGGAGCAGGGCCCGGGTCCGGCGCCTACTCCTTGGGAGCGGGCGCCGCCTCGGGCTTCGCCTCGGGAGCGGGCGCGGGCGTCGGGGCGGTCGGGGGCGGAGCCGGGGTCGCATCGCCACCACCGTCGAGGTTCGAGATCAGCTTGAACTCGACGCGGCGGTTCTTCGCGCGGGCTGCGGTGAGCTTGCCGGCCTTGAGGCCCGCGGGCGCCTCGACCGGGGCGGTGTCGCCGTAGCCCTTGGCCACGAGGCGGTTGTCCTCGATGCCCTTCTTGACGAAGTAGGCCTTCACGCTCTCGGCGCGGGCCTGAGAGAGCGCCGTGTTGTCGGCGAACGTCTTGGTGTTCTTGAGCGCGACGTCGTCGGTGTGGCCCTGGATCTCGAGCTTGATGTCCTTGAACTCGGCGAGGACCGCGACGGCCTTGTCGAGGGTCTTGGCCGACGTCGCGGCGAGGTCCGACGACGCGGTCTTGAAGGTCACGCCCTGGATCGCGCCGGTGAACTGCGCGAGCTTCGCGGGAATCTCGTCGGGGCAGCCGTCGTCATCCTGGAAGCCGTTCTTGGTCTCGGGCTGATCGATGCATTTGTCGGCTGCATCGGGCACGCCGTCAGCATCGTTGTCCGGATCGGGACAGCCGTTGTCGTCCTCGAAGTTGTCCTTGTCCTCGGGCTCGAGCACGCACTTGTCGCCCGTGTCCGGGATGCCGTCGTTGTCGTTATCGAGGTCGGGACAGCCGTTGTCGTCCTCGAAGCTGTCCATGTCTTCGGGCTCGGTGGGGCACTTGTCGGCCGCGCCTGCAATACCGTCCTTGTCCGGATCATCGTCGGACTTCGGCGGATCTGGAACCACGATCTTCTTCGAGGGGCGACCGAACTCCTTGTAGATGCCCAGCAGGACCTCGGTGTCGAACGTCTGACCACCGCTGTTGCTCGGAACGAGCAGACCGCGGAGGTCGAGGCGCACGCCCCAGTTGTTCGTCGCGCGGTACTTCACGCCGACGCCAGCGTGAATCGCGATGTTCTGCTCCTTCGCGATGTTGTTCTCGTCCTTCGTGTCGAGGATCTTGAGGACGCCCGCGCCCGCGAGGACGAACGGGAGGATCCTCGCGTCCGGCACCTTGGAGCGGAACTGAGCAACGAGGCTGCCGCGGAACGCCCCGGTGAACACGTCGAACACCAGCTTGCGGGGCTCGGTCGGGATGGCGCCACCCTCGAGCTCGACACCGATCAACCCGAAATAGACGCCGAGGCGGAGGCCGAACAGCGCCGAGTTCTTGAGGCTGTTCGCCATGTCATCGGGCGGGTCGACCTCGGGGACACCGAGGCCACTGGTCTTGCTGAACGTGTGGAGGCCGGCGGTACCGCCGACCTCGACCTCAGCGCGAGAGACAGAAGGCGCTGCGGTGATCGAGACGGCCAGGGCCAGGGCGGCAAAGCGGTTCATAGGCCAAGGGTTTTCGTTCCAGGCCGTCCCCCGGCGCAAGCGATCTTTTGACATATATCGGGGAATCCCCCGATTGGCGGCTCTCAGCGGGGCTCGACGCTGCTCAGGGTCGTCGTCTTGCGCCGGGGCGCCGTCTCGGGCCCCCAGCCCTCGATCCGACTCCGGACCCCGAGGACGTCGTCGGTCACGCTCGCCCAGATCAGATCGAGCGCGCGATTGAGGTCGTTCGCCGAGGTCTGCGGCTCGCGTTCGAGGACCCGGACGCAGGTCACGAGATCTCCGACCACCGCGAAGCCGATCCGATCCGCCGCTCGCTCGGTGGCAGCGAGCCAGGCGAGCGCCGCGCTCATCGGATGAACGCCGCGCTCGCGGAGCCGGCCGCCGATCGCCATCGCCTGGTCGAGCTCGACCGGGTGGAGGGAGGTCGCGAGCCAGCGTGCCGCGTGGCTGGACGAGTCGGCCGCGGGCGCGGACGCGAGCTCGATGATCTGGGCGAGCTCGCCCGCACGGGGGCAGAGCAAGCGGGCGATCCGATCCGTGCGCAGGTCGGCGAGCTGACGGGCGAGGAAGAAGGCGAGCTCCTTCTCGTCGACCTCCTTGGCGAGCGCCGGCTTGCCGATCGTGAGCACCGGCGTCAACACGCCTTCGCGAGCGCGCATCGCGAGCCGGCACAGCGACGGCTGGTCCTTCTCGATGTAGACAGGCGGACGCTTCACCGCGAACGACGCGAGGACCTGGCCGAGTACGCGCGCGACGTTCGCGGGCAGCTCGCTCTCCTTCGCGGGGACCGCCACGGGCGGACGCATCCGTGCGCGTTCGACCCCGAAGGTAGGCGCGACGATCGCGAACAGCGTGGACAGGCCGAGATCGACGTCGAGTCGCGACAGCGCGACGAAGTCCTCGTTCGCGAGCGGCAGCCGCGGCCGCAGCTCCTTGCCGCCGCTCGCGGGCATCTCGATCGACTTGCCGGGCTCGAACAACTTGTCGATCCGCCCCTCGAGCGAATCGACGAGCTCGATCGCGGCTTCGCACGCACGCGCCTTCTCGGGCTGCTTGGTGCGCAGGTACAGATCGCGGAGCGCCTTGTACGATTCGACGCGGCGGTGGTCGCCCTTGAGCACGGCCTGATGCGCGGTGATCGCCTTCGCGTCGTGCGCCGGATTGCCGAAGTAGAGATCGGCGAGGCGCTGGCGGCGGTTCAGATCGTCGCTCGCGAGCGTCAGGCCGACCTCGAACGCCGTGACCGCGTCGTCGGCGCGGCCGAGCTGGAGGCACAGCTCGCCGAGCTGATCCCACAGGCGGAGGCGCTCGCCGGTGCGGCCCTCTTCGGTGCGGACGTGCTCGAGCCGGCGGTAGTAGTAGCGGATCAGCGCATCGGCGTCGGGGGACGACGCGAGCAACTGCTCGAGCTCGTCGGCGACGGTGAACCCGAGTGGCTCGTCCTCGACGGCATCGGAGAGCCATGCGACCGCCATCTCGTGATCGTCGAGCTCGTCGCGTGCGATCATGCCCGCGAGGTGCCGGTACCGGGCGCGGACCTTGCGATCTGACTCGGTGTCGATCAGGCGCTGGATCACGTCGATGCTGTAGCTCCAGTCCCCGTCCTCGGTGACGAGGCCGAGGAACTTGGTGAGCAGCAGGTGATCGCCGGGACGGTGCGCGAGCGCTTCCCGGTACATCTCGCGTGCCGTCGCGCGATCGCCGAGCTCCGTATAGCGATCGCCGAGGTCCGCGAACCGGGTCGCCTTCTCCTCGGGCGGTGCGAGGTTCGCGAGCGCGAGCTGGCCGGCGGCGTGGGCGAACGGATCCGCGGCGTCGAGGTTCATCCGCATCTTCAGCGCGTCGCGGTGGTCAGGCACCAGCGCGAGGGTGATGCCGATATGCTTGAGCGCGGACTCCTTGTCGCTGACCTCGAACGCGCAGCGTGCGATCTTGAAGTGGATTTCGACGCGGCGCGCAGGCGGCAGCAGATCCTCGTCCTCGAGGAGGCTCTCGAGCAGCGGGCGCGCCTTCGCCCACTGGCCGGCATCGAACAGCATGTCGGACAGCTCGCGGCGGGGACCCGTATCGAGGGGATCGAGATCGACGGCACGGGTCAGCGCAGCGCGGGCGCCGGTCTTGTCGCCGAGCTCCTGCGACAGCTTCGCGCGCTGCAACAGGTATCCACGTAGGCGGCCCGGATCATCGGTGGTACGGCACAGCTCGTCGAGGATCGGCGCGAGCTCGACGAGCGAGCCGGTGTCGAGGCACAGCTCGACGAGTGCGAGGCCGGCCTCGTGGTTGTCGGGGTTGGCGACGCGCGCCTCGCGATACAGCTTCTCCGCGCGGGTGGTATCGCCGAGCGCGACGACGTATCCCGCGGCATCGGTGAGCCACCGCGACTTCTCCTTGACCATCTTCGGGCGCGCGGCGCCCTCGAGGAGCAGCTTGACCGCGTCGCCGAGCAGGCCCTTGTCGCGATGGAGCTGGACGAAGCCGTCGAGGGCCTCCGGCAGATCGGGATCGTCGGTGCGTGCGCGCTCGAACAGGCGCTGCGCGCGGTCCCAGTCGTAGAGCCGGGCGAGCTGGGCTGCGCGGCACAGGGTCTTCGCGCGCTCGATCGGTGTCTTCGCCAACGACGCGAGACGCTCGAGCGCGTCGAGGGCTTCCTCGTCGGGAACGCCGACCTTGACCGCGAGCCGCGAGATCGCGTCGAGCACGTCGGGGTTGCCGGGAGCGAGCTTGTCAGCCTCGCGGAACGCATCGAGGGCACCAGCGTCGTCGCCGAGCTCGCGCTCGTAGATCACGCCGATGTTGCGGTGGCGCTCCGAGCGCTGCTTGTCATCGGTGAGGTGGAGGGTGTGGCGGGACAAGAGGTCGATCAGGACCGGCCACTCACCGACGCTGCGATAGAACAGCTCGAGCGCTTCGTTCGCATGCGCGTCGGCGGGCTTGATCAGCAGCACGCGCTCGAGACAGTCCGCGGCGTAGTACGGCCGCTCGACGCGCTGCCACGCCTCGGCCATCGCCGAGAGCCGCGCTGCAGCGCCGTCGTCGTTGATGTCGATCAATGCGTTCATCGTGTCGAGCGGGAGCTCGGCGTAGCGATCGGTGACCCGGGCGAGCCGGAGCAGAGGTTCGATGTCGTCCGGCTGCGACGCTTCGGTGAACGCGCTCAGTCGGACGACGAGCGCGCGGTCGGCGTCGCCGCGCTCTTCGAGGTTCTCCGACAGCGAGCGGAGGATCTCGGCGCGCTCGGAGCTCTCCTCCGTGGCCTCGACGCGCGCGAGGTGCAGATCGACGACGCGGTAGCCCTCGGTGTCGAGCGACGCGCTCGCGGCCCGGGCGACGCCGCGCTCGAGCGCCGCGCGCACGCGTGCCGCGTCGAGCTCGGGGAACTCCTCGAGCACGGCGCGGATGAGAATCTCCACGGAACCGACCGACGCGGCATGCCCCCGCATTGCGTCGATTAGACCACGAGGTTCGTCACTGCCGTGATGCTGCGCCGAGCTTTTCCTCGACGAGCATGTCGGCGACCTTGTGGGTCGGCGCGCCGAGCCGCTTGCTGCGCTCGCAGATGTCCCAGATCGTGTCGTAGATCTTGAGCGTCCCCTCGCGTGCGAGCTTGGCGTCGTAGCCCTTGACCTCCTGCGCGACGTTGACGAGGCCGCCCGCGTTGATCGCGTAGTCGGGCGCGTACAGGATGCCGCGATGCTGGAGGTCGTCGCCGTGGCGCGGCTCACCGAGCTGGTTGTTCGCGGCGCCCGCGACGATCGGCGCCTTGAGGTGCGGAATCGTGTCGTCGTTGAGGCCGGCGCCGAGCGCGCACGGCGCGAACACGTCGCAGTCCGTCTCGGCGATCTTGTTGATGTCGGTGATCGCGGCGCCGAACTCGCGGCGCGCGCGCTCGCTCTTCAGCTTGTCGACATCGGCGACCGTGAGCTTGGCGCCCGATGCGTGGAGCTCCTTGCACAGGTAGTAGCCGACGTGACCGACGCCCTGCACGGCGACATGGACCCCCTGCAGGTCGTTCTTGCCGAGCTTGAACTTCACGCACGCTTCGATGCCGCGGCGCACGCCGAGCGCGGTGAACGGTGAGGGATCCCCGGAGCCACCATGTGTGGGATCGATCCCGGTGACGAACTTCGTCTGCCCGCGAATGATCTCCATGTCCTCGAGGCCGGTGCCGCTGTCCTCCGCGGTGATGTAGTGACCGCGGAGATCGGCGATGAACTTGCCGAACGCGCGGAACAGCGCGACGCGATCAAACCGCTGCTTGGGGCGAATGATCACGCTCTTGCCTCCGCCATGTGGGAGGCCCGCGAGCGCGGCCTTGTAGGTCATGCCGCGCGCGAGGCGGAGCGCATCGATGAATGCTGCATCGTCGGTGTCGTACTCGATGAACCGGCACCCACCGAGCGCGGGTCCCATCCGCGAATCGTGAATCGCGACGATCGCGCGCAACTGCGTCGCCTTGTCGGCCTTGAAGTGAACCTCGCCGAAGTCGTGAGCGGTGAGCTTGCCGAAGACATCCATGTCGGCGTTCGTACCACGGGTGTGCGTGGACACAGGCGCAGCGCCGGATGGGTCCACGCGGGTGAAGGTCTGGGAGGCAAGGCCGCGCAACCGCTTGCATCTGTACTGGCAGGGCAGCTGCACATCTGATCGGCATGCCTCCTCGCCGCGCCCGCCCGATCGATCCCATGGAGCTGATGTCGGCGAGCTGGCGAGCTCGGATCGCAGCCCTGTGGCAACGGCTCCGGATGCGGCCAATGGTCGAACCATCACTGCGCTCGCGCGGCCGCTGGCCTGCAGCGAAGCGCATCCTTGGCGAGAATCTCTCAGCGAGAAATTCTCAACGCTGAATTGTTTGCGAGTCGCGCGTGAGAACTTCTTCGCCGACAAAGAGCCGCATATCATCGTGGTCGTGGTGGAGCTCTCTGCGCGAACGACCGGTTTGATGCTGTCGTTGTTCGAGGTCATCTACTACGAGCGTGATCCGCTCGAGAAGATCGACTCGGTCGTCGCGGTCGCCCTCGCGGGGCCGGTCGACGAGTACCGCGCGGCGCTCGATCAAGCGCTCGCGAGCAGCGTCCGCCTCGCAAACCTCGGGCCCGAATATCACCCCGAGGTGATCGTGCGACGACTGCTCACCGAAGTGCGGCGCCGGCTGGCCGTCGTCAACTGATCCGCGCTGATCTCGGGTAGGGTCGGCGCGTGGAGCGCTACGACCTGTGCGTGGTGGGAGCGGGACCCGCGGGCATCGCGGGCACGTTTCGCGCGGTCGATCTCGGCAAGCGCGTAGCGCTGGTCGACGGCGGTCCGCTCGGTGGCGCCGGCATCTTCGACGGCGCGCTGTCGTCGAAGACGCTGTGGCACCTGTCGACCGATTACGCGCGCGCCTGTCGGAATGATCGTGGCTACGACGGCTCGGCTCTGGTCGCATCGTGGCCGGCGGTCCGTGCCCAGGTCGCCGCGGCGTGTCGCGAGGCGCAGACTCTGATCGTCCGCCAGCTCGGCGCATACGCGACGCCGGCCGAGGGTCGCGGCACGATCGAACACATCCTCGGACGTGGTGTGTTCACCGGCCTCGACACGATCGAGGTCTCCACCGTCGAGGGCTCGCGCGCGATCGCGGCTGATCGGTTTCTGCTCGCGGTCGGGTCGCGCCCGCGCGTGCCCCCGACGATCGAGGTCGACGGTGTCCGGGTGATGACGAGCGATCAGATCGAGCACCTGACCGAGCTGCCGAAGCGTCTCGCGATCATCGGCGCTGGTGTCGTCGGCTGCGAGTACGCGACGGTGTTCGCGCACTTCAAGCAGACCGAGGTCGAGCTGTTCGATCGCCAGCCACGGATCCTGCCCTTCGAGGATGCGGACGTGTCGGCCGTCGTTGCATCGCGGTTCGCCGAGATCGGCGTGCATGTCCACCGCAAGGCGAAGATCGAGCGTGTGCGTGTCGTCGATGATCACGTCGAGATCGGCTGGCTCGACGAGGCCGGGGCCGCGTGGACACAGCACTACGATCGCGTGCTGGTCGCGACCGGCCGGGCGCCGTCCGTGGGGCAGCTCGGCCTCGACCTCGCGGGCGTCACTCTCGATGCGAACGGCGGCGTCACCGTCGATCGCACGCGCACGACCTCACCGCAGGTGTGGGCCGCGGGCGACGTCACACCGGACCTCATGCTCGCGAACCTCGCCGAGCTCGAAGCACGGCACGCGGTCGAGGACATGTACGGGCGCGACCCCACGCCGATCGTCCACGAGGCTCAATCGTCGATCTACTTCCTCTCCCCCGAGGTCGCGGCAGTCGGGCTCGACGAGCAGATGTGTCGTGCGAAAGGCATCGCGTATCGCGCGGCGATCGTGTCGAACGCGCTCAACCGGCGCAACCTCGCGATGCGCGCGCCGGTCGGCTTCGTCAAGCTGCTCGCGCGCCCGGACGGTCACCTCCTTGGCCTCCGCGTCGTCGGTCCACAGGCGGGCACCTGCATCCAGGGCGTCGCGCTGTTGATCGGGCAGGGCGGGACCCTCGCTGCCGTCGATCGCTGCGTGCACCCGCACCCCGCGGTCACCGAGGGCGTGCTCGAGGCCGCGCGCCTCCTGCTCGGGACCTCCATGTACAAGCCCGACGCGATGGACGGGCTGTGCCGGATCGTTTCCGGCTAGGCGAGCGTGAAGCAGAACGTGCTGCCCTTGCCTTGCACGCTCTCCGCCCAGATCGTGCCGCCGTGCGCTTCGACGATGTAGCGCGAGATGTAGAGCCCGAGCCCGACGCCACGGCGATCGGCCTTCCCGATCTGCCAGAACCTCTCGAACACGAACTCGACCTTGTCGGCTGGGATGCCGATGCCGTTGTCGCGGACCGAGATGCAAACTCCATTCGTGTCGTGGACGTTGCGGACGGAGATCTCGCCGCCCTTCTCGGTGAACTTGATCGCATTCGTGATGAGGTTCGCGAGGACCTGGATCATCCGGTCGTGATCGAAATCGGCGGGCATCGCCGAGCCGGCACCCACGCGCGACAGCGTGAGGCCCTTGGCGTTCGCCAGGTCCTGGAACATGTCGATCGCCTCGTCGATCACGCTCGAGATGTCTCCATGACTGGTCTCCACCGAGAGCTTTCCAGCGTCGATGGCGGCAACGTCCACGAGGTCGCCGATCAGACGGTTCATCCGGGCGGCGTAGCGCTGGATCCGCTCGGCGCTCAGCAGGCTTCGCTTGCCTTCGTCGGACTGCGTCGCCTGGTCCGACATCAGCGTCGCGCTCATCACGATGCCCGACAGGAGGTTTCGCAGATCGTGGCTTACGATGCCGAGGAAGTCGTCGCGATTGGAGACGTCGTCGTCGGAGCGGCCGCGCTCGGTGAGCAGGAACCGGTCCGTTTTCTCGCGCTCCATCGGGAGCAGGCGAGCGAGCATGCGCAGGTTCTCCGCACGCTCGCGCTCGAGGTCGCGATCGGCGGCGGCGCGCTCCTGACGGACGATCGCGTCCGCCGCCACCCGCACCTGCGCGATCGAGTGCTTCGCGGTGTTCCCGAGGAGATGATCCGCCCTGTCGCGTGCGGACTCGAGGACCGCATCGGCGGTGTCCCGCGCGTGCTGGACCACCTCGTCGGCCGTCTCCTGCGCCCGGTCCTGCCTCGCCTGGAGCGACTCGTCGGCGTTGTGACGCTCGGCGCGAAGGCTCTCGTCCGTTTGCTTGCGGTCGAGATCTGCCTCTGGGGCGTCGTCGGGCATCCGCCACCGTAACACCTGCCCGTCATGCGCCCGGTCAGAACCCGGTCACCTTCTTGACGTACGATCCGATGGCGGCAGGCAACAGCGGCAGCGCTTTGAGATGCGCCATGACCCGGTTCGTGCCCTTCGCCTTTTCACCGCGCACCGCCTGATCGTGCGCGAGGCACTGCGGCGTGTACACGTTGCCAAGGAAGCCCCAGCTCGCACCGGGTCCGCAGCGACCGAGGGCAGGATCGCCGGCGCCACCGAGCACGAGCGCGAGCGTGGTGTCGTCGACGACCTGGTGGAACTGCATGCGTTCGACGTCATCACGCCGCGTGCCACGGGTTCGACGCGGTGGCCAGCGGAGTTGCCGGTCACGTGTGCATTCCGTGGATGACAGATCGTCGACGACGCGAGCCAGCTACGGAACGACGGTCTGCGCGGGCGACACGATCGCGCCCAGCGCGACAGTCGCGGTGCCGGTGAACAGGACGAACCCGACGGCTCCGCCACCCCCGCCGCCGCCCCACGCCGCGCTCTGCTGGCCGGTTGCGCCCGCCTTGGTGGCAAGTGCTCCACCAAGCCCTCCCTGACCCGCGTTGTTCGTTGCGGTGCCACCGGTCGCCCGCGTGGCGGAGACCAGTCCGTCGGTGCCGCGGCCGCCCGCACCTTGCGAGGCACCGCCACCGCCGCCGCCACCGTTCGCGGCGAGCACGGCACCCGCATCGAGCGTGATCGTCGCGCCCTGCAGGCCGACCACACCGCCCGTCCCGCCACCGCCGCCGCCGCCCTGTGCATTGAGGCCGCCGTTCGCGAGAGCACCGGCACCACCGGCACCGCCGGCCGACACCTTCCCCGTCGCCCCGATCGTCAACGCCATCTGCGCGGTGAGCTGAACGGCGCCGCCGCCGGAGCCGCCGACACCACCGGGCGCGTCGCCGGTTCCTCCGGTCGCACCGGTGCAGCCGCCGAGGAGCGTGCCCGTCACGACCGCGGCGCCCCCACTACCGCCCTGGGCACCGTCGCCGTCGCCGCCGCCACCGCCGGTCGCACCATGGCCCGCACCACCGCCACCACCGGCGCCATTGCCATTGCTCGCGCCGACGGTGGGCACGTGGGTCGCACACGCGGTCGGATTTGCACCCGCACCGTTGCTCGTCGCCGTGCTGCTGGCGTTGACCGTTCCCGCGACGGAGATCGTCGTCCACGCGGCGACCACGAGCGGGCGTGTTCCGATCACGCGCAGCGTCGCCGTCGCGCTGACATCGAGCGAGTCGACCGACAGCACGCGGCCCGCATTGACGATCATGTTCGGCGGCGCGGTGACTCCACCTAGCGGATCGGTGAGCGAGCCATCGGTCGTGTCGTACGTGTAGATGCCTGTCATCGTCAGCGCGAGCGGTCCGGTCGGCTGCGGGATCATGCAGGGATCGAAGTGCTTCGGCATCCAGCCCGCGCACGCGAACCGCGGTCCGCTGTCGGACGGCACGTCGAGAGGGCTGTCGATCGGGTTGCCGGTCGCGACCACGCAGTACCCGCGATCGCAGACCCGATCGCTATCGCAGTCCTGGGTCACCACGCAGGCGTATTGCTCCGACGGTGTCGGGAACGAGCAACCTGCGATCAACACGGCAACGAGCGCGGTCCTCATTCCAACCCCCAGGTCAACGTGAGCGCTGCACCGCCGCGAAGCGGCGTCACGCCGATCACGCGGCTGTCCTCGCGCGGAGAATTCGAGCGCTGCATGATCGCACGCACGATGCCGGCTCCGAGCGCGATGCCTCCGACGACGATCAGGCCGGCGCCGAGCCCCTTGTGGAGCGTGCCCTTGTCCTCGAGCGCCGTGAGCTCGTCGAAGTCCGCCCGGGTCTGCGGCATGGGGAACGCGTTTACGTCGTCCTCGATCCCACTCGCCGAGAACCGAAACCCGATGCCAACGGCGAGGCCGACGACACCGGCACCGACGAGCGCCCACGTCCCGGGACTGATCGAACCCGCCGGGGCGTCGACCGGCTCGCCGGGCGTCGGGCCGACGGGGCCGACGGGATCGACCGGATCTGCAGGCGGCGTGGCGTCGATCGGCGGCGGCGTGGTGCCGCCGAACAGTGGTGCTGCCTTGCGCACGAGCTCGTCTGGATATGCCTCGGTCGCGCCAGAGATCTCGTAGGTCTGCTGCTGGCGGTCGGGACCCGGACGGAACCGCGTCAGCGTGACCTTGAGGACGTTGCCCGTTCCCTGGACGACCGTTCCGAACACGAGCTGCTTGTTGCCGACCGACTTCGAGACCAGCTCGAGGCAGCTCGTTACTTCGACGTCGCATTCCAGCAGACCGGCCGCATCCTCGATCGCGACGCTCGACACCTCGGCGTCGATCGAGTCGGCGATCGCGCGCGTCAGGCGTTCGGTCATGCCGCGACGCTCGGGCGGAAGGTCGATACCTGTCAACGGGAACACCTGCGTCGGCTCGGCCCACGCGGAGCTCGTGGCGAGGGCGATCATGACGAGGCTGGTCGCGATTCTCATTGCGCTCCTCCGAGCTGCTCGAGACGCTTGCGAACCGAGTCGGCGTCCTTCGCACCAGGGCTCAGCTTCAGGTAGGTCTTCAGCGATTCGATCGCCTTCGCCTTGTTGCCGATGCGCTGGTAGAGGAACCCGAGGCCCTTGTGCGCGGGCGCGTAGCCGCGATTGCTCGCCAGCGCCTGCCTGTAGAAGCTCTGCGCGCCGTCGAAGTCACCGGCGAGGTACGCCTCGGTCGCCTTCTTCGTCCACAGTTGCTCCGAGCCCTTCGCCTTCTCCGGCTTGACCTCGGTGGGTGGTGGGTTGGTCTCGACGACGGACTTGGTCTCCGGCTTGGTCTCCGGCTTGATCCGCGGCTTGGTCTCGGGCCTGGTGACGACGGGCTTCGCGGTCTCGGGCGCAACCGCTGGCTGGGTCTCGCTCGGCTCGGGGACGGTCGGAACCGTCGCCGTCGTCGGGACCGACATCGCGGTCGGGATCGTCGGCGCGGCTGCAGCGGAGCCCGGCTCGTCCTCGCCCTTGACCGCCTTCGCGATCGCTGACTCGCCGGGCTCGATCGTCGCGACGGTCTCTGGCTTCTTCGCGGGGTCGTCGTCGCCACCGAACCCGACGACCATGCCGGCGGCGATGCCAACGATCACGCCGAGCGTGAGGATGATCGCGATGCGCTTGTTGGAGCGCGCCGGCGGCACGCTTGCAGCCATCGCGCCGCTCATCGCGAGTGGAGCACCGGTCGTGTCCCCGATCGCGAACGGGTGGGCAGTCGGCGGGCGGATCGCGCCGTGGGATTCGATGCCACTCGCGGGGTCCTTGAACGCGGTCCCGAACGTTACGAGGTCGCCCTGGGTTAGCTGCTCGCGCGTCGCGCGTGCGAGGAGGACGCGGCGCTGCTCGAGGCGGTCCGCGAACAGCGCGGTCATGTGCGCCGAGATCTCGGCGGCGCCAAACCGCGTCTGCCAGATCGCGTCGTCGAGCGCCTTTTTCATGTCGTCCGCGCTCTGATACCGAGCGCGCGGATCAGGCGCCAACGCGTTGAGCGCGATCGCATCGAGCGCCGGGGGAACGCCGGGCCGGTAGTGCGATGGGGGCAGTCGTTCACCGCCGAGGATCTGCATCAGGGTCGCAGCGACGTTGTCGGCCTGGAACAGGCGCTTCTGCGCGAGCGACTCCCACAGCACCACGCCGAGGGAGAACACGTCGCTGCGGCGATCGAGCGGCTCGTTCTTGATCTGCTCCGGGGACATGTAGCCGTACTTGCCCTTGAGCTCGCCGTCCTGCGTCGACGTCACGCGGCCCTGGGCCTTTGCGATGCCGAAGTCGACGACCTTCACCGCGCCGCTGTAGAGAACGACGATGTTGCCCGGCGACACGTCGCGATGGACGACGTCGAGTGGCTTGCCGTCGAAGTCCCTGAGCTCGTGGGCGTGATGAAGGCCCGCTGCAGCGTCGGCGACGATCCGGGCGGCGAGATACGGATCGAATGCGGGCTGCACCCCGGCGCGGCCCGCCTTGATCACCTGCGCAAGCGACTCGCCGGCGAGGTACTCCATCACGATGTAGAACGTGCCGTTGCTCTCGCCGAGCTCGTAGGTGTGGACGACGTTCTGGTGATCGATCTGCGACGCGACCTTCGCCTCGTCCAGCAGCATGTTGACCGCGACCTGGTCCTGCGCCATGTGCGGGTGCACGACCTTGACGACCACGACCTTCTCGAACCCTGCGGGACCACGCTGGCGCGCGAGGATCACGCTGGCCATTCCACCGGTACCGATCGTGGCCAGTAGCTCGTACTTGCCCAGCATCGTGCCGGGCACGAACTGAACTCCGAGCTCCCCCACCTCCGGACGCATGCTCGTCGATTATCGCACGTCAAACCACGCGCGATCCTCTTCTGAAATGTGGGCATGCACCTACAAAGGAGGGTGCGCAGCGCGGTGCACAAGATGCGCGCCCGTGTGCCGTGCTACCCAGTCGTCGTGCGACCTCCCGGCGGTGTCCGCCGCGATCTCAGGCTGAGCCTTGGCGATGCCGCTGGCTACGGTGTGATGGCGGGGGTCGCCGAGGTCTATCTCCCTGCGTTTGCGCTCGCGATCGGACTCTCGCCGGTCACCGCGGGTCTGGTCGCGTCCGTGCCCCTGCTCGCGGGTGGCCTGCTCCAGCTCCTCGCGCCGCGTGCGATCGCGCGCGTTACGAGCCTGCGCGGCTGGGTCGCCGGGAGCATGGCGGTGCAGGCGATCTCGTTCGTGCCGTTGATCGTGGTTGCCCTGCTCGGCGTTGCGTCGACATCGATCGTGTTCGGCGCGGCCGCGGTGTACTGGGCGGCCGGCATGGCTGCATCTGCCGCGTGGAATCCATGGATGGCGCGGATCGTTCCTGCGCGGATCCGCAGCAAGTTCTTCGGTCGTCGCCAGGGTCTCGTGCAAGCGACGATGCTCGCAGGACTCGTCGGTGCCGGTGGGGCGCTGCATGCGTTCGCGGGAACGCCGCAGATCCGGTTCGTCTACGCGATCATGTTCGGGCTCGCGCTGATCGCGCGCCTGTGGTGCGCCGTGATGGTTGCGCGACAGGGCATCGGGATCGAGCTCACGCCGCGCAAGCGGATGCGGCTACGCAGCATCCCGCCCGCTCTGCGTGGAACACCGCGCGCGTCGCTGCTCGGCTACCTGATCGCGGCCCTCGCGGCGGCCGCGATCTCCGGGCCGTTCATCACCCCGTACCTCCTCGACGAGCTGCGGATCGGCTATGCCGGATACTCGGTGTTCACGGCGACGGTCGTCGTCGTCAAGATCGCGGCGCTGCCAACGCTCGGTCGCATCATCCAGCGCAGCGGCGTACGCCGCGTGATGACGGTGTGCGCGCTCGCGATCGCTCCGATCCCGCTCCTGTATCTCGTCTCCGACGCGTTCGCGTGGTTGATCGTGATCCAGGTGATCGCGGGCGTCGCGTGGGCCGGTTTCGAGCTCGGCCTCCTGATGGCGCTGTTCGACGGCGAGGACGACGCCGAGCGGACGACGATGCAGGTCGCGTTCAGCGCGCTGCAGGCGATCGGGACCGCCGGCGCATCTCTTGTCGGCGGCGGCCTCCTCGGCGCGCTGGGTAGCGATCACGCTGCGTACCTCTGGGTGTTTGCTGTCTCCGCAGCGGCGCGGCTCGGAGCGGCCCTGTTGCTCGTGCGCGAGCTGCCGCGGGCGATCGCGAGGATCCCGATCACGATGGTCGCGCGCGCCTGGACGCTCGCGATCCGACCCTGGGGTGGGACGATCGTTCGCCCGATCGTCGAGGGACTCGGTCGTCTTCGCCGCGATCGCGATGATGACGACGATCAGTCTCGCAAGTAGTGGCACGTATAGCCGTCGGGGGAGCGCTGCAGGTAGTCCTGGTGGTAGCTCTCGCCGATGCTGAACGCGGTCGCGGGAACGATCTCTGTGACGATCGGAGCCTGCCACGTTCCGCTCGCGTCGACTCGCTCCATCACCTCGTTGGCGGTCGCGTGCTGGGCCTCCGAGAGAAAGAAGATTGCGGAGCGATACTGCGTACCGACGTCGTTGCCCTGCCGGTGTTTCGTCGTCGGATCGTGCATGCGGAAGAACCAGCGCTCGAGCAGCGTCTCGTAGGTCAGCACCGCCGGATCGAACACCACTCGCACCGCCTCGGCGCCGGCGACGTAGCCGACCTCCGTGTCGATGACGCCGGGGATCTTGCGCAGGATCTCTTCCATGCCCCAGAAGCAGCCGCCCGCGAGCAGCGCGGTCTCCGCGTTCGCCGGGACGACGACCGCCGGCTTGGCCGGGGAGGGTCGCGGCGCCGCGCGATCCTCGCGCGCGCAGCCGATCAGCGTCAGGACGAGGAGGACGAGGGAGCGCATGAGGGGTCTACGTCGGTGTCGCCCGATGGTAACCGGTGAAGTGTGACCCGGAACGTCGATCCGACGCCGGGGGTGCTCTCGACCTCGACCCGGCCATCGTGAGCCTCGACGATCTGGCGGGCGATGAAGAGCCCGAGGCCGAGACCGCCATAGTGCGCGGGCACCGCGCGCTCGAACTTGTCGAAGATCCGCCGGGTGTTCTCGGACGTGACGCCGATACCCTCGTCGGCGATCTCGATCTCCGCGGTTGCGCCGGCGATGCGTGCGCGGACGTGCACGGGGCGCCCGCGACCGTACTTGAGCGCGTTCAGGAGCAAGTTCGTCAGCACCTGATCGAGGCGGAGCCGATCCCACTGGCCGCGGATCGTCGCGACATCGACCACGAGCTCCGAACCTACCTGTTCGGCGCGCGGGCGAAGGCGCTCGATCACGTCATGGACGAGCTCGCCGAGATCGACCTCGCCGAGTGCGAGAGCGAGCTGCCCTTTCGCGACCTGCGCGTCGAGCAGCGCGTCGATCAGAGTCGACAGTCGCTTCGACTCGCGAAGTGCTGCATCACCGACGGCGCTGAGGCTCTCGAGTGGGGCGCCGCGTTCGATCAACCGCGCGAGGTGCTGGAGCTGGAGGCTGACGTTGGTCACGGGCGTGCGGAGCTCGTGCGACGCGATCATCAGGAAGTCATCGCGCAGCGTGAGTGCACGCTGTGTCGCGGCGAGAAGCTCCTCTCGATCGGTCTCGAACCGCTTGCGCTCGGTGACGTCGCGGATGATCGAGAACAGGTAGCGGCGGCCCGACATCAGGTCGCCGCGCGAGCTGACCTCGACCGGAAACGTGGAGCCGTCGCGCCGTCGATGCACCGTATCGAACAGGAGCCCCTCGGCGTTCGCGATCCGCATCTGATCGCTCACCGGCGCCGAGGTCTCGACGCGCAGGTTGAAGATCGTGAGCGAAAGAAGCTCCTCCCGCGCGTATTGATACGCCTCCTCGGCGGCGCGATTCGCGTCGACGATCGCTCCGGTCACCGCATCGATCACGAGGATGATGTCGCGCGCGTGCTCGAACAGGTAACCGGTGATGTCGGGGTCGTGCTTCATCGCTCGCCGGGCGGACCCTACCAGGTAGGGTCAATCTTCCGGGATCGAGACGGCTCGAACTTGCTGTCCTCATGTTCGGTGTTGCCGCGTCAGCGAGCGGGTTGCATCGTGATCGTGTGCACCGGGTTGCGGAGCCGCATGCAGCGCTCGTTGCCCTTGATACAGCGGATACGCATGCCGGCCGCCTCGTCGGGCGTGCGGAACCGAACGTACGCATCCTGCGCCGCCTTTGCACGCGGATCGGCGAGTGCGGCGAGCGCGGTTGCCTGACTGCGCAAGAGCTCCGGGTCGCGCGGATTGAGCTCGAGGCCGCGCTCGGCGGCGGCGAGTGCTCGTGTGTGGTGCCCGAGCGCGACCAGGACCTTCGCGTAGACGCCCCAGGCGGCGGTGTTCTGCGGGGCGCGCTCGGTGCACGACTTTGCGGGTTCGAGCGCGTCGTCCCACCGGTTTAGCCGCACGTAGGCGTCCGCGAGGATCGCGTCGAGGACCGGCGGTTCGAAAACTGGGGTCAGGCCACCATTTCCGGCAGCGGCATCCAATGGTGGCCTGACCCTATTGATCGCGAGCTGCGCGCGCGCGTCGCCGACGAGCCGGAGCGCATCGTCGGCTCGACCCTGCTTCGCGGCGACCCAGCCGAGCTGTGCCGAGATCATCGCGTTCGCGCGCGGCTCGGGCGCGATCCGCAACGCGGCCTCGAGCACGGTGCGGGCTTCCTCTTGCCGGAGGATGACCGTCGCCACCAGCGCCATGCCGTGCTCGTAGACTCGTAGCCATGCCGGGCGCGCCGTCGAGACTCGCGCGCCCCGGCCGAGCTCGATGCGGGTCTCGGCGACCCGCGTGATCGGCTGCGCCTTGCACGGATCGAGGTCGACGTCGCGGGTCTGGCGCGCGCCGGCGATGAATGCCTGGCCCTCGGGCGTGCGCGCGGAGGTACACGCGGCCGCCTGCATCGTGAGGGTGCGGCTGCGGTGGCGGAGGCGCGCGGTCACCGCGAGCGGCAGCTGATCGGCGGTGAGAGTAGCGGGGACGTTGAACGCGTAGCGGACGGCCTGCGCCTCGCGTGGTGCGATCGTGTGCGTCGCGATCTGGGCACGGAACTTCGCGATCTCGTGCTCCTCGAGCACGCGACCGTGGTCGTCGACGACGAGCGTGCGGAGGACGTGCGTGTCCTGGTCGGTTGCGTCGGTCGCGTGGGAGAGACCCTGCGTGGCGATCCGGCGACCGCGGCGATCGCTGACCTCGATCTCGACCCAGGTGTCCTGCGCGTCGAGGACGCCCCCGGGAAATCGATGACCGACGAGCAAGTTCCGGATCACGACATCGAGCTCGACCGTCGTGCCGCGGGTGATCGGCGCCCCGTCCGCCGGCAGGTGCCATGCGCTGCGCACGCCGCCCGCGACGATCCGCGCGCCCGCGACATCGATCGACGCCGCGCCCTCGAGCTTGGCCTGCGTCAGCCTCAGCTGCTCGGTGTCGCCGCGCATCGAGGCCATCCAGGTGTGGCCGCCGACGAACCGGTGCGACGCGATCGTGCCCTGCTTGGCGCCGAGCTCTTCGGTCGACGCGGGCACACGGTCCATATGGCAGTCGATGCAGGTCTTCTGCTCGACCTTGTCGATCCGCGCCATGCCGTTGCCGGTGTAGCCGGAGCTCCTCCACATCCCGGGCTCGTCGACGCCGGTGAGGTGGACGGGGAGGGACAGGTCGGGAGACAGGAAGCCGCGGTGACACGACGAGCACAGATCGCCGTCGAGCTTGGTCGTGACCTGGCGCTTGTGTGTCGCGATCGAGGCGGCATTGCCGAGGACGGGCGCATCGATCGGCGTCGGATTCCACACGAAGCTCGCGTTGCCGTCGTGCGTCGTGGTCTGCACGCCGTGGCACAGCCGGCACGAGACGCCGGAGTGGGCGCGGAGATCATTCGCAAGAATTGGCGCGTCCGCTGTCATCAACCCGTCGACGAGGAGCGGGAGATCGTGGCAGCCGCCGCAGTGGCGACTCGCCGTCTTGCCGAGGTCCTTGCGCAGCTGCTCGACGTTCGCGCGGTAGCTCGGGTTTCCGAACGAGGCGAACGAGTGCGCGCTCGACGCCCACTGCGCCGCGGCGTCGGGATGACAGGTGGCGCAGCTATCGACGTCGGCGAGCTGCTCGCCGAGCGTGAGGTCGGTCGTCGTCGCCTGGGGCGCGATCGCGACGAGGCTCGGTGAGAACACGCCGGGCGCGCGCGGGATCCGCGCCGCGGGGAGTGCGACGCTTGGCTCCTTCGCCTGGACCACCGTCTCCTGACTGCCACACGAGGCGACGATCACGAGGACAGCGCTGCATCGCAGCGTCCGCATCACGACGCCTTCGTGCCCCGTCGGCGGCGGCGGCGCGCGAACATCGCGGCGACGATCCAGGCGAGGGCGATCGTCGGAACGGGCGCGTCACCACCCTGGCAACCACCGCACCCGAAGCCGAACAGACCGCCGCACGTGGGCTTCGGACCCGGGCGTTGCGCCGAGGCCGGCGGATCGACATTGCCACACGCGACACCGGGCCGCGTGCTGCCGACGTGCTCGAGCCAGCCCGACTCACCGCACACAGGGGCAGGGGGCGCGCAGACATCGAGATCGCGGAGCGCCTCGCTGTAGTCACCGGCGCCGCGCGTCAGGCTCGCGAGCAGGGTCGGCTCGCAGGTCGGCGTCGTCAGCGGGCCCGGGCGGGCCGAGGTTCCCGGGTCGCACGCGCACACGGCGACGCCGTTGCGATCGACGCAGTCGCCACTTCCACACGTGAGCGCCGCGCACGCGTCGGGTAACACGAGTCCGCCCGCGCGGAGGTCGACCGGCGGCACCGCGGGAACACACGTGACCGACGACAGACCGTCGAGGTCGACGAACTGCTGCGCCACGCTACCTGGCATGCACGCGCACGCCGGCCCGCTCGCGGTCACGACGCACTGACCGGCGACGCCGCAGTACGTGGTCGCGCAGCCCTGGAGCGCTTCGATGTCCTCGAAGCGATCTTGATCGACGATGCCCGACTCGCACAGCGAGAGACTCGGCGAGCTGCCGCGGAGGAACTGCTTGCCGGTCTGCAGCGCGCCGAAGTCGCGCTCGAACGTCGGATCGAACGTCATCTCCTCGGGCGAGATGCGCGTCGTGATGCGGGTGACGGAGTTGTGGTCGGCCTGGAGTCGATCGAGCAGGGCGACGCCCTCGACGAGGTCACCCTCGGCCTCGCAGTCGGCACGATCGAACTCGTCGCGCGGACACTCGCACTGGCCGTTGCCGCCGACATTGCAGAAGTCGGAGGGGCTACCGCAGCAGCCGAAGTTACTCGCCGCGGTCGGCGGTTCGCCGCGATACTCCACGACGAACCCGTCGCCGCCGACATCGTCGACAGCGCGCGACAGCACCTGCGGGTAGTTGATGCGACCGCCGCGGTCGCGCGCGAGCTTGGTCTGATCGATCGAGACCACCGGGTGGCCCATCGGCCGGAACGCATCGGTGCCGTAGAGGAAGGTCGTGACCGTCAGGTGCGGCTCGGCGGCCACGGCCGTGAGGAGCAGCGGCACCTGCGGGAACGGTGCGCGGTAGCGCATCCGCAGCGGCTTGATCGACTTGATGCCAGCGCCGGGCACCAGCTTCGCGGCGATGAACACCATGTTTGCCTGGACGTACGGCTCCATGTAGATCGACGTCGTCTGGTTGACGATGAACCCGTTGTCGCGCAGCCACTGCGTCGCGGCGGCCGCCTCGTTCGCGCGGAACGTCACGGTCTGGTAGTCGCCGACGACCTGCTCGGAGATCACGGTCACCGGTGGCTCCGAGGGACCGACGGCGTCCGAGCTCGTGCCGGCATCCAGGAGGCCGCCGGGGCTGCCGTAGCCGCTGTCGTCGCCGCACGACGGCTGCTGGTGGTACTTGCACGCCCACTCGGAGATCGGGCAGATGTTCTCGACGGTGACGCCGACATCCGGCTCCGTCAGCTTGTCGAGCAACCCGAACGCCGACACCGGCGAGATGCCGAGCTCGGGGACCTCGGGGACCGGGATGATCCACGCGAACTTCTCGGGCGCGCCGGCGTACTTGATCAGGACGTGGGCCGTGACCCAGCCAGGCTCGACCTCGAAGATGATCTGCTCGGCGCGCTGGTTGACGGCGTAGTCACCGACCGGCACGGCAGGCGGCGACAGACAGCCGCACGCTTCTGCGACACGGGTGTCGGCGACGAGCGCCCCCATCGCGATCAGAAGGGCGAGCCAGATTCCCCGGAGGTCGACGGACGCATGCATGCGCGCGAGGACTGCAAGGGAATGGCCACGAGCAACTAGCAGAGACTACACGTGGACAACTGTCCCATCCCTGCATGGTCGGGGAGGGGGTGTCCGGACGTTGCACGATCTACATCGACAGCGCGATCACGCCGCAGGCGACGCGGTCACCGGCGTTGCCCGCGGGCTGCTTCTTGAAGTCGTCCTTCTTCGCGTGAACGATGAAGGCCTTGCCGACGATCGAGGTCTCGCCATCGTCGAGGGTGATCCCCTTCATCACGAACGTCTTGGTCGCCTTGCCGTCCTTGCCGGCGGTCAGGTTCCCGAAGTCGCCTGCGTGGCGCTCCTCGTCGTCTGGCGCACCGTGCTTGTGCCCGGCGGGATTGAAGTGGTCGCCGGCGCTCGACGCATCCAGCGCCGAGCAGTCGCCCGTCTCGTGCACGTGATAGGCGTGGTCGCCCGGCTTGAGGTTCTCGACGCTCGCGGTGACCTCGAGGCCGCCCTCGACCTCCTTGAACGTGATCGTGCCGGTGACCTTGGACTTGGACTTCTTCGTCGGCTCGAGGGTCGTGCTCGCCTCCTTCGGTGCGGGCGGCGGCGGCGGCTCGGACGGAGGCGCCGGCTCGGGCGCAGCGACGGGGGCGGGCGGCTCGACGGGCTTGGCCGCCTCTTTCTTGTCTCCGCCACAGCCTGCAAGCACCGCGGCACCGAGGACGATCGTGAACACCATGCGCTTCATGGGGCGGACCGTAGCGGGTGAGGCGTGCTCCGGTGGAGCGCGGGGCCCTACATAGCGGTCTCCTCACTCGGCCCCCTCAGATTTCCGTCGTCGATCTCGCCGAACAACGGGTCTAGGCTCGGGACCATGAAGCGAGGAATCGTCAGCGCGGTGGTCGCTCTCACGGGCTGCGCCGAGGACACCGAGGTCCGGCCCGAGCCGCCGCTCGCGAGCCTCGATCTGCGCGCGGCGATGCAGACCGCTAGCGACGTGACTCCCGTCGGCCTCGCGATCGCACCCGGCGGTGCGCGCTTCGTGTTCGACGAGACTGCAGGCCTCTACCGCCTCGACGGTGAGGTCGCGGTGCCGGTCGTGCGGATGGCCGACCTGCCGAACCCTGGCCCCACCGCGCCGATCACGCTCCCGTTCACCGATCTCGTCGCGCTCGGCCCGAACCTGTTCGCGCTGACCGCGATCGGTGACGGCTTCCTGCTCGACACGTCCGCGATGACGCTGCAGCAGCACTTCTGCTATCTCCCCGACGGGACGCCGGTCTCGCTGATCCAGCGCACCGACGCGATCGCGTACGACGCTCTCGCCCAGAAGCTCTACGCGCAGCCCGTCACGTATGATGCTGCCGGCGTATTCCAGTACGCGCAGGTCGCGGGCTACGAGCGCGCCACGGGCGTCGACATCGAGTGGTACTCGGCCGCGCCCGACGTCGCGGCCACCGGCATGGTCGTCATGCCCGACATCGGCCTCGTGCTCGGTCAGGGCTCGAAGCTGACGCGGTTCGACACGGCCTCGAGCCAGTCGATTCCTCTCGACGATCTCGCGCGCTTCGGCGTGCGGTCGATCGATGGCCTCGCGATCGATCCTGCCGCGGGCACACTGGTGGTCGTCGACAAGGAGACCGACACCGTGTTCGACATCGAGCTCACGCAGCTCACGCTGTAGCCACTCGCGCCCGACCCGTGCGATCGTGCCCGTCGCATGAAGATCACATCGAAGCGCGTGATCGCTGACCTCGAGGAGCTCGCGACCCTGACCTCCGACGAGCGAGGTGCCCAGCGCGTCGCGTGGGGACCGATCTGGCGCAAGACGCGCGACTGGTTCACGGCGAAGCTCGCGACCGAGCTCGGCATCACGCCGCACCGTGATGGGGCCGGCAACCTGTGGGCGACGCTGCCCGGTCGTTCGAAGAACAGCATCGTGATCGGCAGCCACCTCGACTCGGTGCCGGGTGGTGGCTGGCTCGACGGCTGCCTCGGGGTTCTCGCCGGGCTCGAGATCCTGCGCCGCGAGAAGGCCGCGGGCACGCCCGCGCTGACGATCCACCTCGTCGACTGGGCCGACGAGGAGGGTGCGCGGTTCGGCCGTAGCCTCATGGGCTCAGCCGCATCCGCGGGCGCCCTCGACGCGGAGGCCGAGCTCGCGCACCTCGTCGATCGCCAGGGCGTGAAGCTGCCGGACGCGCTCGCCGAGAACGGCATCACGCTCGCCGGCCTCGGCACGGCGCGCGCGTACTTCGACACGCTCGATGCGATCGCCTACCTCGAGCTCCACATCGAGCAGGGTCCCGTCCTCGAGGCAATGAAGAAGCCGGTCGGCGTCGTGCTCGGCACGATGGGCGTCGAACGGTACCACCTGAAGTTCATCGGCCAGGCGGCGCACTCAGGGGCCGCTCCGCTGCATTTGCGGCAGGACGCGTTCCTCGGCGCCGCGCAGTTCGCCCTCGCCGCGCAGGACGTGGCG